>NZ_BAAGTD010000001.1:9397-463945 GCF_054782095.1 Streptomyces capparidis | reverse complement strand
GTCACCGGGAAAACGGCGACCCCCGCCAGCGTCCTGCTGTGATTTTCAAAGGAACCCAACCGACAGGAACCACAGGCCCCTGTCGAGGGGGTATCAACTTCTGGCGTTGATTTTTGGCACGCTGTTGAGTTCTCAAGGAACGGACGCTTCCTTCGAGACCCTTTCACCGGTCTCTCCGGGCGCTTCCCTTCGTTGTGCTCCAGACTCTATCAGAGTCTTTCGCGCTTTGTCTTTCCGGGCGGTTGGCCGCCCGTTCCGACGAGTGAAACTTTAGCGGATCCTCGCCGCCCGGTTCAAATCGAGCCGGGATTCGCCGCTCATTCCGGAATTCAGGCACGGGAAAGCAAGCAGGTGCGCGACGGCGTCGTGCATCTGCTGGGTTCCAGCGAATGAATCTCGGAATGGTTGTCCGGGGACCGGCCGCGGAGACGCCGCGTCCGTTGCTCACGCCGAGACAACTCGAAGAACAGTACGCATCGCCGGGGGGCAAGTCAAGTGTCCAGGTGGGGCGGCTAGTCGAGGTCGCTGAGGCGGCCGCCGGCGTCCGGCTGGTCGGCCTCCACCCGGACCAGCATCCGGGTGAGCATGGCCGCGAGGGTGCCGCGCTCCTCGTTGGTGAGGTCCTGGACGACGTCGGCCTCGAAGACGGCGGCCATGCGCATCGCCTCCAGCCACTTGCCGCGGCCCTCGGCGGTCAGCTCGATGTTCACGCGCACGCGGTTGTTCTCGTCCCGGGCGCGGGTGACCAGGCCGTCGGCGACCATCCGGTCGACGCGGTGGGTCATGGCGGCGGGGGTGAGGCCCAGGCGCTTGGCGAGGTCGCCGGGGCCGAGGCGGTAGGGCCTGCCGACGAGGACCAGGGCCTTGAGGACCTCCCACTCGGCGTTGGTGATGCCGAGGGCGGTGAGCTGGCGGCCGTAGGCCACGTTCATGCGGCGGTTCAGGCGGGAGAGGGCGGAGACGATCGTCTCCACCTGGGGGTCCACCTCGGGGAACTCGCGCTGGTAGATGGCGACCTGCTCGTCGATGTCGGGCTCGGCCGGCACCACCGGACCTGTCGGGTCGGCGGAGGGTGAGGTCATGGGCGCGAGTATGCCACGGGACTCGTTCGAGCTTAAGTCTACGGGCGTGTAGAGTTTAGAGGTGAAGTTTAGGTCTGAAGTGTTTAGCTCTGTGGGAAGAGGTGGGGAGTGATCCGGCTGGAGGGGGCGCTGCGCCGTGTGCAGGTCGGCAACGCGCTGGGGGCGTTCGGCAACGGGTTCACCGTGCCGTTCCTGTTCGTCTACGTCTCCGATGTGCGGGGCATCGGGGCCGGCACCGCGGGGGCGGTGTTCTCGGCGGTGGCCGTCTCCGCGCTGGCGGTGCTGCCGTTCGTGGGGCGGGCCATCGACCGGCGGGGGCCGCGTCCGGTGCTGCTCGCGGGGGCGGTGGCGGCGGCGCTCGGCGCGTTCGGGTTCGGCATGGCGACGACCGCGCCGCTGGTGCTGCTCGCCGCCGTGCTGATCGGCGCCGGGATGGCGGTGATCCAGCCCGCGCTGGCCACGCTGATCGTGTGGTGCTCCACCAGCGCGACCCGCTCGCGGGCGTTCGCCACGCAGTTCTTCCTCAACAACCTGGGGCTCGGCGTCGGCGGGCTGCTGGGCGGGCTGATCGTGGACACCTCGCGGCCGGAGACGTTCACCCTGCTGTTCTCGATCGACGCGGCGATGTTCCTGGTGCTGGGCGCGGTCGCGGGGACGGTGCGGCTGCCGGGCGGGGCCCGGCTGAGCGGGCCCGCCCCCTCGGCCTCGCCCGGCGGGGGCTGGCGGGCGCTGGCCGGGGACCGGGCCATGGTGTGGGTGTGCGTGCTGGGCGCGGTGCTGTTCTTCACCTGCTACGGGCAGTTCGAGTCGGGGCTCGCGGCGTTCGCCACCGAGGTCACCCGGATCTCGCCGGCGATGCTGGGCGTGGCGCTGGCCGCGAACACCGCCGCGATCGTGGTGGCGCAGTTCCTGGTGCTGCGGCCGGTGGAGCGGGCCAGGCGCAGCCGGGTGATCGCCGCCGTCGGGGCCGTGTGGGCCGTGGCGTGGGTGCTGGCCGGGGTCTCCGGGCTGCTGCACGAGCGGCGCGAGGTGGCGACGCTGGCGCTGATCAGCACATACGCGCTGTTCGGGATCGGCGAGGCGCTGCTGTCGCCGACGCTGGGGCCGCTGGTCGCCGAGCTGGCGCCCGCCTCGATGCTGGGCCAGTACAACGCGGCGTTCGCGCTGGTGAAGCAACTGGCGCTGGCGGTGGGGCCCGCGGTGGGCGGGGCGCTGGCGGGTGCCGCGCTGTTCGGCCCCTACATCGTCGGGCTGGTGGGGTGCTCGGTGCTGGTGACGGTGCTCGGGCTCGGGCTCGCGCGGCGGCTCACGGCGCGGCAGGACAACGCGGCGCCGGTGGAGCCGGTGGACGTGGCCGCCGGGCGGGTGGCGGCCGCGGTGTGAGGGAGCGGCCCCGCCCCCGGGGAGGTGGGGCCGCCCGGCTCAGCGCTGGGGCAGGGCGAACTCGCACCAGACGGCCTTGCCGCCGTCCGGGGTGCGGCGGCAGCCCCAGTTCGAGGCGATGGTCGCCACGATGGAGATGCCGCGGCCCTTCTCGTCGGCCGGTTCCGCGCGGACCCGGCGGGGCAGGTGCTCGTCCCCGTCGGTGACCTCGATGATCAGCCGGCGGTCGGTGCGGCGCAGGCGCAGCCGCATCGGCGGGGTGCCGTGCTGGAGGGAGTTGGCGACCAGTTCGCTGGCGGCCAGGACGCCCAGGTCGCGCAGCTCGTCGGTGAACCGCCAGCTCGCCAGCACGCCGGAGGCGAAGGCGCGGGCGCGCGGGGCGGCCTCGACTCCGCCCAGCAGGTCGAGGGAGGCGTTGCGGAACAGCTCGGCGTCGGCGCCCTCGCGGGCGGGCAACTGGAGGACGAGCACCGCCACGTCGTCGTCGTGGTCGGCGCTGATGCCCAGCGCCCGCAGCAGGCGGTTGCAGATGACCTGGGGCGGCCCGGTGGCGCCGGCGAGCGCGTCGGTGAGGGCGCCGAGTCCGTCGTCCAGGTCCTGGCCGCGGCGCTCGACCAGGCCGTCGGTGTAGAGGACGGCGGTGGCGCCGGGGCCGAGGGCGATGGATCCCGAGGTGTGCTGCCAGCCGCCGGTGCCCAGGGGCGGGCCGGACTCCTCCAGGCCGCGGCGCGCCGTGCCGTCGGCGTCGCGGATGAGGACGGGCAGGTGCCCGGCGGAGGCGTAGACCAGGCGGGACTCGTTCGGGTCGTGGACGGCGTAGACGCAGGTGGCGATCTGGTTGGGGTCGATCTCGGCGGCGAGGCCGTCCAGCAGTTGCAGGACCTCGTGCGGCGGCAGGTCGAGGCGGGCGTAGGCGCGGACGGCGGTGCGCAACTGGCCCATGACGGCGGCGGCGCGCACCCCGCGGCCCATGACGTCGCCGATGACCAGGGCGGTGCGGCCGCCGCCGAGGGTGATGACGTCGTACCAGTCGCCGCCGACCGCGGTGTCGGCGCCGCCGGGCTGGTAGATGGCGGCGACGCGCAGGTCGTCGGGCTGCTCGAGCTCCTCCGGGAGCAGGCTGCGCTGGAGGGTGACGGCGGCCTCGCGGTGGCGGCGCTCGCTCTCCCGCAGCCGGTCGGCGGCCTGCACCTGGTCGGTGACGTCGGCTCCGAAGACCAGGACGCCGCGGACGTCGGCGGCGCGGCCCCCGGCGGGGCCCCGGCGGCGCAGCAGGCCGCGGCGGGCGGGCGGCTCGGCAGGCGGCTCGGCGGGCTCGGGCTCGGGCGCGTCGCCGTCGAGGGGGACGGGCGGCAGGGGGACGTCGGCGAGGGCGTCACCGGGGTGCTGGCCGGGGCGGATCGGGGTGCAGACGAAGGTGAAGTAGCCGTGGCGCGGCTCGGCCCCCTCCCGGTCGGGGCGCCTGCCGGGCTGGTCGGCGCCGGGGCCGCGGGGCGCGGCGTAGGTGACGCGGCGGGCCTTGACCGTGCGGGGCCTGCCGCTTCGGTAGACCTGGTCCATCAGCGGGAGCAGGCCGAGCTCCGCCAGCTCGGGGAGGGCGTCGCGGGCCGGGGCGCCGGTGCCGCGGGGGCCGAAGACCTCGGCGTACGCCCCGTTGACGTAGCCGACGCGGTGGGCGGGGCCGTAGGTGACCGCGATGAGGGCCGGGACCTGGCCCAGTACGTCGTGGACGGAGACGCCGTCGGCGGGGTGCGGCCCGCGGGCGCCCTGCTCGCCCCGGGCCGCCGGCACGCCGGACGGTGCCGTTCGCTGGTCGGTGCGGGACGCCGCGGCGCCGCGGCGCTGTGTTCCGGGGAGCCGGGCGCTCCAACGCGTGAGGTTCAAACGTCCGATTCCTCGCGATTGTCACTCTGTGCAGGTACGGGTGCGCGCATGGTCACGTACTCAGTGTGGCCGATCGCTCCGACACCCGGCACAACTGGGGTGTCGCGGGCGGGTCGGCCCGGCGGGGGTCGGTGTGGGGACGGTTCAGGGGGTCGAAGGGTTGTTCGGCGGTGGGGTGGGGGTGCCGCCCGCGGCGGTCTCGAACTCGGCGCGGGGGTGCTCCAGCGAGCCCAGCGACACGATCTCCCGCTTGAAGAGCCCGGCCAGGGTCCACTCGGCCAGGATGCGCGCCTTGCGGTTCCAGGTGGGCACCCGGCTCAGGTGGTACGTCCGGTGGGTGAACCAGGCCGGCCAGCCGGTGAACTTGCGGCCGTAGATGTGCGCCACGCCCTTGTGCAGGCCGAGAGTGGCCACCGAGCCCGCGTAGGAGTGACGGTACTCCCTGGGCGCCTCGCCGCGCAGACGGGCGATGACGTTGTCGCCCAGGACCCGCGCCTGGCGCACGGCGTGCTGCGCGTTGGGGGCGCAGAGCTCGCCGGGTCTGGTGAGGTCGGGCACGGCGGCGGCGTCGCCCGCGCCCCAGGCGTCCTCGACGCCCTCGACCTGGAGGGTGGCGGTGGATCTGAGCCGTCCGCGCCCGTCCAGCGGCAGCCCGGTGGCGGCGAGCACCGGGTGGGCCTTGACGCCCGCGGTCCACACCAGGGTGCGGCTGGTGAGGCGGTCGCCGTCGTCGAGGGCGACGACGCGGTTCTCGCAGGACGTCAGGCGGGTCTCCAGCCGCACGTCGACGCCGCGCCGCCGCAGCTCGCTGAGGGCGTAGCGGCCCATCTCGGTGCCCACCTCGGGCAGGATGCGGTCGCTGGCCTCGACCAGTACCCAGCGCATGTCCTCAGGGGAGACGTTGTGGTAGTACCGGGAGGCGTAGCGGGCCATGTCCTCCAGCTCGCCGAGGGCCTCCACGCCGGCGAAGCCGCCGCCGACGAAGACGAAGGTGAGCGCCGCGTCGCGCACGTCCGCGTCCCGGGTGGAGGAGGCGATGTCCATCTGCTCGAGCACGTGGTTGCGCAGCCCGATGGCCTCCTCGACCGTCTTGAAGCCGATGCCGTGCTCGGCGAGCCCGGGGACGGGCAGGGTGCGCGAGACGGAGCCGGGCGCGAGCACCAGCACGTCGTAGGGCACCTCCACGGGCCCCGAGCCGTCCTCCTCGCTGGCGAGCGTGGAGACGGTGGCCACCCGCCCGGCGTGGTCCACCCCGCGCACCTCGCCGATGATCAGCTCGCACCGGGGCAGGACGCGACGCAGGGGCACCACGACGTGCCGCGGGGAGATGGCCCCGGCGGCCGCCTCGGGGAGGAACGGCTGGTAGGTCATGTAGGGCTGCGGTTCGACCACCACGATGTGCGCCTCGCCGCGCCTGAGCTTCCGCTGGAGGCGCAACGCGGTGTACATCCCGACGTAGCCGCCGCCGACGACGAGGATGCGTGCGGGTTGTTCCACTGTTCCATGACGCCCTGCCAGACAGACGTTTGTCTACAGGTCTCGCGGAACTGCGGTCGGCGGCGGTGGCCGGCCCGGGGCGCTCCGGGCGGCGGAGCGGCAGGTCACGGGCGTGGTGGCGGCCGTGGCTGCGGTGCCGGGGCGGGCCCGTGTGGGTGTAGTCCGTTCGGGGGGCGTGGCGGAGCGCGCGGCCGTGGTGCCTGATTTCCCGCGCGCCCTTTGGGCACGTATATGCCCCGCCCTCTTCTTTCTCGTCCAGTGCTGAACTATGTTCGTACCCCGGTCGGTGGCGCGCCAAGAGCCCATCGACATACGGGGTGGGGAGTCTCCGGGGGGAGACTGCATTTTCGGGGGCAGTATGCGAATTTCGGACCCTCAATGGCAGACAGCAGTGGTGGCAGCTGCTTCGGTCGCGGGTGGCGGACAGGGGAGCGGGCGCGCGACGCCCCTCCGGGTGGATGCCCAACGCAATCTGGAGCACGTTCTGCGTGCCGCTAGAGAGGTCTTCGGCGAGCTGGGCTACGGCGCGCCGATGGAAGATGTGGCGCGAAGGGCGAGGGTCGGTGTGGGCACCGTCTACCGGCGCTTTCCCAGCAAGGACGTACTGGTACGGCGGATAGCCGAGGAGGAGACGGCGCGGCTGACCGAGCAGGCCCGCGCCGCGCTGGTGCAGGAGGAGGACCCGTGGGCGGCGCTCACGCGGTTCCTCAGGTACGCGGTGGGCTCGGGCGCGGGCAGGTTGCTGCCCCCGCAGGTGCTGCGTGCCGGTTCCGCGGGCGAGGTGGCGGCGGGTCCGCCGGCCTCCGCGGCCGCGGGGCTGATGCCGCAGCAGCGGCAGGACTCGCCCGGTGAGGTGCCGCAGGCGCCGCCCGAGCCGTCCTGCGGCGCGGCCGAGCTGCTCGACGTGGTCGGGCAGATGGTGGAGCGGGCCCGCGGTCAGGGCCTGCTGCGGCCGGACGTGACCGTCGCGGACGTCCTGCTGGTCATCGCGACGGCGGCGCCCTCGCTTCCGGACGCGGCGCAGCAGGCCGCGGCGTCGGCGCGGGTGCTGGAGATCCTGCTCGACGGGCTGCGGGCGCGGACGCACCGGGCGGACTCCGGTCCGCTGCTGGCGCAGTCGGTGACGTAGCGCGGCGAGCCGGGCGGTGAGCCCTCCCCCGGTCGGTGGCGCCACGGCGCCGCCGGCCGGGGGTTCGCCGTGCCGTCGGGCGGGTGCGCGGCGCCGGACGGCCGGTCAGGCGGCGTCGAGGGCGGCCAGGTCCCGTTCGGCCAGGGCGAGCGCCTCCCGCCGGTCCAGTGCCGCGCCCTCCGCGAGCGCCCGCTCCAGGGCGTCGCGGCCCAGCGCGGCCTCGGCGGCGGCCCGCACCGCTTCGGCGTCCCTGGCCTCGGGGGCCGGTCTGGGCAGCCCGGCGCGCAGCGCCGTCGCCGCGCCCAGCAGGCGGGCGCCGGTGCCGGGGCGGCCGGACGCGGCGCACGCCAGCGCCGCCCACTCCAGCACCGCGGCGTACAGGCGCTCGTCGCAGCGCTTGCGCTGGGCGACGCGCAGGCCCGCGCAGCACTCGGCCAAGCCCCGCGCCGGGTCGCCCTCGGCCACCCGGATCCGGCCCGACAGGCCGTGCGCGGCCACGTGGAAGATCGGTGGCGGGGTGCCGCGGCCCAGGTCCCGGCGGGCGGCGTCGGCGAGCCGCCGGGCCAGGGCGGTCTCGCCCCGGTACAGCGCCACACAGGCGCGCACCTGGCGGGCGTAGTTGCGCGGGTCCCAGGCCCCGCACCGCTCGGCGTACCCCTCGGCGAGCAGCGCGGTCTTCTCCGCGGCCGCCACGTCCCCGCGGCGCAGCGCCACGTCGGCGAGCCGGGCGGTGAGCAGGGCCCGCTCCTGGGCGGCGCCCAGCCGCTCGGCGATGCCGACGGCCTCCGTCAGGCTCTCCGCGGCCGCCGCCCAGTTCCCGCGCGCCGCGTCGATGTCGGCGCGCGCCCCGAGCAACTGGGCCCGGGACCACAGGTCGCCGACGCCTTCCAGCAGCGCCTCGGCCTCCGCCAGGTCGCGGGCGCCGCGCTCCAGGCCGCCGTGCCCGTCGGTGAGGATGGCGCACCGGAACATCACCGCCATGGCCAGCTCCCAGCGGCCGCCGTGGCGGCGGCAGTTGGCGACCAGGCGGTCCAGGGCCGCGATGTCGAAGCGCTCGGCGAGGAAGAACCCGGTGAACGGCCACACCAGGCCGGGCATCCGGGCGGACTGCGGGCCTGGCCGGTCGTAGGCCGCGACCAGGGTGCGGGCCAGCGCGCGCAGGGACAGGCCGGCGCGCTCCGCCTCGGTGGGCGCCTCCATGGCGGTGAACAGCAGGAACAGCCAGGCGTCCAGGCGCGGCCAGTACAGCGGGGCGTCCGGTTCCGCGGGCGGTGGGCCGGGGGCGTCCCGCGCGGCGGACAGGGCGGTGGTCTCCAGCAGCCAGGCCACGGCCTCGTCCCGGTAGCCGCGCAGCGTCCAGAACCACGCCATGCCGTTCACCAGCGTCAGCGCCGCCTCCTCGGCGCGGGCGTCCAGGCAGCGGCGCAGGGCCGCGCGCACGTTGTCGTGCTCCGCCTCCAGGCGGGCGATCCAGCGCAACTGGCCGGGGCCGCGCAGTCGCGGGTCGGCGGTGCGCACCAGGTCGAGGACGTGGGCGGTGTGGCGGCGCGCGGTGCGCTCGGCGTCGGCGCGGTCCTCGGCGGCGCGCTCGGCGGCGTAGCTGTGGATGGTCTCCAGCATCCGGTAGCGGACGCCGTCCTCGGGCACCTCGCGGGGCTGCTCGGCGACGAGCAGGGACTTGTCGACGAGCGCGCCGAGCAGGTCCAGGACGTCCGCGCGGTCGATGTCCTCGCCCGCGCAGACGGCCTCGGCCGCGGCGAGGTGGCAGCCGCCGGAGAAGACGGACAGGCGGCGAAGCAGGGTGCGCTCGGGCGCGGTGAGCAGGTCCCAGCTCCAGTCCACCACGGCGCGCAGGGTCTGCTGGCGGGGCAGGGCGGTGCGGTGGCCGCCGGTGAGCAGGCGGAACCGGTCGTCGAGGCGGTCGGCGATCTGGCGCGGGGTCAGCACCCGCAGCCGGGCCGCGGCGAGCTCGATGGCCAGCGGCAGGCCGTCCAGGCGGCGGCAGATCTCGGCGACGGCCGCCGTGTCCCGCTCGGGGTCGTGCGCGGGGCGCGCGGCGCGGGCGCGCTCGGTGAACAGGCGCCGCGCCGTGGCCTGGGGCAGCGGCTCGACAGGGCGCACGGCCTCGCCCGGCACGCCCAGGGGTTCGCGGCTGGTGGCCAGGACGGTGACGCCGGGGCAGGCGGCCAGCAGCGTCTCCACCAGGCGGGCGGCGGCCGCGACCAGGTGCTCGCAGTTGTCCACGACCAGCAGCAGGCGGCGGTTGGCGCAGTGCTCGACCAGGCGGGCGGTGGTGTCGGCGGCCTCGGCGGGGCGGGGCTCGCGCGGCGAGGAGGTGTACAGGGCGGTGGAGCGGCCGCCGAGGGCGCTCAGGACGGCGCCGGGCACGGCGGCCGGGTGGTCGAGGGGGGCCAGCTCGGCGATCCAGGCGCCGTCGGGAAAGCGTTCCGCGGCGGCGCGGGCGGCCTCCTCCGCGAGGCGGGTCTTGCCGGAGCCGCCGGCCCCGGTGAGGGTGACCAGGCGGGTGTGCGGGAGGTCGTCGGCGAGGGCGGCCAGTTCGGTTTCGCGGCCGACGAAGCTGGTCAGGCGGGCCCTGAGGTTGCCGGCGCGGGGGCGGGGCGGGTCGGGCGGCGAGGCGGTGGCGAGCAGGTCGCGGTGCAGGGCGCGCAGGTCCGGGCCGGGGTCGGCGCCGAGGCGCTCGGCGAGGGTGCGGCGGGCGTCCTCGTAGGCGGCCAGGGCGTCGGCGCCGCGGCCGCAGGCGTGCAGGGCGCGGATCAGCAGGGCACGCAGCGGCTCGTGCAGGGGGTGCTCGGCGACCAGCTCCTCCAGTCGGGGCAGCGCCTCGGTGTGCCGGCCCAGGGCCAGGGCTGCCTCGGCGCGGCGGTGCAGGGCGGTCAGGCGCAGCGCGTCGGGGCGGGCGGCGGCGCGGGCGCGGTCCGGGAGGTCGGCGAGGGCGGGGCCGCGCCACAGCTCGAGCGCCTCGTCGAGCAGCCGCAGCGCCGCGGCGGGGTCGCCGCCGGCCAGGGCGCGGCCGCCGTCGCGGGTGAGCCGCTCGAAGGCGTACAGGTCGACGTCGTCCGGCCGGGCGTGCAGCCGGTAGCCGCCGGGGTCCGCGGTGAGGGCGTCGGCGCCGAGGGCGCGGCGCAGCCGGGAGACCAGGGCCTGGAGGGCGCCGGCCGGGTCCCGCGGCGGGTCGTCGCCCCAGATGTCGTCGACGAGGGTGTCCGCGGGGACGGCGCGGCCGGGGCGCAGGGCGAGCGCGGTGAGCAGGGCGCGCAGGCGGGCGCCGCCGAGGGGGACGGCCGTGCCGTCGGCGGCGCGGGCCTGGGCCGCCCCGAGGATCAGATACCGCACCGGTCCATTGTGGGCGAGGCGGCGCGGCGGGGTGCGGGGGCGCTCACAGGGGTTGGCGGCGCACTCCCGCGACGGCGCGCTGCCTGGGGGCGTCGGCGCCGGTCCAGCAGGAGCCGCGGCGGGCCAGCAGGCGCTCCAGCCACA
The DNA here is from genome assembly GCF_054782095.1 of Streptomyces capparidis. Taxonomy (NCBI): domain Bacteria; kingdom Bacillati; phylum Actinomycetota; class Actinomycetes; order Kitasatosporales; family Streptomycetaceae; genus Streptomyces; species Streptomyces capparidis. Next base: position 453,472 of record NZ_BAAGTD010000001.1, on the reverse strand, counting down.
CCTCGGTGGCGACGATCTGCGCGAGGCCGTCCAGCGGCAGCGGGGCGCCGTTCGCCGCCTGGGTGAGGGCGTCGCGCACGACGTGGGACTCGATCAGGCCCGCGTCGGCGAGCAGGGGCCGCTGGAACATGTCCATCAGGCCGTCCACGGCGGTGCGCAGGCCCGCGCGCTGGGCGGTGGCGGTGGAGGCGTGGTTGGTCGCGCCCCAGCCGTCGGGCAGCTCGCGTATGCCGGAGCCGGCGAGGACGGCGCGCAGGACGGCGGCGCGGGCGCCGGGCTGTACCCGCAGCGGCTCGGGCAGGTCGGCGCAGGCCCGCACCACCTGGTTGTCGAGGAACGGCGCGTGCAGCCGCTGGCCCTGGACCTCGGCGGCCTGCTCGAAGACGCGGTGGTCGGCGGCCTGCCGGTGCAGGGCGGCGCGGGCGCGGCGGGCGCCGGGGCGCTCGACCGGGCCGGGGCCGCGGGCCGCCTCGGACAGCCGCCCCGACACCTCCGCCAGGGCCTCGCCGGTGAGCCAGCGGGCGGCGGGCCCGGGGCGGCACCAACTGAGCGCCTCCAGGGACGCCTCCAGGGCGGGCCCGATCTCGCGGGGCTCGGCGAAGCCGCGTTCCAGCAGCCGCCGCGCGGCCTCGCGCACGCCGTCCTGGTAGGGGGTGCGGGCCAGGCGCCGGGCGGCGCGGTACACGGAGAACGGTATGAGGGCGGAGCGGGCCGAGCCGCCGTCGGCGCGGGCCAGCGCGGCGGCCGGGCGCAGCATGGAGCGGCGGCGCCGGTCGAGCAGCAGGTCGGCGAGGCGGGCCGGGTGGGCGTCGAGGACCTGCCGGGCGCCGTATCCGACGAGGTGGTCGGTGCCGCCCGCGGCCAGGCGGCGGCGGACGCGGCCGGTGATGACGAGGCACGGGCCCGGCTCGTCGGTGAGGGGCCCGTGGTCGAGGTCGGCGTACGGCAGCGCCTCGGCGCCGCCGGGCACCACGATGTGCCGCAGTCTGGGGTCGGCCGCCATGCGCCGGGCGCGCTCCAGTTCGGCCTCGCGGTCCTGGACGGCGCCGGTGGACATGTCGTTGAAGGTGACGGCGAGCAGCCGCTCGCCCGCGGCGGACAGCGCGCCGGGTATGCCGGGGGCGCCGGGCAGTCCCGCGGCGAGCAGGGCGAGCGTCGCGGAGGCGCTGCCGCCGGAGAGGTCGGCGCCGATGCCCGGGGTGGGGCCGAGGTCGGCCATGGGCACCGAGCGGGGGGCGCTGAGGCGGGCGCGCACCGACTCCACCAGGGCGTCCCTGATCGCCTCGACGGCCTCGTCGACCGAGCGCGGGGTGGAGCCGCCCGCGAGGGAGGCGGCGGGCTCGTACCCGGCGATCTGCGGCGCGCCCTCGCGCAGCACCAGGGCGCGGCCGGGGGGGACGCGGCGCACCCCGACGTACGGGGTGCCGTCCAGCAGGGCCTCGGGCGAGTCGGGGCAGGCAAGGAGGGCGGCGAGGTAGGTGACGTCGAGCCCGGCCTCGACCAGGTCCGCGAGCGGCAGGGCCGCCGTGGCGTACGCCGTCCCGCCCGACCACGGGGTGTGGAACACCGGGCGTGCGCCAGCCAGGTCGCCGAGGACGGTGATCCGGCGGCCCTGCTGGACGACGGCGGTGTAGCTGCCCGGCCAGGTGGTGAGATGCCGCAGCGCACCGCCCCTGGCGGTGTGCAGGCCGAGGCGGAGTTCGGAGTCGGTGGCGCGGCAGCGGCCGAGAATCGCAAGGCGTACGGGGGCGACCCGGCTCGCCTTGCGCGCGCCGTTGTGCGCCGGCTTGTGGGGTTCCGCCTCGATCACCCGGATCTCGTCGGGCCGCCAGTCCCCCACGGCCCACAGGGGGTCGGGCCCGTCCCACAGCAACTGCGCGCCGACCGGGCGGACCGAGTGGCCGGGGACCGGACCGAGGCTCGGGGCGGCCCCGCTCCACCCCACCAACCACCGCATGCCGCCTCCACAGGCCGTGGACAACCGGAGCCCGACCTGCCCGGACCGCCGGTGACGTCTTCGAACATGGTGCCAGAGGGCGGGCGCAAAGGGCGGTAGTTGGGCCGTGTGGTGGCACATGCCAAGTGGAGGACCGGCCTTCGAACGGGCCGTCCCCTGCGCGGCCCGGGGTCGTGCTCGCGGGCCGGCGAGCCTGCGCGGCCGGGTGGGGCCGCGCGGGGTGTCGATCGTGTGCGCTCCTTCGCGGAGGCGCGTCTTCCCGCTGGTGGAGAGGGACTTGACGGCCCGTGGGCCGCGTCCCGCCCGCTTCCGGCGGCGGTTGCGGGGGCCGGGCGCGCCGGGGTGCCGCCGCCCGGTGGCGCGCCGGTGCCGCGGCTCGCCGCCGCGCGGAGCGCCGCTCGACTCCGGCTCGGCCGGAGCCGGGCCGCCCGGCGTGGCGCCCGCCCGCCCGCGGGACGGCGGCGCACGGACCGCGTCCCCCGGGCGACTTCCTGGCAGAACTGTCTTGGCGCGGCGGTGAATTCGCGCCATCGTTGTCAAGGGACATGCCCGGCTTTTCAGGAGCGCAGCCGGGCGGGCCACAGTCCGGGGAGCGTCCGCACGCCCCCCGGACCGGTCCCGCCGCCCGCGGGGATTGTGACGGCGGTGTCCCCCGGCCCGCCGCGCCGCCCGCCAGGCGCGGACCTCACGGCAGGCCGACCCACGCGTACAGGGAAGCGCTCCCCGACGGGCCACGGCAGAGCGCACACACGGGCGCACGAGCACATGACGGGAGCACGCGCATGCGGCCAGCCTCGCCACGAGGCATGAGATCTCGCCATACGGAACACTGGCTCTTAACGGTCGGGATGTGGCGAACTACGCTGGGTGGAACCCGAGCACGGTTTTTCCCGGCACCCCGGTTCCGCGCTCTCGAGGACACCGGCCGCGCGGACCCGCGGCCGGCAGGGCGGGGCCGTCACGGGGCCGGGGCCAGCCGGGATGGCGGCATGGGCGCCGAGGGGGTGGCTGGGCAGATGGCTGGGCAGGGTGGATCCGCGTGCCACCGCCGCGGCTCGTTCACGTGCGCTGCCGGTGCTCGGCGCCGGAAGCGGTTCGAGGAGTCGTCATGAACAAAGGCGCGCGTGGGCCGAACGAGAAACTCGGGGCCATGCTGGCCCTGGCCGGAATCAGCAACGCCGGGCTCGCCCGCCGGGTCAACGACCTTGGCGCGCAAAGAGGCTTGACACTCCGCTACGACAAGACGTCGGTGGCCCGCTGGGTCACCAAGGGCATGATCCCGCAGGGCGCCGCCCCCCACCTGATCGCGGCGGCCATCGGCGCCAAGCTCGGCCGTCCCGTCCCGCTGCACGAGATCGGCCTGGCGGACGCCGACCCGGCGCCCGAGGTGGGCCTGGAGTTCCCGCGCGGCGTCGGGGAGGCGGTGCGCAGCGCCACCGACCTGTGGCGGCTGGACCTGGCCGGGCGGCGCGACTTCCTGGCGGGCTCGTTCGCGGTGACCGCGTACGCCATCCCGGCCTCCCGCTGGCTGATCAGCCCGGCCGACGGCTCCGTGGCCCGCCGCGGCGCGGACCAGGCCTCCCGGCGCGTGGGCCACAGCGACGTGCGCAAGCTGCGGGAGGCCGCCGAGGACGCGCGGCGCTGGGACAGCAAGTACGGCGGCGGCGACTGGCGTTCGGGCATGGTGCCCGAGTGCCTGCGGGTCGAGGCGGCGCCGCTGCTGCTCGGCTCGTACAGCGACGAGGTGGGGCGCTCGCTGTTCGGCGCCACCGCGGAGCTGACCCGGCTGGCCGGCTGGATGGCGTTCGACACCGGGCAGCAGGAGGCGGCGCAGCGGTACTACATCCAGGCGCTGCGGCTGTCGCGGGCGGCGGCCGACGTGCCGCTCGGCGGGTACGTGCTGGCGTCGATGAGCCTCCAGGCGACCTACCGGGGCTTCGCCGACGAGGGCATCGACCTGGCGCAGGCCGCGATCGAGCGCAACCGGGGCCTGGCCACCTCGCGGACCATGAGCTTCTTCCACCTGGTGGAGGCGCGGGCGCACGCCAAGGCCGGGGACGCGGCGGCCTGCGGCACGGCGATAGGCCGGGCCGAGACCCACCTGGAGCGCTCCCGCTCCGGCGACCAGGACCCGTCCTGGCTGGCGTTCTACTCCTACGACCGGCTCGCCGCCGACGCGGCCGAGTGCTACCGGGACCTGCGGATGCCCACGCAGGTGCGGCGGTTCACCGAGAAGGCGCTGGCCAACCCGACGGAGGAGTTCCGCCGCTCGCACGGCCTGCGCCTGGTGGTGTCCGCGGTGGCCGAACTGGAGTCCGGCAACCTGGACGCGGCCTGCGCGGTCGGCACCCGGGCGCTGGAGGTGGCGGGCCGGATCAGCTCCGCGCGCACCCAGGAGTACGTCCGCGACCTGCTGCACCGCCTGGAGCCGTACAGCAACGAGCCGCGGGTGATGGAGCTGCGGGAGCGGGCCAGGCCGCTGCTCGTGGCGGCGCCCGCCTGAGGGTTCCTCCCGCCCGCCCGGGTCCGCCGCCCGGGACCGCCTCCCCTCCCGGCACCGGGCCGGGGCCCGCCCGGCGCCGGGCGGGCCCCGGCCCGATGTCGGTGGTGGGCGTCAGGATGGGTAGGGAGAGTGCCGGGGGACGGGCGAGAAGTGGGGTGAGCCGGTGGGGTACGGCTACGACGTGCTGGTGGTCGGCGGCGGCATCGTCGGCCTGGCGACGGCCCATGCGATCACCAGGGCCGCGCCCGGCACCTCCGTCGCCGTGCTGGAGAAGGAGGACGCGCCCGCGCTCCACCAGACGGGGCGGAACAGCGGGGTGATCCACAGCGGGATCTACTACCGCCCCGGCTCGTTCAAGGCCCGGTTCGCGGTGCGGGGCGCGGCCCGGATGGTGGAGTTCTGCGCCGAGCACAACATCCCGCACCAGGTCACGGGCAAGCTGATCGTGGCCACCGAGCGGGCCGAGCTGCCCCGGCTGCACGCCCTGGTGCAGCGCGGCCGGGAGAACGGGATCCCGGTGCGGGAGCTGGGGCCCGCGCAGATCGCCGAGTACGAGCCGCATGTGCGTGGGCTCGCCGCGATCCACGTCGGCACCACGGGGATCTGCGACTTCGCGGCCGTCGCCCGGACGTTGGCCGCGCTCGCCGAGCTGGGCGGGGCCGAGCTGCGGTACGGGACGGAGGTGCGGGAGATCGCCCGCCTGGGGCAGGGCGTGGTGGTGCAGACGACCGCGGGCGAGCTGCGCGGGCGGGTGCTGGTGAACTGCGCGGGGCTGCACTGCGACCGGGTGGCGCGGATGGCGGGGGACGAGCCGGGGATGCGGGTGGTGCCGTTCCGCGGGGAGTACTGGGAGCTGGCCGAGCACGCCCGCCACCTGGTGCGGGGCCTGGTGTACCCGGTACCGGACCCGGCGTTCCCCTTCCTCGGGGTGCACCTGACCAGGGACGTGCACGGCGGGGTGCACGCCGGGCCGAACGCGGTGCCCGCGCTGTCCCGGGAGGGCTACACCCGGCTGCGGGCGAGTCCGCGGGACGTGGCCGACCTGCTGGCGTTCCCCGGGGCGTGGCGGATCGCCCGCCGGCACTGGCGGCACGAGGTGGGCGAGCTGCGCCGCTCGGTGTCGAAGCGGGCGTTCGTGGACGAGGTGCGGCGGCTGCTGCCCGAGGTGGGCCCGAATGACCTGGTGGCGGCGCCGGCCGGGGTGCGGGCGCAGGGGGTGCTGCCGGACGGCACGCTGGTGGACGACTTCCTGTTCGCGGGCTCGGGTCCGTTCGTGCACGTGCTGAACGCGCCGTCGCCCGCCGCCACGGCGTCGCTGCCCATCGGGGAGGAGGTGGCCCGCCGGGCGCTGGCCGCGCTGGCGGAGGCGCGGGTGGCTTGAGGGGGTGCTTTGCGGGGGTGGGTGTGTGACCTGGGGGGCGGTTGTGTGAGGTGAGGGGGCTGCGGTGACGGGGGGATTCGAACGGCGGGTACGGGTGCCGTGGTCGGAAGACCGGGGGCCGTGGGACGGAGGGCGTGGAGGCGGGGTCGTGAGGGCGGGGGTCCCGGGCGGGGCCGGGACGCCGGGAGCGGGCGGGGAGGGCCACCGTAAAATTGCCGCATCGTGACTTACTCCCCCGCACCCGAGTGCCCCTCCGCCCCCCAGCAGAGCCCCGCGACCGCGGAGGGCTCGGTTCCGGCCACCCCGGAGCGGCCCGCCGCCGGCGCCCCGGCCGTATCCGCGGGGCCCGGGCTGCCCGCGGAGCCCGCGGCCGGTCCCGGCGGGCTCGTCCCCGAGCAGCGGATCCGCAGCTTCCACCCGCGCCGGGGCCGGATCACCACCGCGCAGGCGGACGCGCGGGAGCGGCTGTGGCCGGTGTACGGGCTGGAGGCCGACGGGCGCCCGCTGGACCTGGGGGCGCTGTTCGGCGACCCGGGGCTCCCCGTGGTGCTGGAGATCGGCTTCGGCATGGGCGAGGCGACGGCGGCCATGGCGCAGGCGGACCCCGGGACGGGCATCCTGGGCTGCGACGTGCACACACCCGGGCAGGGCAACCTGCTGCACCTGGTGGAGAAGGCGGGCCTGCGCAACGTCCGGGTGGTGAACGGGGACGCCGTGGTGCTGCTGCGGGACATGCTGGCGCCGGGCCGGCTGGCGGGGCTGCGGGTGTTCTTCCCCGACCCGTGGCCGAAGAAGCGGCACCACAAGCGGCGCCTGATCCAGCCGGAGTTCGTGCGCCTGGCCGTCTCCCGGCTCGCTCCGGGCGCGGTGGTGCACTGCGCCACGGACTGGGAGCCGTACGCGGAGCAGATGCTCCAGGTGCTCGGCGCCGAGCCCGCGCTGCGGAACCTGCACGCCGATTACGCGCCCCGGCCCGCGTCCCGGCCGCTGACCAAGTTCGAGCGCCAGGGGTTGCGCAAGGGCCACGTGGTGCGCGACCTGCTGTTCGAGCGCCGCTGAACCGATCGGGACCGCGGCGGGCGGCCCGCGCCGGCCGCCGGCACGTTGTCCCGTACTCCCCGCGCCCGTGCCTCCGTTCCCCCTAAGGTCTTTGACGTGAACCCGCAACCGCTGGCACCGGACGAGGACGACGGTGGCGGGCAGCAGGGCCCGCCAGCGTCGCCGGAGGCCCGGCCGCCCGGCGGGGCGTCACCGACGTTTCCCCGGCCTCTGGCGTCACAGGAGACGCGCACGGCACTCCCGGGCCCGTCCGCCCCGGCCCCGGCGGCCCGCCCCCGCCGCTTCCGCCGGCCGGGTCCGGCGCTGCGCATGGGCGCGGTGACGGCCGTGCTCGCGCTGTGCGGCGTCGCCATCCTGGCGCTGGTGCAGCGGTCGGTGGGCACCGAGGGCTTTCTCGCCGGGATCGCGCTGTCGGTGCTGCCGGTGCCGCTGCTGGTGGGCGCGTTCCTGTGGGTGGACCGGGTGGAGCCGGAGCCTCGCCGCAACCTGCTGTTCGCGTTCGGCTGGGGCTCGTGCGCGGCCACCCTGATAGCCATCTTCGCCAACGGGTGGCTGACCGACTGGCTGGTCACCGTCAACCCCGGCGACTCCGAGACGCTGAGCCTGACGGTGGTGGCCCCCGTGGTGGAGGAGATCACCAAGGGGGTGGCGATCTGGCTGCTGTTCCTGTTCCGGCGGCAGGACTTCGACGGGATCGTGGACGGGGTGGTCATAGCCGGGCTCACGGCGACCGGCTTCGCGTTCACCGAGAACATCCTCTACCTGGGGACGGCGTTCGGCGAGGACATGGCGTTCGGCAACGAGACGCTGGGCGGCGCCACCGTCACCACGTTCTTCATGCGGGTGATCGTCTCCCCGTTCGCGCACCCCCTGTTCACCTGCATGACCGGCCTCGGGTTCGCGCTGGCGTCGCGCTCGCGCTCGCCGTGGCCGCGGCGGCTCGCCCCGGTCGGCGGGCTGCTGACCGCGATGCTGCTGCACGGGGTGTGGAACGGCTCGTCGGTGCTGGGCACCACCGGCTTCGTGCTCGTCTACGGCATGTTCATGGTGCCGGTGTTCGGGCTGATGGTGTGGCTGGCGGTGTGGTCCCGCAACAACGAGCTGAAGACGGTGGGGCGGCAGTTGCCGGTGTACGCCGCGGCGGGCTGGATATCCGCGGCCGAGCCGGCGGCCCTGGCCTCGATGAAGGGCCGCAAACTGGCCTGCGACCTGGCCCGGGCGGCGGGCGGCGAGGCCGCGGCGCGGGTGATGCGCGAGTACCTGGGCTTCGCGACGTCGCTGGCGTTCCTGCGGGCGCGGGCGGAGCGGCGCGGCACGTCGGCGGACTTCGGCGCCCGGGAGCGGGCGCTGCTCGACCAGTTGTGGCACCGCAGGGCGGCCGTGCAGCCCGCGCTGGCGCAGGCGGCGTTCACCGTCACCCGCCCGATACCCCCGCCGCCCGGGTGGGGCCCGCAGCCGGGGTGGGAGGCGCGGCACCCCCGGCCCGTCGCGCCCGGGTACGCCCACGGGGCCGGGTACGGGCACCCGGCCCACGGCTGGGCGCCCCCGGTCCAGGGCTGGGCGGCGCCCGCGCACCCCCCGCCGTGGCCCGCGCCCCCGGCCGGCCCGCTGCCCCACCCCCGCCCCGCGTGGGGCGGGCCCGCGGCGCGCGGCGGGGAACGGGGCGGGCGTCACCGCTGAGACGTCACCGCTAAGACACCACCGCCGAAACGCAACCGCTGAGACGCCACCGCCGAGGCGCCCCGTTCACGGCCCGCGCAGCCCCGTCATCTCCATGTCGTCAGGCGGCTCGGGCTCCGCCAGTCCGGGCAGCAGCCACTCGTGGAACGGCGCGAGCCCCGCCAGCACCAGGAACGCCACCCCCGTCACCCTGGCCACAACAGGCCCGTGCCGCCACAGCTTCTCCAGGAAGACGACCGCCGCGAGCCCCGCCATGGCGGCCACGTTCATCACCCCCAGCGGGACCAGCAGCACCATCAGCGCCCAGCAGCAGCCGACGCAGTACGCCCCGTGGTGCAGCCCCACCCGCGGATCCCGCGCCCGGGGCCGGAAGGCGGCGTACCGCAGCAGGTGCGTCATCGGCGACCGGCAGTGGCGCAGGCAGACGTTCTTCAGCGGGCCGAGCTGGTGCAGCCCGGCCAGCGCGAACACCGTGACGGCGATCCACCTCCCGGCGCCCGGGTGCTCGTCGACGAGTCCGCCGGTCAGGGCCAGCGCCGCGTAGGCGAGCAGCCCGAACGCCGTCCAGGCCAGCAGATAGCCGCCCAGGAATCCGGCGGTCCGCCCCGCCCGCGCGGCCCCGCGGGAGGTCCGTCTGATCGACCCGGCCCAGGTCACGGCCACGGGCGCCACCGAGGGCAGCATCATCGCCGCCGTCATCGTCACCCACAGCGCCAGGAACGGCGGCAGCCCGAGGCCCATCGTGCCGGGCCCGCCGCCCATGTCCCCCGCCTGCCGGGCCGTGGCCACCCAGGCGAGGGCGGCCAGCGCCACGGCGAGCGGCCAGCCCAGGACCAGGTCGCGGCGGAGCTCCCCGCCGCCGGTCCTGTGGTACGACGGCGCCCGGCCCCGCTCGGGTCCGCCGGCGGCCGTGGGTGCCCTCGGCCGCGTCCGCGGGGACGGCGGAACCGCCCTGGTCCGGCCGCCCCGCCGCGCTCCCGCGCCACGCCTGGCGGGTACGGCCGGCCCCGGGCGGTGACCGTGAACGCTCCACGTCATGGCTGCTCCCGTGCACGGCGGGCGCGAGCCCCGGGTCCTGGGGCGGGCGACGGGGCCCGCGGCGGGGGACGGGTGGGCGCGCGCGGCCGGAGGGGGAGCGCGGCGATGCGCCCCGGGCGCGGCCCGACCCGCCACACCCGGACACCGCCGCCCCCGCGCATGCCGGTGGCCGCGTCCCCCGCCCGCGCCGCGCGCGCCACCCCTCGTCCTTTTTGCTGCGGTTTTCGACGCTATGCCGCCAACTCCGGCCTGTAAAGACCCATCAGGGCCCGCCCTCGCGGCGGCGCCCGGCGGGCGCGGCTCACTCTCCGTCCGGCCCGCTCCAGTCGAACGGGAAGTGCTTGCTCGACCTGCCGCTGCGGTCCCAGGCGAACCCGAACGCGTCCGCGCGGTTCAGCGCCGCCCGCCCCCAGGTGGCGACCTGCCCGGGGCCGACCTCCGAGCCGGGCGCGTCGTGCACGCGCACCCGCGCGCCCCGCCGGGTGGTGGGGCCGGTCAGCGCCTCCACCCTGGCGGTGACGCGCCCCGGGATCTCCACGCTCCAGCTCTCCAGGTCCGCGCCGACCTCCACCGTGATCGGGGCCGTCTCCACCCCGCGCATCCGCGCCCCGAACATCTCGCCGAACCGCTGCGGCCAGCCGCCCGCCGCGCCGCCGAAGACCGCGCCCAGCGCGGCCCGCTGGGCGTCGTCGGCGCGCGCGTCCAGGAAGACGGCCGCGTACGCGTCGGAGTGCTCGCCCGCCCAGACGTTCCCGGTGAACGACGCGAGCATGACGACGTTCAGCCCGTCGAGCCGGACGTCTCCGTAGTGCCCCTCGCGGATGTGCCACACCAGCACGCCGTCGCAGTCACCCTCCGTCGGGGGCTGCGCGAACGTGCAGGGGCAGGGTATGGCGCACTTGCAGGCGTCGAACCAGTCGCCGACCAGGTGCCAGGGCGGAACGCGGGGCTGCTCCGCCGTCCCGGTGGCCTCGGTGACCTCGGTCATTCCTCTCGCCCTCCCTCGGCTCGCGGAAGTGGCGAGGTCGGCCCCGGGCCCGGCCTCGAACCCGAGGCGGCCTCCTCTCCACCCTGCGCCTCACCCGGTGCCGAAGGGAACCCCCCGATTCACCGCGGCCACCCAGCCCGGCAGCTCGGCGAGCCCGCTGAGGCACACGTCCGCGCCCCCGTCGTCCGCCGCGTTCACGAACGCCCACGGTCCCCGCCGCACCAGCGCCGTGCGCAGCCCGGCCGCCCTGGCCGGGACGACGTCCCGCTCCACCCGGTCCCCCACGTACAGGATCTCGCCGGCCGCGCAGGGCGCCTCCTCCACCACGCGGGCGAAGAACGCCGGATCCGGCTTGGACACCCCCCACTGCCCGCTGACGCCGACGAGGTCCACCGGCAGCCCGAAGGACGCCAGCTCACCGGCGGCCCACGGCGGCTGGTTGCCCGCGATCCCCACCCACAGCCCGGCCGCGCGCAGCGCCGCGAGGCACTCCCGCGCGTCCGGGTACAGGTCCCGCGCCTCGATCCGGTACCGCACCCCGGCCTCGGCCCGCCGCTGCTCCTCCACCGCCAGGTCGAACCCCGGCCGGAAGACCTCGAACGCCTGCTCGTAGCCCTGCCCGCGCGCGAGCGCCGCCCCGAACACCGCGGAGAAGGTGTGCCGGGGCACGCCGAGCCAGTCGGCCCAGGCCCCGAAGATCTCCGTCTCGTCGACGAGCGTCTCGCCCACGTCGAACACCACCGCTTCGATCATGCGTTCACCGTACGGATCGCTCGGGTCACCCTCACCCCATTTCCACCGGCTGTCCCGATGGCTCCGCGACCTCGCAGCTCCGTACGTTCGCCGCATGCCCACCACGACCCGTACGGCCGGCCTCGCCCTGGCCGCGTCCGCCCTCCTGCCCGCCCTGCTCGCCGCCCCCGCCGTCGCGGCCCCCACCCCGGGCGGGCACCTCACCTGGCGGCCCTGCCCCGCCGCCACCCACCCGGAGCTGCACGCCGCGGGCGCCCGGTGCACCCGGGTCACCGTCCCCCTGGACCACGCGGACCCCGGAGGCCGCACCATCCGGATCGCCGTCTCCCGCATCCCGGCGCAGGACCCCGCCCGCCGCCGCGGCATCCTGCTGGCCAACCCCGGCGGCCCGGGCGGGCCCGGCCTCGACCACCCCGGGACGCTGCGCCCCGCCCTCGGGGACGTCGCCGACCGCTACGACCTGATCGGCTTCGACCCGCGCTTCGTCGGCGAGAGCACCCCCGTGACCTGCGCCCCCGCGGGCACGCCCGCGCCGGTGCCGCCGACCACCACCCCGAGGGAGAGCTTCGAGCGCACCGTGGCCTCCGCCCGGGACACCGCCCGGCGCTGCTTCGGCCACGCGGACAACGCGTCCCTGCTGCCCCACGCCTCCACCCGCGACGTGGCCCGCGACATGGACGCGATCCGGGCCGCGCTGGGCGAGCGGAAGCTGTCGTACTACGGCGTGTCGTACGGCGCGGACCTGGGCGCCGTCTACACCCAGCTCTTCCCCCACCGCGCCGACCGCTTCGTCCTGGACAGCTCCACCGACCCGTCGGCCACCCAGTACGAGCTGTTCCGGCAGGCCGGACCGCACGCCGAGGCGGGCCTCGACGAGTGGGCGGCGTGGACCGCGCGGCACGCGGGGACGTACCGGCTCGGCACCACCGCCCGCCAGGTCCGCGAGGCCGTCGAACGCCTCGCCCGCCGCACCGACCACCGCCCCATCCGCCTCGGCGGGTACACGATCGACCGGACGGCCCTCACCCTCGTCCTGCGCCAGTTGGTCCAGCACGAGGAGAACGACGACGCCCTGGCCCGGGCCGTCCGCAACCTCACCGACGCGGCGGCCGGCGAACCCGTCCGGCCCGAACCCGAACTGGACGGCTTCCTCGCCCTGCTCCACTCCCCCGACGCCGACCGGTTCTTCGCCGTCCCGGCCTTCACCATGTGCGCCGACGGCGGCTGGCCCGCGGGCGGCTGGCCGGCCGACCCCGAGACCTACTGGCGCGCCATCCGGGCCGACCGCCGCACCCAGCCCGTCTTCGGCCCCCTCGCCGCCGCCATCTCCCCCTGCCCGTTCTGGCCGGCGCCCCCTCGGGAGCCCGGCACCGCCATCGGCAACGACGTCCCGCTGCTGATGCTCCAGGCACTCCGCGACAACAACACCCCGCACCCCGGCGGCCTGGCCCTCCACCACCGCCTGACCGGCTCCCGCCTGATCACCGCCGACATCCGCTCCCACGGCGTGTACGCCCGCGCCCTGGACGGCCACCGCCCGGTCCCGTGCGCCGACGAGGCGGTGAACCGGTGGCTGCGGGACGGGGTGCTGCCGGTGGGGGACTACACCGTTGGGGCTGCGTCTCCGAGCAGCGGGGCGACCTCGTCCAGCACGACGCGGTCCTGCGGGAGCCAGTCGACGTCGTCCAGTTCGTCCACCGCGAGCCACCGCAGTGCATCATGATCCTGAAGCGGGCGGGGCTCCCCGTCGGCCAGCTCCGCGACCCAGAATCGCAGCACCAGCCCTGCCCGCAGCACCGACTCCCCTCCGAGCCGCTTCCCCACCCTGACCCCGACCCCCAGTTCCTCCCGCAACTCCCTGGCCAGGGCGTCCTCCGGCCGCTCCCCGGGCTCCACCTTCCCGCCGGGAAACTCCCACCGCCCGGCCGTCTCGGGCGGCGCACTGCGCCGCGCGGCGAGCAGCCGCCCGTTCCTGATCACAGCACCACCCACGACGACCTGCGGCTCCGGCATGGCACCCACCCTAACCGGCCGGTCCGTTTGGCGTGCTGCCCACCGAGGTCGTCCCGGCCGCCGACGGTGAGCCGATCAGCCTGAACCTGGGCATGGCGGCCGTGGGGCCGCCCGGGTCGGACACTTTTCGCTGCCGGTGACGAAACCGTCTCTGCGACGTCTGTTGCATGCCCACCTCGGGGAAATCGTCGGGCTCGGTACACCGATATCCCGCGGTCAGCGAGCAGGCAGCATCTGCCGATCGGGACAAGCCCGAAAGCTCCGTCTTCGAAGGGCATCGGACGTCGTCCTGTCCACCGGTCGGTCCCGGTTTGCCCACGGCCGCGCCGCCGGCAGGTGCTGTACCTCGACTTCGGGAGTGATCACCGCAACTGGCAATGCCACCCGGTGGGCATCGAGAATGGCGCCGTGGAGCCATTGGACACAACACCCAAAGTGCGTGCTCGCATGAGCCGGCAGAAGTCTCGGGACACACAGGTGGAGCTTGCCTTGCGAAGCGCGCTTCACGCGGCCGGGCTGCGTTATCGGGTTCATCGGCGTCCGGTGAAGGGGGTGAGGCGCGAGGCCGACATCGTCTTCACGTCGGCTCGGGTCGCGGTCTTCGTGGACGGGTGCTTCTGGCACGGCTGCCCGGAGCACGCAACGTGGCCGCAGAACAATGCTGCGTTCTGGCGGACCAAGATCGAAGGCAATCGGACGCGGGATCGCGACACCGACGCCCGTTTCGCCGAGGCCGGATGGCTCGCCGTGCGGGTGTGGGAACACGAAGCGGTCGAGGCCGCCGCTGTTCGGATACGCGAGATCGTGGAGAGTCGGCGGGCAAAGAGATGACCAACCGCCTGAATACGGCGGTGGGCGAATCGTGTGCCTGATCCACACCACCGCCGTATCCGATCAAAGCACGAAGTATCCCGGCACCGCTCCCGTGGGGCTTCCGACGAGAAGAGCCCGGTCAAGGAAACAGTTGTTCCACTCGCAACTGGTCTCCGGGAGGAGGACGCAAGCGTGGCAGGCGGCCAGATTCACGCTGTCGACACCGCGGGCCTCGGATTCCGCGCACAGGGGGTCGTTCGAGCACCACGATGCACGAAGCAGCGCGGAGCGAAGTGTGTGGGCCAGGCGCTCGGGCTCTCCTTGGGCCACGATGCCGCCGAGGCTGCCCGCCGAGTCGCTGGTCGCCGTGTAGATCAGGACGCCCGCCATGTCGTCACCCGCGTAGAGGCGCTCCCTCAATGCCGCCGCCGGGTAGCCACCGTCCAGACTCCACTCATTGATCAGGACGTGGGCCAAGGCGTGGAGCAACAGGAACCGGGGGGAGACCGGGGAGGTCAACGGCGGGCCGTTGCGGGCCGCGTCCGTCTCGGTGCGCTCGCGGAGCAGTCGGAGGTGGTTGTTGCGGATGCGTTCGCTGCGTGCGATCACCTCCGGCCGGGACTCCCAGCCGCGCAACCTGTCCTCGTCGAGCCGGAGAAAGACCCCTTCGCCGATGACCTCGATCGCCGGCAGCCAGTCGATGTCGGGGGACGAAGTCAGGGCGGCGCGGCGCTTCTTCGAGTCGGCCTCCGTCGGCAGGGCTCCTCTGGAGAAGGAGGCGAGGGCGCGAACCTCGCGTAGCCGCTTCACCAGCATGCTGCTCCGGACACCGAGCTCTCGGACAGGGGTGAGGTCTCCGGCGGGTTCCTCGCAGACGAAGGGCTGCCATTCGGAGGTGTACTCCTCCGGATGTTCGCGCGTGAGGCTCGTGTACTCCTCGCGGCGAAGGGAGCTGTGTGTCCGGATCTCGGGAACGTCCTCCTCGGTTCGGGTGTCCGACTCCTCCACGGCACGGGCGAGCGCGATCACCTCGGCGACGGAGGCACCGAGGGTCTTCAGGTCCCTCGCCGGTCCGGGTTGACGTTGGAAGAACCAGCGAATGGTCTCCTCCGAGGCCCCGATGAGCCGGTGTTTCTCGAGCAGTTTGTGCAATCCTTCGCCCCAGGGCGGGATCGACAGGGCACTGGCCATGATCGGGTGCCAGGCGGAGGAAGAGCCTCGCTGCATCGCACGAGGATGTTGGGTGCAGGTCTCGTTGGGAGCGTTCTTCAACCAAGGACGGCGCCCTTCACAGCGGATGCCGAGGTTCCTGAGTGCCGTCGGCCGGAAGGCCCCCTCCATGGAGACCTCCGGAACGCCACAGCCACAGCTCACGATGACGGAGCGGAGCGACGCCGTGTTGCCGCTGGTCCGCAGCGACAGCTCCCCTCCACAGGGGCCGGAGGGACGGTCCTTGCCACGGTGGACCCACTTCCAGTAGGGGAAGTCATCGATATGACCGTTGTCGCATACGAGAACAAAGCGCGATGGGATGAGATCTTCTTCGCACTCCAGGCAACGGGCCTTGCCCGAGAGGGAGTTGAACTTGAAGAAAGGACGCAGAGCCTTGCAACCCGGGCACGAGTAGTACTCGGGGAAGCGTCGGACGCGCACGCCGTCGGTACCCCGGTCCGGGTCCGGAGCCGGTGGCGTCCGAAAGGACTTGACCCCCAGGAGGTGAGCGAGCCGCCGCTCGTGAATCTCGGACGCCTCACTGATGTCCCAGGAATCGAGGTCGGCGACCATGAACGACTCGTTGTCGACGGCGATCATGGCACCGACGCCGTAGGTGGTGACGAGCTGCGAACGACGCACCGCGCCGAGCTTGCGGGGGCGCGGCCGGATGGGAGCGCCGGCACCTCGGCGACGGCGCGGTGGCGGGGGAGGTGTCATGTCAGCGCTCCTGCCGAGTGTTGTCGAGGAAGAGAGTGGCCTGCGCGTCGACGTCACGCAGGCTCCAGAGCGTGTCCCAGCCCGCGGTGTCCTCGGACTCCTCGTCGAGGTCACCGAAGCCTCTGAGCAGAGCGGGCATGCGCGTGCCGCGCCTGGCCTCGTACACCAGTTGCGGGTGCACCTCCGCCTCCGCCCGCCACCACTCGATGATCTCGTCGATGCGGTGGGCGGTCGCTTTTCGCTCCGCGCTGTCGACGGATCCGACCCGGTCGAGGATGAGCGGACGCACGACGGAACGGATCTCGTCCGCGAAGCCCTCGACCTCGGCGGCAGCCCTGTTGTCGGTGGCAGCCGGTATCAGTAGCCGGGTGAGCGCGACGATCACCGCGTGGAGCCCGCGATCGCGGGCTCGCGCCGAGAACGGGGTGACGCTCGTCGACTCGACCTCACGGTAGAGGGCGGAGTGAAAGCGGAGGAAGTTCTCGTAATGGGAGCGGTCCCGGGACCGGGCCGCGTTGAACATCACGGCGACGAGACCGGGGTGGCGTCGACCGACACGGCTCGTGGCCTGGATGTACTCGGCGGTCGTCTGCGGCTGACCCATCACTGCCATGAGGCCGAGACGGTCGATGTCGACGCCCACGGAGATCATGTTCGTCGCCAGCAGGATGTCCAGCACATCCGGGTCGGGAAGCGCACGCTCGAGCTGCTTCAGGTGCCGGGGGATGTCGCTGGAGTCGGCCCGGCTGCTGAGCTCGATGTGAGCGATGGTCGTGCGGGTCGGCTTCGCGCCGGCGCGCTTCGCGAGCATCCCGAGCCGATCCTGGACGTCGTCGAGGACCTGGAGCTCGGCGGCGGACAACAGACGAAGACTGTTGAAGTACCCGACCAACGTCCAATAAGCGTCCCGCACCTGCGGGTCCGCCTCCGCTCGTGCGGCGGCGTCCAGCAGTGCCGCATATGTGCGGACGAGAAGCGTGGCCTGGCTCGTGCTCGGAGTGAGCAGGCCGACATAGCGGCGTGAGCCCTTGGTGTCGGGCGGGGCCTCCACGGCGAACCAGGAGTCCCGGGCATCGAGGCCGGCGGGCGGGAATTGGGCCACGCGTCGGTTGAACAATGCTCCGACCTGGTCGGACGCACGTCGGATGGTCGCCGTGGAGGCCACGACCTTGGGTCGGTCGGACAGGACGTCGACGGCCGTCTCGTACAGCCCTGTCAGGGTGCCGAGCGGTCCCGAGATCAGGTGCAGCTCGTCCTGCACGATCAGCTCGGGCGGTTTGACGCCATCACCCCGATCCAGGTTGAAAAGAGCGCCCGTCGCAGAACGCCACGGCAGAGAGGCGAACTTGTCGACGGTCGCGATGATCAGAGTCGGGTGCGCCTCGTACACCGCTTCGTCCACCAGGTGCACCGGAAGCCCGAGGTCCGTGCCGAAGGCGCACCCGGTGTTCGGGCAGCGCACGAGCATCCGGCACTCTTCCTCGCGGACCTCGTAGTCGCCCACGTTCAGCCCCTCGCCGCACCAGGGGCAGGTGTGAAGTTGGACCGGGTTCTCCTTGGTCAGGGATTTGGTGGGAGTCTTGCGCAGCTCGTCCAGACGCTCCCGGGCACGCTCCAGTCGGTTCGGGGTCGCAGACGTGCCGACCCACATGCCGATGGACACGGGGTCGGTCCCGAGTTCGCCGCTTCGTTCACGACGGATGCATTCCATGGCGCAGATCAGGGCCGTGGCACGTTCGAACTGCTGGAGGGTGAGCAGACGAAGGGTGTACCGCATGAGGACCGTGACACCGGCTCCGTTCTCCCCGTCCCGCAGCCGCCGGTGGAAGGCGGTGAACGCGATGAGCCCGAGGTACGCCTCGGTCTTGCCACCGCCGGTCGGAAACCACAGCAGGTCCGCGATGCCCCGGTCCTCGTGATCCGGGTCCACGATGCCTTCCAGGCAGAGCAACAAGAAGGCGATCTGAAAGGGGCGCCAACGACCACTCGTCGGGTCCGGGACGCCCTCGCGCCCGCCCTTGATCCAGGCTGTGCGGGCCCGTTGATCCGCCATCGCACGGTTCGCCAGGCGAAACGCCTCGAAGATCGCGGGTCGGTCGGTGTCCGCCAACAGGGCGACACCCCGCCGCATCCGGGCGAGTGCCGCCCGACACGACTCGATCTGTTGCCGGGCCACAGACTCGTGCTCGGTGCCGGCGAGCCCCGCGGCCTCGGCGGCGCGGGCGCCGATCCACTCCTCGTACCCGTCGAGCAGCCGACTCAGCACCTCCACGGCCTCGTGGCGCGACGCGCGCCAAAGGCCGTGCATACCCAGTGCCGCGTCGTCGATCTCCGGATTGGAGTCCGTCAACAGCACCTCGTGAGTGGGGAGGAACTCGGTGCGGACAGACGGGACCGAAGCCCGCTCGGGCATCGGGGAGCGGACGGGTGGTGCCTCCCAGTCCCAGGCGACGGAGCAACCGTGGCCGGTCGCGAAGTGCGGGGCGTGGCGGTACAGAAGTCTGTTCAGGGCCTGTTCGTCGTCGACCGTGCCCGGGCCGCCCACGCGCTCGACGAACGGACGCGCGCCCTCGGGGCCGGAGATCTCCAGCTCCGGCTGGAAGAAACAGTAGGCGTCCTGCAAGTCGTACTCACCGACGCGGAAGGTGTTGACCAAGGTCATGGTCACCGTCACGGTCCCGTCGTCGGCGGCGGGGCGGACCAGCACCCGTAGCTCGAGCCCCTTCCGCAACGTGTCCTTGTGGACGCCGGCGGAGGTGACGTCGATCGACACCGACTCACACGCGATCGGCACCCGGCGCCACCGCTCCTTCTGCTGCTCGGTGCTGCGAGCCTCGCCGCGCCTTGCCTCCACGGGACGGCCGTCCTCGTCCTCGGGAAGGTAGAGCGCGGCCCGTGCCGTCGCCCGGACGGTGTGCGCCACCCCTGGGTCGACCGCGAAGGTCAGTCCCATGGACGAAGGCTTGCGGCGGTTGGCCAGGGTCACACCCAGGTCGGTGGTGTCCTGCTCGATGTCGTCCCCGCTGACGACGTCGGGAGGTGTGTCCGCATCCGCGCCCTCCTCGTTGCCCGGACCGGCGAGCCCCTCCGACTGCGGGAAGAGGACACCGATGGGGTACGCGGTGACGGGTGCGTCGGTGGCGAGGATCTCCTCCTCCCCGCCCTGCGGACCCAGGAGGTCGGCTCGCAGGGTCGCACGCAGATCCCTGCGGAGCCTGTAGTGCGCGGTGTGTGGTGACACGGTCACGAGTGGGGGTGTCCTTCCGGGACGCTCTTTGCGTGGGACCAGTCGAAGCGGCCGAGCCCGCACAGGCGCGGGGCGAACCAGACCCCCCGATCACCCATGCCATGACGTTCGGTGAGGGTGGGGTCGCCGACGACGGCCTCCAACGTGTCCACGCGCAGACCGAGAATCCGGTAGGGCCACTGCTCGACTCGATAGGCCCGGGACTGCTGCAACAGCAGGTACAGGTCGCTGCGGAACCGCTTCGAGACAACACCGATCGGTCGGCCGTCATGGAAGATCCCGTACGGCGGGGTCTCATCCGAGCCGGGCAGGTCGTGAAGGCGCCGCAGTTCCACCTCGTCGCCGGAGCGGACGGACCCCAGCAGCAGCTTCTCGACCTCGATGGGGTCCGCCACCGACTCCCCCGCACCGGGAGGCGCCTCGTGGCAGACGTCCCACTCGGAGGCCTCCAGTCCCTTCCGCACCCACCGCTCACGACCGCCGACGTACCACCGACCCGTCGAGAGGAGGCGGCGATCGGCCTTGCGCAGCATCCAGGTCTCGGGACGGGTGAGGCGATAGATGTCATCGCGGGCACGGGTCATGGCCACATAGAGCAGCCGCGCCTCAGCGGGGGGATCCTCGGCCCGTCCGCGGCGAGCCGACAACGCCTCGGGCTCGACGATGAGCACCCGGTCGAACTCCAGGCCCTTGGCCCGGTGCACGGTGGACACGACGACCCGGTGCGCCGGGGGCACGGTCAGTTCGTCGGGCACCCCCGCCTCGGCGACGACCCGACGCAGCGCCTCCAGATCCAGTTGGTTGCGCGCGCCGGGGGCCACCCGCCGCAGGGCACGCCAGGCGCGGGCGGGCTCGGCGTCGACCGACATGGGCAGTTCCGAGACGACCTCGGCGAAGCGGTCCTCGGTCATTGCCGCGGCACCGGTCGCGCGCAGGAGTCCGCCGATCCACGCCGGTACGGGACGTGTCCGGAGCGAGCGCTGGATGTGGTGTGGCACCTCATGGCTGTGCAGCCGCTCGGACATCGCCAGTACTTGGCCGTTGTCACGACACAGGATCGCGGTGGTCCCCTCGTAGTGGCGGAGCGAATCGCTCACGAACGGCTCGCTCAGCTCACCGAACCTCGGCGTTTCGAGCAGGTGCGCCCGAAGCTCCGTGTGGATCGCCGCGGCAGCGACGTCGGCCTTCGCTTGATCCGAGGGCAACTCCTGGAGTCGCACGCCGTACGGCAGCGCGACACGTGCCTCGGGGGTGCGGGCCCGAAAATTGTCGGTGAGGGACACCTCGATCAGGTCGTCTCCGAAGGAGAGACGCACCCATTCGAGGAAACGATTCGCTTCCCGAGTTCGCTCGCCGGGCTCGGACACCTGGAAACCGTAGATCGACTGGGCGGCGTCACCGACGACCGTGAAGCCGCAGTTGTCGGCGAACCGATCGAGCACTGCCTCGACCAGCTCACGCCGCCCGCCCACGAGGTCCTGTCCCTCATCGATGATCACATGGGCCGGAATGCCCTGCTCCAGCGTCTCGATCACGCCCGCCTCGATGGCCTCGGTGGCACGAACGATGCGTTCGTCGAACGTGCGGCCTGGCACGTCGGCCCGGTCGGGATACTGCCGGCGCAGCAGGCACGAGGCCCAACTGTCGAAGGTTTGGGCGCGGACCCGACGGGCGGCTCCGGCCAGACGGTCCACCCGGCCGCGAAGCTCTCGGACCGCTGCCCGTGAGAAGCTCAACACGAGGATTTCGGCTGCCTCCAGCTCCTCCACCCCGGTCAGGTGCTCGATCCGGTACGCGAGGGTGGTGGTCTTGCCGGCGCCCGCGCCGGCCGTGACCAACATGCGAGCATCCCAAGGCTGTGCCACGACGCGCTGCTGATCCGGGGTGAGCCGGAGCCCCACCCCATCGGTGATGGTCACCGCTGTCCCTTCCGCCAGAGGTACTCGAAGTCGGTGAACGCGAGTTCCTTGTGGTGATTCGTGATGTTGTCGCGAACGTCGAGAATCAGGCAGGACTCCTTGCCGCCGTTGCGGGGACCGCGCAGGCCGCGCCCGATCATCTGCTGGTAGCTGTTCGCGCTGTAGACCGGCCGAGCGATGACCACCGCGCGGGTCGCGGGCGCGTCGAACCCCTGGGAGAGCACCCCGTAGTTCGTGATGACCCGTACGGCACCCCGCCGGAACGCGTCCACCCGCTGACGACGCTCCGACGCCGGAGTCGCGGAGTCGATGGCGGCGGCACGAATGCCCAGGTCGCCGAGCTTCGCGGCCAGGAACTTGGCGTGCTGGACCGAGGTCGCGAACACGAGCACCGGCCAGTCATCCGGCAGGCCGGCGATCTCCTCCACAAGAAGCTTGTTGCGGGCCTCGTTCTCGGCGAGACGCTGCTCGGCGCCCTTCGGGAGGAAGCCGCTGAACTCCTCCATCATCGCCAGCTCGTCGGCGTTCAGTTGCAGCTCCGCACCCGGCAGCTCCCGATGCTCCACCCGAGCGAGCACCCCCAGCGCCTGAAGGGCGGCAATCGGCTCGTCCGTGAAGATTCCCTCGTCCAGGCGGCGGTCACCGAAGCGCTGGACGAGGCGACGGGTCAGGTCCGTGTCGTTCCTGAAGGGCGTCGCCGTCATGCCGACCAGATGCCGGGACGTCTCCCGGTGCGTCAGTCCCAGTTGCTCCAGGATCTGCGTGTACTGGGGGGAGATGGCGACGTGTGCCTCGTCGACGAAGACGGAGGAAGCCTGCCTCAGCCACGCGTACTCGTCCGTGTGAAGGCACATCCGCAGCTTGGCGTCGGTCGCCACGACGAGGTGGGGGCGCCCGGTGACAGGCGTCGCGGAGTTGGTGTGCCACAGTCGATCGATCACCAGCGACTGCTCCGGCCCGACCTTCTCCCAGACGAACTTCCAGGACTGAACGGCCTGCTCACACAGCTCGTTGGTCTGGGCGATCCAGAGAATCGGCCCCTGTGGGGTGCCCGAGTCACGGATCCACCGGATCACGCCCTCGGAGACGACACGTGTCTTGCCCGCGCCGGTGGGCAGGCTGAGCATCGCCCGCTGGGCGCTGCCCCGGCGCAGCAGGTCGGTGAGACGGCCGGCGAGCTGCTCCTGGTAGGCGTGGAGGGCGGGGAACTCCCTGGGGCCCTCCACCTCCTCCCGCATCGGCGGCGAGGGCAGCCGCGCTCCGGCGAACGCGTCGGGGAAACCCAGGTCGGTGACGAACTTCAGGGCGGCGGAGCCCCCGTCGAAGCGTGTCGGGGCGTTCGGGAACCGCGCCGCGATGTCCTTGGCGTGCACCCGCAGGATGCCGTCGTCGTGCGCGTTGTACGCCATTTCCGCCAGCCGACGGGCACCCGGTTCGTGTCCCGTCTCGGAGACCTCGCTGTCCACGAGGCCCGTGGGCAAGCCGGCCCGCAGATCGTCGGCGCCGACGAGCAGGGCGATTTTGTCGATCACGCCGGTGGCGCGCCGAATTTCGTTCAGACGGGCCTGGAAGGCGGCGTCCTCCTGTTGCCGCCGGTGGACCTCTATCAGCGATCGACACCCCTTGGCGCCGAGCCCCCAGCCGAACTCGCGATCCGCGAGGACGAGCGTCTCTTCGAAGGAGGCGCCGTCGGGCACCAGGACGGTGTTCTCCTGCCGGGCGCTGCCCAGGGCAGTGGTGGTGGTGCCCTGCGGTGTGCGTATCACCTTCTCCAGTTCACTGCATCGCTGGAGGAGCAGACCGGTCGCCTTGGCCCCCAGCCGTTGCCGCAGCGGCGGGTACTCGTCCGTCAGCGGCAGCGCCGGACCGCTGGGGACGGCCCGCACCCGCTTCTCGATCACCTCGGCGACACGGCGCATGCCCCACTGCCGGATCATGTACTCGGCCTGCTCGAGGTCCTCCTCCGAGGCGACCAGCAGCGCCGGGTGCTCCGCGCGGATCAGCTCCTCGTACTCGTCCCTGCTCACGGCCACCGCGATGTCGCTGTCGGGTCGCAGCTCCCAGCGCTCGCCGACCCGGCAGCGCACGACCTCCTCACGAGCGACGAGTTCCTCGGCCACCCGTATCAGCAGCGCGTAGGTGCTGCCCACGTACGCGTCGTCCGTGCTCTCCTTGACCGCTTGCAGCAGCCGGGCCCAACGGGTGGGCTCGACTTCCTCCGTTCTCGTGGGCAACCCCAGGCGCCGGGCCTTCTCCGGGCTGATCTCCGCCACCGGGAGCACGTTGGCGTACACGGAGAGCTGGGGTCCCACCGCGTCCCTGACGGGGACCAGCCCCTGGGAGGTGTTCACCGTGCCGTGGGCCCGCAGGAGCCATCGGATGGGGGACGGCACCGCCTTGCGGGTGCTGACCGTGCGCCCGATCTGGCGTGTCCAGTTCTCGACCAGCCCCTCCTCGGGGAGGGTGGCCAGGAACTCCGCTTTGCCCTCGTCGGACAACCGCTCGAACAGGTGGAGAGGACCGGCGACCGGCGCCCCCTCCAACTTGACGGTCTGGACCTGGACCCTGTTGGCCCGGGCATCGAGCTGTGCCACGTACGCCTCGTGCATGGCCCGGTGATAGGCGGGGAACCAGCTCTCGTTCTCCGGCCGGTGGCCGCGGGTCGGGCGGTCGGTCATGCCCAGCTCGCGCAACACGGCCAGGTCGTCGGTGTGGAATCGGATGTCGACGGTCAGCGTCTTGTCGCGCGTCCCGTCGGAGGGGACGACCGGTCCGGGCAGCAGGCAGTCCTCGAGTGACCGGAACGGCCCGGCGACCGTCTTGACCCGCAGCGTCGTGGTGATGTCCCGCACCCGCGCGCGAATCGCGGGCACCTGAACGGGTCCCCCGGCACTGCGCAGCAGCTCCCAGAACCGAGTCCACGACTCCGGGGTGTATCCGCGGAAACCCTGGTCGAGCACGCTCTCGAACCGTCCCTGGGAGTCTGCGCAGTGGATGCCGATCCGCTCCAGGTGAGGAAGCATCGTCGGGTCGTCGGAGATCCTCTGGTCGACGTAGACGAGGTCGTCGCGCAGGCCGTCCTCGACGGAGCGCCGGAACACTCGGCCGGCCACCGGAGCGACGAACCCGTGCTCCTCGGTCAGCACGATCTCCGCCTTGCGGGCCTCCGCCGCGAGAGCCTCGCGCACGGGGTCACCGTCTGCCAGGTCATGGGCGAGCAGGCGGGCCAGTACGCGGATCGCCGCGGCCGACGCCTCGGCGGTGCCGTCCTCGACCAAGGCCTCCAGCCAGGCCCGGATGGTCTCGGTCTCCTTCGCCGCGGCGTCGAGGATGTGCTTCATCTTGCCGCGTCGCAGGGGTACGGCCTCCACGGAGTGGTGGACCCAGTTGCGGGGCCGCCCAGGGTAGGCGGCCCACAGCGCCAACGACTCCTTGGTGAGCTTCTCCGGATGGATGCGCAGCTCACTCGGTGCTCGGAGAGCACCATCCTGATCGGGCAGTGAGGGCCGCACCGCGGACAGCTTCCAGACCCGGTCGGTCAGGTATGAGCAGGCCCAGTTGGGGGACTCCTTGGACCGTCCCGGCAGCAGCGGCAGGTAGGCGGCCGGGTCCTCGGGGACCACGAGTTCCGGCAGGGAGTCCACGATCAGTTCGGCCGCCACCCGCAGGAGCTCCCCGTTCAGCTCGCTGCTGTCGAGCAGGTTCTGCCGGTCCTCGTTCGTCTTCCAGGCCGCGTTCAGCGCACCGCTGAGCGTGGTGGGGTACTTGGTCGGGAAGAAGGACCAGAAGGTGCCGCGCTCGTTCGGCACCTGGCGCAGTCCCTGTCCCTGCTCCCCGTCGACGACGGTGTACTCCGGGACCGCCCACGAGACGTCGATGGTCACCCGGTCGTGCAGCTCACCGGCGCCCCTCCTGGATTCGTCACTGACCTGATGGGCGTGGGTGAAGACGCGGTACCGCTCCGAGCGGGCCTTCGCACCGGCCCGCGACTCGTGGATCGTGTGGAACACGCCGTCGTGGTCGACGGTGATCTCACGCCTGACGAACGGCATCCGACGGCGGTCCTCGAGCAGCACCGTCCCCACATGGTGGGAGAACAACTGGAACTGGTGCGGGAACTCCCGTCCGGAGGCATCCTGCCTGGGCTTGGCCGACTGCTGGATGTCCTCGCCGAGACGCTCGGCGGCCCCCGGCAGCAGCGGCAACCGGACGACCGTGGTCGCCCACTCCAACATCTGGTTCAGGAGAGTGTCCTGGGCGCGCTCACGCACCACGTCCAACGGACGCGCAAGGCGCAGCACCGGTGTGTCGCCAACGGAGTCGAGCGGCGGCATTCCCCTCCGTGCCCGCCCTTCGTTGACGGCCTTCAGGATCTCCTCCGCGGCCCAGTCCGCGTCGAAGCCGAATGCCTCGGCTCGGCCGAAGAACTGCGGCGTCCGCGTCACCGACAGCACCGACTTGACGCCGACGCCGAAGCGTCCGATCTGCCCACCCCGCTTGCGCGACACACCCATGCGCAGGATGGTGTCCGCACCCTCGTCCGTGATGGGCAAGCCCTCGTTGGCGCAGTACAGGTGCTCCTCCGTGAGGACCACGTGGATGCGTCCCCCCTGGTGGTCGGGATGGCGGAGCTCGTCGGCCGCGTTCTGCACCAGCTCGAAGATCTGGCGATCACCGTAGCCACCCTGATGGATGCGGCGCTCCCCGTTGGCGTCCTCCTCTACGCGGTCGGGGTTGAAGGCGTACGTGCCGAGGGCCAACTCGGTCAGCTCGGCGACTTTCCTCAGGACGGACTTGTCCTCGGAAGACCTGTTCACGGGAGTGCTTTGCTCCTTGTGGGCTGGCAGCGGGTGTGGAGGGACACCCACCGGCTTCGGTTGCGGCGGTGGCGCGAGGACGGCGCCGCGCGCGGGCCGGGCACCGTGAAGACCTGAAGAGGCAGGGACTCGAATCAAGACGCAGCCCGGTGCGTGACCGGTTTCACGGTGACGGTCGCCGGTGCACAGGGTGCGCAGCAGGTTTCAGAGACAGTCGAACGGCAGCCCCCGGAAGCATGACAAGTGGACTCGCACCGGCCCAACACCCGCTTGGGTCACGCTAGTTGGCGTCGGTTCCCCCACCGGTGCCGGTTGACGGTACTCGCCGTGGGGCGTGATGTCCAAGCGACCCCGACGAGGATCACGTGACCGTATGCACCCACATGTTGATCGAAAGTGATCACTCCTGATGGGATCGACAGCGATACGGATAGCCGACACCCTTGGCGTACAACGTTCTTTGACAAGGGAGGGGAACGTCAAATGCCGCTGGTAGTCTGATCTCCGGAGCTCTCAGGGAGGGCCGGCAGACCCACGAAGGGCGTCACGCGACCATGACGGAAGAACAGACGGAGGCGTTCGGTCCTTGGTTGGGCCGGCAACTGCGGCGGGCCCACATGTCACAGGCCCAACTCGCCCAGCGACTGGGGCTGACCCGCGCCGCGGTGTCCGCATGGATCACCGGACGCGCCGAGCCGCGGGAGGAGACCAAGCGGGCCATCGCCCGGGTTCTGGGCACCGACGCGGCCTCGATTCACAACCGTACCGCCGACGTGCCGACCGGCCGCTCTCCCGAGTGGCACCACCGCCACGCACACGCCGACGGGGGTCGCGAGTACGGGAACGCGGCGGCCTTCGCCTTCGAGGCCGACCTTGCCGTCCTGGCCAGGGAGGCCACCCAGAACTCACTCGACGAGCGCGTGGACCCCGCCAGGCCGGTCAGGGTGCGCTACACCCTGCACGAGCTCGACGGTGAGCACCTCGACCCCTTCCTGAAGGCTCTGCGGTGGGAGGAGTTGCGGCCCCACTACGACTCCGCCGCCTCCGCCGAGCAGAAGGTCTCCCGGAGCCTGCGCGCCGCCTTGGACGACCTGGACGAGAGCAGGTCACTGCTCCTGCTCAGAGTGGACGATCACAACGCCGCGGGCCTCACCGGACCCGAGTACGAGGACGGTCGGTTCGCCGCCGTGGTGCGCCGGCAGCTCGACAGCCACAAGCAGACCGGGGGAAGGGCGGGCGGATCCTACGGACTCGGCAAGGCCACCCTGTGGGCCACCAGTCGCTTCGGTCTCGTACTGATCAATTCGACCCTCTCCACGCCCCACGAGGGACGTACCTCGCCCCGGCTCATCGGCCGACTGGACCTGCCGTGGCACGAAGTCGGCGGGAAGGCCTTCGCGGGCCCCGCCTGGTTCGGCGAGCCTGACACCGAACCGGATCACGCCGGTGTCTCACGCTCCTGGTGGGCCGACGAGCGGACCGTTCGCGACCTGCACCTGGAGCGGCCGACCGACGATCCCGGCACATCGTTTCTCGTCGTCGGCGCGCACGACGCCTCCGGGGACACCGAAACCCTCCAGGAGATGCACGACAAGCTGGTGCGGTCACTGGCCGACGGGTTCTGGGCCGCGATGATCGGCGGGCAGGGCAAGGAGCCTCTGCTGGAAGCAAGGGTCGTCACCATGCGCAACGGCAGTGTCCTCATCCCCGAGCAACGCGTGGACCCCCATGCCCACCACGCGGCGCCGGCCAGGGCCCTCCAGGCGTACCTGGACGGCGAGACCGTCGACGCGCTGGTCTCCGGGGAGCAGGTCGCTCGTGCCGATGTGCCCCTCCTCGTGCCGCCACTCAGGGGCGCGGGCCGTGTACCGCAGGAGGGACGGGAGCACCGCGCCGTTCTTCTGCTCACTCCGGCGGACGACAACGACCGGCGGATCAACCATGTGATCTGCATGCGGGGCAATCGCATGACGATCATCGAGAGGAGGCCACGCGATCTCCCCCTGGGGGCCGTCCCGTTCCAGGCGGTCCTGCTGGCGGGTTACGCCACCGGGCGCCAGGGCGAGGACGTCGAACTCGCGGAGCGCTTCCTCCGCGCCTCGGAGCCTCCCGAGCACAACAAATGGGACCGCACCGAAGAACTCACCACGATGTACGCACGCGGCGCGTTGTCCCGTCTCCGTGAATTCCACGCCGAGATCGACAAAGCCGTGCGCGGGCTGGTGGGCCGCCGGGATGCGCCCCGACAAGACGCACCCGCGGTCCTGCGGGAACTGCTCAGGCTGGACGGGGCAGGCACCGCTCGGCGCGTCCAGGGCAATCCGCGGGTGCACGGCATCCAGGCCCGTGTCGAGGACGGCGGCGCCTGGCACGTGACAGTCGACCTCAGACTGCCCGACGCCGACGATCCGTGGCTGCTCACACCACGCGCGAAATTCGACGTCCGCTCCGGAGGGCGTCCCGGAGTCGAATGGGAATTGCTGACCGCATCCGAGAACTGCCGCGTCGACAACGGGAACATCATCATCGAACCGGGGGTGCGATCGGCCGTTTTCGTCGGCGTGACCGATCCCTCCACCCACCCGGTGAAAGGCGCCTTTTCTCGTCTGATCGTGGACGTCCAGAAAGCGCGCGGAGGTGAGCAATGAAACCCGCTTTCCCCTACCCGACCCTCTTCGGCGACATCGCCTTGGAGGTCATGGCCGTCACCGTGGACGGGGCGGAGCTGCCGTACTCGAACATCTCCAAGTCCGAACGCACGGTCGCCCTGCACCGCGCCGGCCGGGAGAAGTGGGACATGGCCACCCTCCGTCTGAAGGCGACACTGCCCGAACGGGAGATCGCCGAAGGTCCTTGGTCCGACCTCGCGTGCCTTGCGGTGCTCTCCGAGAAGGCGACGAACGCCCGCGTCACCGCCCGACTCGCCCCCGACGGGGACGGCCATCTGCGCGGGAGCATCGAAGTGCACAGGGACCTCCACCTCAGTCGGGCCACGCTCTCCCTGACATTGGTGGGCACCGTCGGTGGCGTGGTCGGACGCGTCATCGGCGCGACCAAGGAGAACTGGTACGTCGACCTCAAACTCGACACGCCCGTACGGCACCGTGAGGTCGAGATCGTCCGGACCGACTTCCGGGAAGGCCCTTACGAATGGCTGAGGCCCTTCAAGGAATCCCCGTGGATCGTCGATACCACCGGAGACATACCGACCGTCTATCTCAACGTCACGGCTGTCGAAGGGTTGACGGAAGTCCTCGACGGAACGGGAGGGACCACCGCGGAGAAGCTCCTTCGGGAGACGACTGCCGGACAGATCGCACAGGACGCCTGGATCGCCATGTTCCACAGCGCCATCAGCGACCTCGAACTCGACGAGGACGGCACACCGGTCATGCCCACCGGCTGGCGCGAATCCGTGCTGCGCATGATGTTGCCGGACGTCCTACCGGGTCGACAGTTGACCGACGCCCTGTACGAAATCGACAAACGTCGCGTCGACGGATTCGGATGGTCCGAACTGCAAACCGGGATTCATCACGCCGCAGGCAGACGCAGTCGACTCACCAGGAGACTGACCAGTGCCGTGCGCTCCGTCGAACATGCCGAAAGCGACTGAGATGGCTCGCCTCATGGACATCCCGCATGCGCTCGGGCTCCTGCCCAACGCCGCCGTCACCAAATATCTCGGCCGCAGCGTGCAAAGCGGCCAGGAATCACCGCCACAGGTCGCCCTGCGGAAGATGACCACTCATCTTCCCGACACCGAGGCCCGCCGGCGCACCGCCCCCGTGCGTGAGTTGATCGACGAGGCGATGCGGCGTCACCAGGACGACCGGGTCGGTGCCGACGCCTGGCTCGCCCCCCGCCTGCACGCGACCGTGCGCCTGACCCGAGCGGAAGCGGCGGACGATCGGCTGTGGAATCACCTGGCCATGCTCGTGGCGCCCGACTACGTCGTGTGGCGCCACCGAAGCCCCTCCGAGGGCGTCGCCCCTGCCTCACGCTTCAGCGGTCCTCACTACACTCAGGCCTTCTCCCGCCTGTGGTGGGCGGCGGAACTCTTCCGCAACGGCGCGGACTACCGGCCGGTGGAGACCGCGTGTCGCCTACAGGACGTCCTCAACACCACACTGCGCCTGGACGTCGTCGACCACCGGCCCACGGCTCTGGCCATCGTCCGGGTGGTGCGACGGCTCCTTGACGAAGGAGTGTCCAAGCCCGGTGACCGGGTGAACGCTCTCTCGGCCGCGGTGAACACGGCGGGCAGCACGCTGGTGTACGACGCACTCGCTCCCGACACGCCTTACGACCAAGAGGCCCTCCGCGACTGGATCGACGAGTCCGCCGACATGCCCCCTGTGCCCTGGGACCGCCTTCCGGACGGGCCCCAGGAGGGTGCGATCCCCGATCAGACGGTGGAGAGCCTGGTGAAGCTTTTCGAGGCGCTGCTCGCCGAGGCTCCCCTCCGGCGACGGTCGCCCGGACCGCAGACCGAGGCGTCGTGAGAGCCGGCCCCCGCACCCTTGTTCCGGGTCGTCTTCCGCGTCACCGAGTGTCGGGATCGGCCAATTGCCTGGGCGCGAGAGGGTGGCTCTTCCGTGTGTCCTCCCACCTGCCGTCGACCGCGGCGTCAAGCGCCTCCGAGTCAACGCTCCGGCCAAGTGCCGCCGCCAACACATGAGCGGCCAGCCGCGGCGGAATGGCGTTGCCGATTTGCTGGGCTCGATCGCCTCCCCTCCACGGGTAGTCCATGGGGAAGGTCTGCAACCGCCCTGCCTCCGGGAGGCTGAATCGGCCCAGGTCTTCGCCACCGGGAGACTTCAGGACGTTGCGGGAGACCTTGCCCGTCACTGTGGCGGACGGTTCGTCCCATCGGCGGCGGCCGCGAGCCTTCGGGTCACCACCAGTCCCGTAGTTGGAGACCACCACGAACTCGTCCGACCGCCCGAGAGCCTCGCCCATCGTCACCCACGGGCGCACCGGTAGACCCTGCCCGGGCAGTGCGTTGGAGTCCTCCTTCAGACGCGGGACACCCTTCCGATAGCGCTGATGCGTCGGCTGGGGCAGTACGACCTCTCGGTTCCGGTTGGCGATGAGGATGGCTCGACGGCGAGTTTGCGGTACCCCGAACTCCTCCGTGTGAAGGATGCCGCAGTCGGCCTTGTATCCGATGGCCTCGAGAGCCTCCTTCATGGCGCGCCAGACGGGCAGAACTGCCGGCACCTGCTCCAATACGATCGCTTCGTACGGATGGCCGTCCTTGTGTGCCCCGAGAGCCCATTTCAGCGGTTGGAGCACCAGCCCTGTGCGCTCGTCCTTGAGGTCCTTGAGGGCCTCTCGGACGTCCTCCCCGGCTGCCATGCGCTTCACGAAGCCGAGAACCTGATCCAGCGCACGCCGCCCGGCACCGGATCCGGCCACCGTGTACGTCTGACACGGCGGGCCGCCTGCGAGGATCCTGGCACCGGCGAAAGCACCGTGGTCGCTGTCCCTCACGTCTTTCTGTTCGGTGTGGAGACGGGCCGCTTCGCGCGTGGCGCACGCGTTCCGGTCCCACTCGACCCCTACGACGGAGATCCCCAGCCAGTGCGCCGCCACATCGAGTCCACCCGGCCCCGCGAAGAGGTCCACCA
Source organism: Streptomyces capparidis (assembly GCF_054782095.1). Lineage (NCBI taxonomy): Bacteria > Bacillati > Actinomycetota > Actinomycetes > Kitasatosporales > Streptomycetaceae > Streptomyces > Streptomyces capparidis. The sequence goes on along the minus strand of NZ_BAAGTD010000001.1, from coordinate 421,739 downwards.
TCTGCACAGGCTGGGACTCTTGAGGTCGAGCGGTGGTCATGGGCCGGGAGTTTATCGGGCGTCCGGTGCCGCCATCACCCGCAGGCGTCAACGCGCTTCCAGCGCCGCTCGTATGGCCATGCCGAGAGCGTGCCCCACCGGCGGCGGCGAGGCGTGCCCCACCTGTCGGTAGCGGGCCGTCTTGCGCCCCGCGAACCGCCAGTCCTGGGGGAACCCCTGGAGAAGCGCCGCCTGCTCCACCGTCAAGGGCATCATTCCGGCGCGCCCCAGAGACGGATCCCAGTGGAAGTCCGGCCCGGGCACCTCGTCGGCCACCGTCGCCCCGTCCACTCCCATCCTCGCCCAGGCCCTCTTGGAGCCGGTCGGGCCGAGATCGGCCCCTCCACGCTCCCAGGAGCCACCCACCAGGGTCGGAGCAATCCTGTCGGCCTGGGCGGCCCACTCGGAGGCCTGTGCCCAGCCGCGAGCCGCCATCGACTCGACCAGAGCCTCTCCCACCGTGATCGGAAGCTCCATGGTGCGCGGGGGGATCTCGAAGGACTCGACCGCGCCTTCCTTGAAGGCGACCAGGATCCCTTGCGCACGGTCCTGCGGCACCTGGTAGTCGGCCGCGTTCAGCACGAACCACCGACATCCGTAGCCGAGGTGCTCGAGCTCGACCGCGATGAACTCGCGGATCGGCGCGTAGGCATCCTTGGTCACCAGGTCGGGAACGTTCTCGATGAGCAGGGCACGCGGCTGCACCGCGTGCATGAGCATGACCGTGGCCTTGAGGATCTCCAGCTCGCGATCGCTTCCGCGGTCGCGGTTGACCGCAGCCGTCGCCTTGACCCGGGGCAGGCCCGCGGAGACCAGGTCCACGTCGTACACCTGCTGGTGATCGACGGGGTCGAAGTCCAGGAGGTCCACCTCCAGGACGTCCCAGTGGGGGCGGTTCAGGCGCAGGGTCTCGCACGCGACGAAGCGGTTGTCGAGGAGGAGGACGGGATCGAAGCCCGCCTGCTCCAGCCCCAGGGCAAGGCCGCCCGCACCGGCGCAGAGCTCCAGGGAGCGGTATCGCCCCTCGGACGACGAAGCTTCCGGAGACGGGGCGACTCCCGTTTCCGTCATGCTCTGCGTTCGCTGCTCCAAGACGCCGCGCCCCACCCTGATCGCACGAATGATCGATACATTCTCTCACGGCGGCCGGTCCGCTTCCCCGACGTTTTCGCGATCATCTCAGGCACGAGGCCGCCACACACCGGACTTCACCGAGCTGCGAGAGGCCACCGATCAGGAGAGAAAAACGAGCCCGCCCGCGGCATGCGGCAGTCGCCGCGAGACGCACGTGCTTCGCGTGCGGCCGGCGCGCGCCGTCACCTCACGGCCACACCAAGCAATACAACTGATGCCCACCCTCATAGCAACGGCGGGCGAAGTCCTGCCATTCGTGGAGCATCTTGTAGATCACGAAGGCGTCCCGGGGGCCGCGGCGGTCGGGGACCGTGGACCAGATGAAGGCGGCGGCGCCCAGTTCCTCCTCCTTGGCCTTGCGGAGGGGGTCGACGACGCTGGCGGGGAGTTTCACCACGGCGTAGTCGGGGTGGAGGACGATCAGTTCCAGGGGAGGCACCTGGGACAGGGGTATGCCCTCGATGCCGGTGAGGACCATGGCGGCCATGGTCTCCGGCTTGACCTTGGTGAACAGGCCGTTGCCGAGTTCGTCCCCGCCCAGTTCCTCACGGCTGTAGGAGGTCGGCACCCGCGCGGCGGCTGCGCCGTCCGGCGCGCCGAAGTACTTGTAGGTCACCCCCACGCGGCCACCCCTGCTTCCACCTTCCGCAGCTCCCTTTCGGGCTCCGTCGCGGTCGGCCGGCCCCTGCCCGGCGGGGCGGCGCCTGTGCGACCTTCCTGTGGGTAGTGCGCGATCAGGTTCCGAGGGGCCGTCGGCGCCCTCGCCTCGTTCGCCATCGCGCTGCATCTGACTACCCGACCATCCGTCGATTCAACCGCGCTACCCGATCATCGTCTCAGATGCTTGTACGAAACGGGGCCCGAAACGCCCGTTCCCCACATCCGAACGAAGCTCTGAGAACATTGCCTGTGTGAGCTATCCGTACGAGGCCCCAGTTTCGCAGACCTTCTTCGAGCGCGCCGCCGCTGTGACACCAGGCGGGGTGAACTCTCCGGTCCGAGCCTTCCGCGCCGTGGGCGGTACGCCCCGGTTCATGGTGTCCGGGGAGGGTCCGTACCTGACCGACGCGGACGGGCGGACGTATGTCGATCTCGTGTGCTCCTGGGGGCCGATGCTCCTGGGCCACCGGCACCCCGAGGTCACCGCCGCCGTGCAGGAGGCCGTCGCCCGCGGCACCTCCTTCGGCACGCCCGGTGAGGGCGAGGTGGCGCTCGCCGAGGAGATCGTGGCCCGGGTGGAGCCCGTGGAGCGGGTGCGCCTGGTCTCGTCCGGGACCGAGGCCACCATGTCGGCGATCCGGCTGGCGCGCGGCTTCACCGGGCGGGCGAAGGTGATCAAGTTCGCCGGGTGCTACCACGGGCACGTGGACGCGCTGCTCGCCTCGGCCGGGTCCGGGGTGGCCACGTTCGCGCTGCCGGACAGCCCGGGGGTGACCGGGGCGCAGGCGGGCGACACGATCGTGCTGCCATACAACGACCTGGCGGCGGTGCGCGAGGCGTTCGCCGCGCACCCGCGGGAGATCGCCTGCGTGATCACCGAGGCGGCGGCCGGGAACATGGGCGTGGTGCCGCCGCAGCCCGGGTTCAACCAGGGGCTGGCCGACCTGTGCCGGGAGCACGGGGCGCTGTTCGTCTCCGACGAGGTGATGACCGGGTTCCGCGTGTCCCGGGCGGGCTGGTACGGCATCGAGGGCGTCCGGCCCGACCTGATGACGTTCGGGAAGGTCATGGGCGGCGGGTTCCCCGCGGCGGCCTTCGGCGGACGGGCCGACGTGATGGAGCACCTGGCGCCCGCCGGGCCCGTGTACCAGGCCGGGACGCTGTCGGGGAACCCCGTGGCCACGGCGGCGGGCCTGGCGCAACTGCGGCTGGCCGACGACGCGGTGTACGCGGCCGTGGACCGGGTGGCCGCCGAGGTGGCGGGGCTGGTGGGCGAGGCGCTCACCAAGGAGGGCGTGGCGCACCGGGTGCAGACGGCGGGGAACATGTTCTCGGTGTTCTTCACTGAGGCTCCCGTGACGAACTTCGCCGAGGCCCGGGCGCAGGAGGCGTACCGTTTCACCGGGTTCTTCCACTCGATGCTGTCGCAGGGCGTGTACCTGCCGCCCTCGGCGTTCGAGTCGTGGTTCGTCTCCGCGGCGCACGACGCGGAGGCGGTCGAGCGGATCGCCGCGGCGCTGCCCGCGGCGGCCCGCGCCGCGGCGGCGGCGGTGGCGGCCGAGTGACACCCGTCCCCGGTCATGGGTGACCATGCGGGGTGGGGCGCACGGCCGGCCGGCCCGGCCGTGCGCGCCGTTTTCCAGTAGGCAGGACCTGAGCATCAAGGAGAAGCCCGGGTGAGTGGCAACGAGATCACCGTCGTCCATCTGATGCGGCACGGCGAGGTGGAGAACCCCACCGGGGTGCTGTACGGGCGGCTGCCGGGCTACCACCTGTCCGAGCTGGGCCGGAAGATGGCCGACCGCGTCGCGGAGCACCTGGCGGACCGGGACATCACCCACGTGGTGGCGTCCCCGCTGGAGCGCGCCCAGGAGACCGCGCAGCCGATCGCGGCCGAGCACGGCCTGGAGGTGGCCTCGGACGAGCGGCTGCTGGAGGCGGAGAACGTCTTCCAGGGCAAGACGTTCGGGGTCGGCGACGGGTCGCTGCGCAAGCCGTCGCACTGGCGGCACCTCACCAACCCCTTCCGTCCCTCCTGGGGCGAGCCGTACATCGAGCAGGTGGTGCGGATGATGGCGGCGCTGAACGCGGCCCGGGACGCCGCGCGGGGGCACGAGGCGGTGTGCGTCAGCCACCAGTTGCCGATCTGGGTGACGCGCTGCTTCACCGAGCGGCGCAGGCTGTGGCACGACCCCCGCAAGCGGCAGTGCTCGCTGGCCAGCCTGACCACGTTCACCTACGAGGGCGACCGGATAGTCTCCGTGGGCTACAGCGAGCCGGCGCGTGAGCTGCTCCCGGCCCACCTGCTGCCCGGGGCGGGCAGGAAGGGCGGGAGCTCCGGCCGGAGCTTCGGGGCGTAGCCGGGGCGTACCGCGGCGTCCGCCCGGCGGCGCGGGGGCCGCGGGCGGACGCGACGGCGGCGGGACGACGGTGACAGGGGCGGCGGGGCCGCCCGGCCCGCGCCCGGGGCTCAGCCCTTGACGCAGACCACCTGCTTCAGCTTCGCCACGACCTCCACCAGGTCCTGCTGCTGCTCGATGACCTTCTCTATCTTCTTGTAGGCGCCCGGGATCTCGTCCACCACGCCGGAGTCCTTGCGGCACTCCACGCCCTCGGTCTGCTCCGCCAGGTCCCGCGTCGTGAACCGCTTGCGGGCCGCGTTGCGGCTCATCCTGCGGCCCGCGCCGTGGGACGCGGAGTTGAACGACGCCTCGTTGCCCAGGCCCCGCACGATGTAGGAGCCGGTGCCCATGGACCCGGGGATGATGCCCAGGTCCCCCGAGCCGGCGCGGATGGCGCCCTTGCGGGTGACCAGCATGTCCACGCCGCCGTACCGCTCCTCGGCGACGTAGTTGTGGTGGCAACTGATCGTCTCCTCGAAGGTGACCTTCGCCTTGCGGAACTCGCGCCGCACCACGTCCTGGAACAGCGCCATCATGATCGCGCGGTTCAGCTTGGCGTACTCCTGCGCCCAGAACAGGTCCGAGCGGTACGCCGCCATCTGCGGGGTCTGCGCGACGAACACCGCCAGGTCGCGGTCGACCAGGCCCTGGTTGTGCGGCAGGCGCTGCGCGACCCCGATGTGGTGCTCGGCGAGCTCCTTGCCGATGTTGCGCGACCCCGAGTGCAGCATCAGCCACACCGAACCGGTCTCGTCCAGGCAGAACTCGATGAAGTGGTTCCCGGAGCCGAGCGTCCCCATCTGCGCGAGCGCCCTCTCCCGCCGCAGGCGCACCGCCTCGGCGAGGGAGTCGAACCGCGCCCAGAAGCCGTCCCACTGCGCGGTGGGGAAGCCGTGCAGTCGCGACGGGTCCACCGGGTCGCGGTGCATGCCGCGGCCGACGGGGATGGCCCGCTCGATCGCCGAGCGCAGCCGGGACAGGTCGTCGGGCAGGTCGCGGGCCGTGAGCGAGGTCTTCACCGCGCTCATCCCGCAGCCGATGTCCACGCCGACCGCGGCCGGGCAGACGGCGTCGCGCATGGCGATGACGGAGCCGACGGTCGCGCCCTTGCCGTAGTGCACGTCGGGCATCACGGCCAGGCCGCTGATCCACGGCAGCGAGGACACGTTGCGCAGTTGCTGCATCGCCTGGTCCTCGACCGTCGCGGGGTCGGCCCACATGCGGATCGGGATGTTGATGCCGGGAACTTCGGTGTACGTCATGGGTGGGGCCTCCTGAGCACCACGAGGAAAAGGTGAAGAAAGCGTCAGGGAACGCGGAAGGGCGCGGGGCAAAAGCGACAGAAGGGGAGTCAGGTCGCGCTGCGGGCCCCGGAGAGGCGGACGCATCGGCCTCTGCGATAGACAATGAAGGTCAACGTCCCCCTCCTTCCTCGTTGGTCGAACAGGTGGCGGGATCCATAGAGCCATGGTTCGCACGGGGTGGGCAATGGGTTTTCCCGGTGAGGAGCGGCGCATGACCCTGCTGGCGACGCGAGTTGGCCGTGCGGCGGCCGTTCCGGCCCTCGCCGGGCTGCTGCTCGCCGCGGTCGGCTGCACCGGCTCGTCCGGCGACGCCGGCGACGGCACCCGCACCCGCGCGGCCAGCGCCGGGGAGTCCGCCACGCCGCTGCCGCCGGGGAAGTTCCGGGTGCTGCCGGAGCCGTGCGGGGCGGTGTCCAACGCCACCCTGCGCCTGCTGATGCCCGCCAGCGCGGAGCAGGACCGGCAGCAGGGCCAGGACGCCGGCACCGACAACGACGACGCCCTGGACCTGGCCGGCGGCGACCCGGCCGAGGGCAGGCCCACGCTCACCTTCGACACCGACCGGCGGGCCGGGTGCGAGTGGAGCTGGGGCGGCGACGGCCTGGCGGGCAGCCGCTCGCTGCGCATCGACCTCACCCGGGTGGTCTCCTACGACTCCGGGGTCAGCGACGAGGAGCAGGCCGAGGAGGACTACCTGGCGAGCGCCTCGGCGGCCCATGTGCCCATGGGTGGCGCCGTCGCGCCGTCCTCCTCCGCGGAGGTGTCCCAGGACGGCTCGTCCGACACCTCGCCCCGGCTGGTGGGCGGCATAGGCGACGAGGCGTTCATGGCCGAGCGGGCGGCCTCCGACGACTCCGCGCCGCACCGGGAGATCCGGCTGGTGTTCCGCAAGGACAACGTCATCGTCACCGTGGACTACCAGCAGTGGCCCGCCGAGGGTGACGAGCTGCCCGCCAGCGGTGAGCTCCAGCGCAGCGCCCATCTGGTCGCCCAGGACCTGGCGGGCCGGCTGAGCGACGGCTGACGGCCGTGAGCCCCGCCACGGGGCGGCCGGTGCGGGGCCTGGGCGCCTGCCCGCCCGCGTATTGTGGCGAACCATGCAACGCATAGCCGAAGCTCTCGCCCGCGCCCTCGCCGTGGCCGTTGTGCCGGTGCTCGTCGTCGGCTGCTCCGGGTCGTCGGACTCCGGCGGCTCCGGCTCCTCGGGAGACGCGGACAACGCCGCCAGCGCCAGCACCGCCCCGCCGTCGCCGTCCGCCTCGTCCCCGAGCCCGGAGCCCGCGCGGTTCACCAAGCTGCCGGACCCGTGCGAGGCGCTGAGCGCGGACACGGTGGAGGACCTGGTGCCCGAGGTGAAGGACGCCTCGGGTGACGCCGCGAAGACCTCGGACCGCAACGCCCGCGGCGGGTGTAGCTGGAACGGGCTGGACGGCTTCCAGTACCGCTGGCTGGACGTGGCCTACCAGCGCTCCGACACCTCCCCGGGCGCCGGGAGCGCCGAGGACCGGGCCGAGAAGGCGTACCAGAAGCTCAAGGCGGCCTCCGCCGCGCCCGACGGCCTGGCCAAGGGCGAGGACCCGGCCATCCGCCAGGCGAACCTGGGCGACGAGTCGCAGTTGGTGAGCGCCGAGGTCACCAAGGACGGCGAGGGCTACCGCGATGTGACGGTGGTGGTCCGCACGTCCAACGTGGTGCTGACGGTGTCCTACGACGGCGCCGGGTTCGAGGGCGAGGAGGAGCCGTCCGCCAAGAAGATGGAGGACGGCGCGCTGCGGGCCGCCAAGGAGGCCCTGGCCAAGGTGAAGTGACCGGCAAAGGTCAAGCGACCGGCTGGGAGGAAGTCACCCGGCCGGGGTGACCCGGACCCGGGCGGGTTGACGCACGGTCATCTCCCGATAGCCGTCCGTTTCACGTGAAACGGACGGCTACACGGACGGCGACCGGGGTCCACCGGGCCCATGAAATGCCCGACCGCCGCGGGGCGCGGCCCCACGGCGGTCGGGTCGGGTCGGGTCGAGGAGAAGCCTGCGGCCGGTTACGCGTCGCGCAGCCAGCCGGCCACCTCGGTGGCCCAGTAGGTGAGGATGATGCCCGCTCCCGCGCGGCGGATGGAGGTCAGCGTCTCCATGATCACGCGGTCCCGCTCCAGCCAGCCGTTGGCGGCGGCCGCCTCGACCATCGCGTACTCCCCGGAGATCTGGTACGCCGCCACCGGCACGTCGCTGGCGTCGGCGACCTGCCGCAGGATGTCCAAATAGGCCAGGGCGGGCTTGACCATCACCATGTCGGCGCCCTCCGCCAGGTCGAGGGCGAGCTCGCGCATCGCCTCGCGGGCGTTGGCGCCGTCCTGCTGGTAGGTCTTGCGGTCGCCGGTGAGCGAGGAGTTCACCGCCTCGCGGAACGGGCCGTAGAACGCGGAGGCGTACTTGGCCGTGTACGCCAGCACCGCCACGTCCTGGTGGCCCGCGGCGTCCAGGGCCCGCCGGACGACGCCGACCTGCCCGTCCATCATGCCGCTCGGCCCGACGACGTGGACGCCCGCGTCGGCCTGCACCACCGCCATCTCGGCGTAGCGCTCCAGCGTGGCGTCGTTGTCCACCCGCCCGGCCTCGTCCAGCACGCCGCAGTGGCCGTGGTCGGTGTACTCGTCCAGGCACAGGTCGGACATCACCACGGCGGCGTCGCCGACCTCGGACACCACGTCGCGGATGGCCCGCTGGAGGATGCCGTCGGGGTCGGTGCCCGCCGAGCCCACCGCGTCCTTGTGCTCCGGCAGCCCGAACAGCATCAGCCCGCCCACGCCCGCGGCCACGGCCTCGGCGGCGGCCTTGCGCAGCGTGTCGGGGGTGTGCTGGACGACGCCGGGCATCGAGGACACCGGGACGGGCTCGGCGATGCCCTCCCGCACGAACAGCGGCAGCACCAGCTCCGCCGGGTGCAGCCGGGTCTCGGCGACCATGCGGCGCATGGCGGGGGTGGTGCGCAGCCGCCGCGGCCGGATGCCGGGGAAGCCGCCCGGGGACGGTTCGAAGCGCGTGCTCATCCGCGGGCCCTCCTACGGGATCCGGGGCGTCGTTCACTGGGGCGGGTGACCGGCTCGCCCGCGGCCAGCGCGGCGTCGCGGCGGGCCGCGCCGAAGTCGGCGAGGGCCTCGGCGAGGGCGTGCACGGACGGCTCGGGCGAGAGCACGTCCACCCGCAGCCCGTGCTCCTCCGCGGTCTTGGCGGTGGCCGGGCCGATACAGGCGATCACGGTGACGTTGTGCGGCTTGCCGGCGATGCCGACGAGGTTGCGCACCGTGGAGGACGAGGTGAACAGCACCGCGTCGAACCCGCCGCCCTTGATCGCCTCGCGGGTCGCGGCGGGCGGCGGCGAGGCGCGCACCGTCCGGTAGGCGGTGACGTCGTCCACCTCCCAGCCGAGCTCGATCAGGCCCGCCACCAGGGTCTCGGTGGCGATGTCGGCGCGCGGCAGGAAGACGCGGTCGATCGGGTCGAACACCGGGTCGTACGGCGGCCAGTCCTCCAGCAGCCCGGCCGCGGACTGCTCGCCGCTGGGCACCAGGTCCGGCTTCACACCGAACTCCACCAGCGCCTTCGCGGTCTGCTCGCCCACGGCGGCCACCTTGATCCCGGCGAACGCGCGCGCGTCGAGCCCGTACTCCTCGAACTTCTCCCGCACCGCCTTGACCGCGTTGACCGAGGTGAAGGCGATCCACTCGTAGCGCCCGGTGACCAGGCCCTTGACCGCGCGCTCCATCTGCTGGGGGGTGCGCGGGGGTTCAACGGCGATGGTGGGAACCTCGTGCGGCACGGCACCATAGGAGCGGAGCTGGTCCGACAGCGAGGCCGCCTGCTCCTTCGTCCTGGGCACGAGGACCTTCCAGCCGAACAGCGGCTTGGTCTCGAACCAGGAGAGCTGCTCGCGCTGCCCGGTCTGCTCGCCCACCACGGCTATCGCGGGCTGCCCGGGCTCGGCCGCGGGCAGCGCCTTGGTGGCCTTCAGCTCGGCGGCGATCGTGGACAGCGTCGCGCTCCAGGTGCGCTGGCGGGTGGTGGTCCCGGCGACGGTGACGGTGAGCGGGGTGTCCGGCTTGCGCCCGGAGGCGATCAGCTCGGCGGCGGCCGCCGCGACGGTCTCCAGGGTGGTGCTCACCACGAGGGTGGCGTCACTGCCGCCGACCTCGCTCCAGCACCGCTCGGAGGCGGTCTCGGCGTCCACGAAGCGGACGCCGGCGCCGGTGGCCGGACGCAGCGGGATGCCCGCGTAGGCGGGGACACCGACGGCGTTGGCGACACCCGGCACCACCTCGAACGGGATGCCGGCCGCGGCGCAGGCCAGCATCTCCTCCGCGGCGCGCCCGTCGAGCCCCGGGTCGCCCGCGACGGCGCGGACCACGCGCTTGCCGCCCTTCGCCGAGGTGGCGACGAGCTTGGACAGCTCCGTGGCGGTGGGGAACTCCACGACGTCGGCGTGGGAGCCGGTGTGGGGGCGCACGGCGTCGAGGACGGCCGGGTCCGCGATGAGGACGTCGGCGCCGGTGAGCGCCTCGACCGCGCGCAGGGTCAGCAGGCCGGGGTCCCCGGGCCCGGCACCGAGGAAGGTGACGTGTCCGAGTGTCCGTCGCCCGCGCAGACCGCTGGGCTGGGGACGGCCGTGGGATTCGGGCTGGGCGGTGGTGGGGCTCAAAGTGCTCGCTCCCCCATCAGACCGGCTGCTCCCCTGGCGAGCATCGCGGCGGCGAGCTCACGGCCGAGGGCCGCGGCGGCGTCGCCCGACGCGGGGACAGTTCCGGTGGCGGACATCTGCACCAGCGAGCTGCCGTCGGCGAGGCCGACGACACCGCGCAGGCGCAGCTCGGTGACAGGCCCGTCGGCCCCGGTGCCGCGCTGCCCGCCCGCGGCGGGCGGCGCCACGGCGTCGGCCAGCGCGCCCACGGGGGCGGAGCAGCCGGCCTCCAGGGCGGCGAGCAGGGAGCGCTCCGCCGTGACGGCGGCCCGCGTGAGCGGGTCGTCGAGCACGGCGAGCGCGGCGATCAGCTCCGCGTCGGAGGCGGAGCACTCGATCGCCAGGGCCCCCTGGCCGGGGGCGGGCAGTACCACGTCGGTGTCCAGCACCTCGGCGGCGTCGTCCAGGCGGCCGAGCCGGGCGAGCCCGGCGCGGGCCAGGACCACGGCGTCGAGCTCACCGGAGCGCACATAGCCGATCCGGGTGTCGACGTTGCCGCGGATGGGCACCGTGGCGATCTCGGCGCCGTGGGCCAGCGCCCACGCGTTGAGCTGGGCCATCCGGCGCGGCGAGCCCGTGCCGACGCGGGCGCCGCGGGGCAGCTCGGCGAGCTTGCGGCCGTCGCGGGAGACCAGCACGTCGCGCGGGTCCTCCCGGCGGGGCACGGCCGCGAGGACCAGGCCGTCGGCGGGGGCGGTCGGCAGGTCCTTCAGGGAGTGCACCGCGAAGTCGATCCTGCCCTCCAGCAGGGCGTCGCGCAGTGCCGAGACGAACACGCCGGTGCCGCCGATGGTCGCCAGGTGCTCGCGGGAGGTGTCGCCGTAGGTGGTGATCTCCACGAGTTCCACGGGCCGGCCGGTCGCTGCGCTCACCGCCTCGGCGACCTGTCCGGACTGGGCCATCGCCAGCGCGCTGCGCCGGGTGCCCAGTTTGAGTGTGCTGTTGCTCATACCCGCCCTCGATTCGGGTCCCCGGTGTCGGCCCTGCTGATGGCGGTGACCGCCTGCGGGTCGAGGTCGAACAGTTCGCGCAGCGCGTCGGCGTACCCGGCGCCGCCGGGCTCGCCCGCCAGTTGCTTGACGCGCACGGTCGGCGCGTGCAGGAGCTTGTCCACCACGCGCCGCACGGTCTGGGTGATCTCCGCCCGGGCCTTGTCGTCCAGGCCGGGCAGCCGTCCGTCGAGCCGGGCCAGCTCGCTGCTGACCACGTCGGCCGCCATGGTGCGCAGGGCGACCACGGTCGGTGTGATGCGGGCGGCGCGCTGGGCGGCGCCGAACGCCTCGACCTCAGCGGAGACGATCCTGCGGGCCGAGTCCACGTCACCGGCGCCGGCCGCGGTGGACTCCTCGCCGGCCAGCAGCTCCAGGTCCACCAGGTGGGTGCCGGGCAGGCCGTGCACGGCGGCGTCCACGTCGCGGGGCATGGCCAGGTCGAGCAGCGCCAGCGGGCCGCCGCCGTCCCGCTCCGCCACGGCGGCGGCGACCGTGTCGCGGGTCAGCACCAGGCCGGTGGCGCCGGTGCAGGAGACGACGAGGTCGGTGCGGGCGAGCTCCCGGGGGACGTCCCCGAACGGCACGGCGCGCCCGCCCAGGCTCGCGGCCAGGCGCTCGGCGCGCTCCCGGGTGCGGTTGGCGATCACCAGCTCGGCGACCCCGGCGCGGGCCAGCGTGGTCGCGGCGAGCGAGCTCATCGAGCCGGCGCCGACGACCAGGGCGCGCAGGCCCGCCAGCTCCCCGACGACGCCGGCGAGCTGCTCCAGGCCGAAGGTGACCAGGGACTGCCCGGCCTTGTCGATGCCCGTCTCGCTGTGGGCGCGCTTGCCCACCCGCAGGCCCTGCTGGAACAGGTCGTTCAGGGCGCGGCCCGCGCTGTGCAGCTCCTGGGCGAGCCCGAGCGCCTCCTTGAGCTGCCCGAGGATCTGGCCCTCGCCGACGACCATGGAGTCCAGGCCGCACGCCACCGAGAACAGGTGGTGGACGGCGCGGTCCTCGTAGTGGACGTACAGGTGGGGGGTGAGCTCCTCCAGGCCGACGCCGCTGTGCTGGGACAGCAGCGTGGACAGCTCGGCCACCCCGGCGTGGAACTTCTCCACGTCGGCGTACAGCTCGACGCGGTTGCACGTGGACAGCAGCACGGCCTCGGTGACGGGCTCCGCCGCCAGCGCGTCCTGGAGCAGCTTGCCGCGCGCGTCGCCGGTCATGGCGGCGCGCTCCAGCACGCTCACGGGCGCTGAGCGGTGGCTGAGGCCGACGACGAGCAGGCTCATGCCGGCATCACGGCGGGGACGTCCCCGTCAGGGCCGGAGGACCGGCCGGTCTTCTTGGCGACGGCGGCCTTCACCGCCGCCTTGGCCGCCTTGGCGGGGCCCGCGATGGGGCCGGCCTTGTCGCCCGCGTCGCCGTCCGCCGCGCCCGCGCGCTCGGCGGCCGCGGCGACCGCGTCCTCGCCGGACTTGCGCTGCTCGTGGAAGGCCAGGATCTGGAGCTCTATGGACAGGTCGACCTTGCGCACGTCCACGCCGTCCGGGACGGACAGCACGGTGGGGGCGAAGTTCAGGATGCTGGTGACCCCGGCGGCGACCAGCCGGTCGCACACCTCCTGCGCCGCGCCCGCGGGGGTCGCGATGACGCCGATGGACACCTGGTTCTCCCGGATGATCGTTTCCAGTTCGTCGGTGTGCCTGATGGGCAGACCGGCGGTGATCCTTCCGGTCAGGGCCGGGTCCGCGTCGATGAGGGCGGCCACCCGGAAACCGCGCGACGCGAAGCCCCCGTAGTTGGCGAGGGCATGGCCAAGGTTTCCGATTCCGACGATGACGACCGGCCAGTCCTGGGTCAACCCCAGTTCCCTGGAGATCTGGTAGACGAGGTACTCGACGTCGTAGCCGACACCGCGGGTGCCGTACGAGCCGAGGTACGAGAAGTCCTTGCGGAGCTTGGCGGAGTTCACTCCGGCCGCCGCGGCGAGTTCCTCGGACGAGACGGTGGGTACGGATCGCTCCGACAGGGCGGTGAGCGCCCGTAGGTACAGCGGAAGGCGGGCCACCGTCGCCTCCGGGATTCCTCGGCTCCGGCTCGCCGGTCGGTGTGTACGGCCAGTTGCCACGATGCTCCTGCGGGTAGAGCTGGGCTGCGGGCGGCCGGTGTCCCTGGGGCCGTCCTGTGCACTGAAGGCTATGCCTTTGTGAACGCGTGCACAAAGATGGTGTCCGCTTTGTCCGAGGGAAGTGACGGGCATCACGCACCCCCTTTCGGCCGTGCGGGCACCATTCCCCCGGGCCGCGCGTTCCCTCCGAAACCCCACGTGGCGGCGCGGCGCACGGTGCGCGGCGCCCCCTGCGAGACCAGAGACGGCCATTGCAGCGCGGCCGCCTCGAGGAGTGCATGACTCCACGCGACCGGGCGACCCCGGCCGGAGCAGCCGGACAGCAGTTCGGCGCAGTGCCGCAGCAGCGCGGCGGTGGCGCGGGCGTCCCCGAGCGCGGTGTGCTCGGCGAAGCGGGGCAGCCCCGCGGCGGCGCAGCAGGCGCGCAGCGACAGGCCGTCCAGGGCGGGCAGGTGGTCGGCGGCGAGCCGCATCGTGCACAGGGTGGGGACGGCGGGCAGGGCCACGCCGACCCGGGCGTACTCGCCGACCAGGAAGCCCAGGTCGCAGGCGACGTGGTGGCCGACGAGCACCCGCCCGCGCAGCAGCCCGAGCAGATGCGCCGCGATCTCGGCGAACCGCGGGGCGCCGCCGACGTCGCCGGTCCCTATGCCGTGGATGTGGGTGGGGCCGACGGGCCCCCTGGGGTCGACCAGGGTGGCGAACTCCGCCTCGGGGCGGCACCGGTCGTCCAGCAGCACGACGGCGACCTCGAGCACGCGGTGCCGCCGGGGGCTGGGCCCCGTCGCCTCGAGGTCGACCACGGCGTAGCCCGCGCCCCCGGCCCCGGACGACTCGTGGCACCAGCCGGAGAGCACGTGCTCACACTCCTCACCGTGCCCCCCGGACGACAAAACTCCTGAATGGTATACGAACAATTATTCAAAGGTGAATACCACGACATGCCCGCGGCTTTCCCGGCCCGCGGCGGGGCTCGGGCGACGGGGAGGAGGCCGGGCGGTGAACGGGCGGCGCGGGCCCGGGGCACGGGGGGCCGGCGCGCCCGCGACACCTCCGGGAAAGGGCTGGCGCCACGGTGGCCGATACGGGTTTGCTGGCCGCGTGAGCGACTTGCTTGAACGCCTGGAGCGGTACTACGACGCGGTGCCGCGCGCCGCGGCGCGGGCGGAGGACATCGGCCCGCTGGTGCTGTTCGTGCGCGAGGGCGCCGGCTGGCCCTACTACGCCAGGCCGCGCCCGGACGCCGCGGGACCGGTGACCGCGGGCGACATCGCGGCGGTGCGGCTGCGGCAGCGGGCGCTGGGGCTGCCCGAGGCGTTCGAGTGGGTGGAGGAGACCGCCCCGTCCATGGCCGCCGCGGCCCGCGGGGCGGGGCTCGCCGTCCATCTGCACCCGCTGCTGGTGCTGGACCGGGACGCCTTCGCCCCGGTCCCCGCGCCCGCCCCGTTCCGGGTGCGCCGCGTCACCGCGGACGACACGGGGCTGCCCGCGGCGCAGGCCGTGGCCGCGGTGGCGTTCGCGCACCGGGGCACCCTGCCGGGGGCGGCCGGGGAGCGGGAGCGCGACCTGGCGGCGCTCGGCCTGCCGCCGGGATCGGTGGACGCCCTGCGGGAGCGGCTGCGCTCGGGCCGCACCGTGATGTACGCCGCGCACGGCCCGCAGGGACCGGTGGCCGTGGGCAGCCACCAGCAGGTGGGGGACGTCAGCGAGGTGGTGGGCGTGGGCACGCTGCCCGCCGCGCGGCGCGAGGGCCTGGCTGCCGCGGTCACCTCGGCCCTCGCCGGGGACGCCCTGGCGCGCGGCGCCGGTCTGGTGTTCCTCTCGGCGGACGGGGAGGCGGTGGCCCGCGTCTACGCCCGCCTGGGCTTCCGCAGGGCCGCCACGGCCGGCATCGCCGACTGAGGGCCGCCGCCGGGCGGGAGGGCTCGCCGCCGGGCCGGGGCGGCCCGGTCCGTGTGCGCCGGTGACCGCTCTCAGCCGCCCAGGGCCCGCCGCAGGCGCCGCTCGTCCACCCGCCAGAAGTCGTGCTGCTTTCCGTCCACCAGGGTGACCGGAATCTGCTCCCAGTACTTGCGGTGGAGTTCCTCGTCCTTGGTGATGTCGAGTTCCTCCCAGGGCACTCCCAGTTCCCCGGTCACCTTCTCCACGACCGCGCGGGCCTGGTCGCACAGATGGCAGTCCGGTTTTCCGATGAGCGTCACGGTGTGGTCGGAAGGGCTCTTGGCCCGGCGCAGGAAGGGTGTCACGGAATCGATTGTGCAATGCCCGCCGAACGCGGCGCCGGGCGATCGGCCGACACGGGGAGTTCACGGCTTCGCACCCGGGCGTCACCGGCATGGGGACGGTGACTGGTTATGCTCGCGAGTATGGCCGTGCTGCGAAGGCTCACTCCACGCAAATGGTCCGTCAGCGCACGGACCAGACTGGCGGGCGAGGCCGCCGCCGAGGCCGCGCGCGCCACCGCGCGGGAGGGCGGCGAGGCCGCCGCGCGCCGGGAGGAGGCCGAACGCCGGGAGGACGCCGCCCCCGAGGAGCGGTTCCCGGTCGCGGGCGACCCGCGGGCCGCCGCGTTCTTCGACCTCGACAACACGGTGATGCAGGGCGCGGCGATATTCCACCTGGGCCGCGGCCTGTACAAGCGCGACTTCTTCCACAAGCGCGACCTGCTGCGCTTCGCCTGGCAGCAGACGTGGTTCCGGCTCGCCGGGTCCGAGGACCCCGAGCACATCCAGGACGCCCGCGACAGCGCGCTGTCGATCATCAAGGGGCACCGCGTCGAGGAGCTCATGGCCATCGGCGAGGAGATCTACGACGAGTACATGGCCGGCCGGATCTGGCCGGGCACCCGCGCGCTGGCCCAGGCCCACCTGGACGCCGGGCAGCGGGTGTGGCTGGTGACGGCCGCCCCCGTGGAGACCGCCTCCATCATCGCCCGCCGGATGGGCCTGACCGGGGCGCTCGGCACCGTCTCGGAGACGATCGACGGGGTGTACACCGGCCGCCTGGTCGGCTCGATGCTGCACGGGCCCGCCAAGGCGGAGGCGGTGCGGGCGCTGGCCAGGGCCGAGGGCCTGGACCTGTCGCGCTGCGCCGCCTACAGCGACTCGGCCAACGACATACCCATGCTCTCCCTGGTCGGCCACCCGTACGCGATCAACCCGGACTCGGCGCTGCGCCGCCACGCCAGGGAGCACGGCTGGCGGCTGCGCGACTACCGGACGGGCCGTAAGGCGGCGAAGATCGGCATCCCCGCCGCGGCCGGGGTCGGCGCGGTCGCGGGCGGCGCCGCCGCGGCGGTGGCCCTGCGCGACCGCCGCCGCCGCTGAGCGGACGCCCGGACGGAGGTCCGCTGGCCCCGCGAGGGCGGAGCCGGCGGCGCCGGGCCTGCGGCACGGGCTCGGTGTCCGGGGACGGGGCACGAAGTCCGGGAGCGGCGCGGAACGGCGCGTGGCAATTGCCGGACGGGACAGAGGTGGTACGCACCGGCGCGCGTTGTTCGTTCGCACTCATTCCGCGCGCCGGGCGCGCCGTTTCCCCTCGATTCGCCCGCAACCCCAAAATCGACCGGACTCGTACATGAAGTGGTCAGATCCCAGCGGACATCTGATACTTGACCCGCCGCCAATGCATAACTGTCCGAGCGGAACCGGCGAATTCGGCAACTCGGTGTAGTGTCGCCTGTACGAAGCGTTATTCTCCTCTGACGCACGCCGGTACCCACGCGTCCCTACGACGGGTGAACGGTCCCGTACTGCACGTGATGGAAGTTCTGCCTCTGGGAGTCCCGTGTACCCACACGTCGGGGTTGACGCCTCAGGTTTGGCTGCGCTGCGCGCACTGGTGTACCACCGCCTGTGCCAGCTCGTCCCCGCGTTCGCCGAACCCGCCTTCGCCCCCGCACCTGTCCCCGCACCCATCTCCGCAGGCCCCGTCTACGCCATGGCCAACCCGGCCGTGGGCGTCGCGACCCGCACCCGCACCTCCTCCGCGCGGGAGCGCGGCGCCGGGCACCCGTCCCGGCGCCCCGGCGCGGAGGGCGACAGCCACCGGATGATGGGCCTCGTGGAGCGCGCCCAGCAGGGCGAGGCCGAGGCCTTCGGCGAGCTGTACGACCACTACTCCGAGACGGTCTACCGGTACATCTACTACCGCGTCGGCGGCCGGGCGACCGCGGAGGACCTCACCAGCGAGACCTTCCTGCGCGCCCTGCGCCGCATCGGCACCTTCACCTGGCAGGGCCGCGACTTCGGCGCCTGGCTGGTCACGATCGCGCGCAACCTGGTGGCGGACCACTTCAAGTCCAGCCGGTTCCGCCTGGAGGTCACCACCGGGGAGATGCTCGACGCGAACGAGGTCGAGCCGAGCCCGGAGGACTCGGTGCTGGAGCGGCTGTCGAACGACGCGCTGCTCCAGGCCGTCCGCAGGCTCAACCCGCAGCAGCAGGAGTGCGTGACGCTGCGGTTCCTCCAGGGCCTCTCGGTGGCGGAGACGGCCCGGGTGATGGGCAAGAACGAGGGCGCGATCAAGACCCTCCAGTACCGCGCGGTCAGGACCCTGGCCAGACTGCTGCCCGACGACGCCCGCTGAGCGCCGCGCCGCCCGGGGGGCGGCGCCGCGAGGGCCGGTCCGAATGGTCCACCCGCACGGTCCACCCACGCCGCGGACCACGCTCGCGGACCGCGGCGCGCCCGCAAGGGCCGGCCGGAGGGCGGAAGAGGGACGAACGGGCATTCCGGTCACATCATCATGCCTGCGTAACCCGAGTGGCACGCTGCTCGTTTCAAGCGGTGGAAGCCCCGCACGGGCCCGTGGTCCATCGCTGTCCGAGCCCTGACTCCGAGCCCCGGCCGAGCCACCCGAACCGTTGGATCCACCGCTGAACCAACCGTGCGCGCGGAATCGCCGTATCACTCGAACGAGTGGCGTAGCAGTGACTGTGCAACCCTTCGGCCGTATGCGGGTGTCGAAGGCGTGAACGAGAGAGGAGGTGCCGCCCGTGGTCGCCAACGCGACAACGCACCGGCGGGCGAACGCCTTCGCCCAAGCCTTGGACGCCCAGGCGCAGGACGACCGGGCCGCGGACGCCCCGGCGCGCGACACCCGCCCCGACGGGGCCGGGGAGCGCGACGCCGAGGCCCCGGGCGCTCCGGAGCCGCCGGACTCCCCCGGCCCGCGGTCCCGGACCCGCGCCGCGCGGGCCGCGCAGGACAGGGCCGCACAGGACGGGGCCGCGGGGGAAGGAACCGCTCAGAACGGGGCCGCGGGGGACGGCGGGGCCCGCCGGTCCGGCGGCGCCGAGGAGCCGTCCGGCCGCAGCGACCGCAGGCGGGGCGCCCGCCCCGCCCAGGGTGCCGACGCCCTCCAGGAGCGCATGCTGACCGTTGCGCGGGCCCTGTCCGACCTTCCCTCGCCCAGCCTCGACCCGGACATCAAGGCGGCGCAGCGGGCCCGCCTGGTGGCCGCGGCCCAGGAGGCGGCGGGCGGCGCTCCCGCGGCGGGCTCGGGCGTGCCCGAGCCCCGCGACGGCCGGCGGCCCCACGGCCAGCTCGCCGGTTCCGCCGCCCGGCTCGGCAGGCTGCGGCCCAGGTCCCGCTGGGGCCGCGGGCTCGCCGTCAGCGGCCTGGCCGTCGGGGTGGCCGCGGGCGGGCTCAGCGGCGCCGCGGTGGCCAGCTCCGACGCGCTGCCGGGCGACACCCTCTACGGCCTCAAGCGCAGCATGGAGGATCTCCGCCTGACCATGGCGGACGACGACACCGACCGCGGCGAGGTCTACCTCGACATGGCCTCCACCCGGCTGAAGGAGGCCCGCCGCCTGATGGACCGGGCCAAGTCCGGCCCCCTGGACGAGGACCAGCTCGGCGACGTCCGCCGCGCCCTGTCCGGCATGCACGACGAGGCCGCCCGCGGGCACGACCTGCTCAGCCGCGCCTACCAGCAGGGCGGCTCGCTCCAGCCGATCGAGAAGCTGGCCTCGTTCTCCGACACCCAGCGCCGCCACTGGTCCGAGCTGAGCCCGCTGCTGCCCGAGCAACTCTCCCAGATCAGGGACAACGTCTCCTCGGTGCTCGACGCCATAGAGCAGGACGTCATCCCGCTGCGCGCGCTGCTGCCCGTCCAGCCGCGCCAGGAGGCCACCGTCGAGGGCGGCGGCACGCCCGCGGTGAACGGCCGCGAGACGGCCCGCGGAAAGCGCTCCGGGCCGTCCGCGCCGGCCCCCAGCACCGCCCCCGCGGACCGCAGCACGCCGCCGCGCGTGGAGAGCGAGCGCCAGTCCAGCCCGCCGCTCGGCGAGAAGCCGGAGGAGGGCCTGCTCGGCGGCCTCGGGCTGCCGATCGGTGAGGGCCCGCCGAAGCCGAGCGGCAGCACCTCCCCGCCGGAGCGGGAGCGGGAGCGGGCCCCGGAGGGGGAGATCACCCTGCCCCCGCTGCTGCCCGACCTGCTGCCGGATCTCGGCCTGGGCGGCGGCAGGACGGACGGCTGACGACCCCGCCGGGACACACCGCGCGGGGGCCTGCCCTCGCAGACCGGGGGCGGCCCCCGCGCGTGGTCGGCAGAGCAGCGGTGGTCAGAAGAACACCGACCGCCGCTGCACCAGCAGCCGGTACAGGGTGTGCTGGATGGTCTCGCGGACCTGGTCGGTCAGGTTGAACACCAGCATCGGGTCCTCGGCGGCCTCCGGCGGGTGGTCGGCCGTCGGGATCGGCTCGCCGAACTCGATGGTCCACTTCGTCGGCAGCGGCACCGCGCCCAGCGGCCCGAGCCACGGGAAGAACGGCGTCACCGGGAAGTACGGGAACCCGAACAGGCGGGCCAGGGTGCGGGAGTTGGCGATCATCGGGTAGATCTCCTCGGCTCCGACGATCGAGCACGGCACGATCGGCACGCCGGTGCGCAGCGCCGTCGAGACGAACCCGCCCCGGCCGAACCGCTGGAGCTTGTACCGCTCGGAGAACGGCTTGCCGAGCCCCTTGAAGCCCTCCGGCATCACCCCGACGACCTCGCCCCGCTCCAGCAGCCGCTGGGCGTCCTCCGCGCAGGCGAGGGTGTGCCCGGCCTTGCGGGCGAGCTCGTTGACGACCGGCAGCACGAACACCAGGTCGGCGGCGAGCAGCCGCAGGTGACGGCCGTTGGGGTGGTGGTCGTGGACGGCGACCTGGGTCATCAGCGCGTCCAGCGGCAGGGTCCCGGAGTGGTTGGCGACGACGAGCGCGCCCCCGGTGTCGGGGATGTTCTCGATGCCGCGCACCTCCACCCGGAAGTAGTCGTTGAACAGCGGCCGCATGACCGACATCAGCACCTGGTCGGTCAGTTCCGGATCGAAACCGAACTCGTCCACCTCGTAGTCGCCGGTGATCCTGCGGCGCAGGAAGGCGAGCCCGGAGGCGATGCGCCGCTCCCACGACCCGCCGAGCAGCCGGTCCGCGGCCTCGGCGAGCGCGCCGGTGAGGGCCTCGGCGAACGCGTCGGCCAGCGCCCCCGCGCCGACGCCCGCCGGGTCGCCGTCCGCGCCGGGCCCGGCCTGGTACGGCGGCGCGCCCGGCCCGCCCTGCTCCGGCGGGGCGACGTGCGGCAGCGGCAGCGGCGTCGGCGGGGTGACGCCGTCCGGCCCGGCGGGCCGCGGCCGCGCTGGGGCGGGGCGCGCCGCCGAGCCGCGTGAGGCGCCGGCCGCCCGTCGTCCGCGGCCGTCCTCGTCGAACGGGATGACCTTCGCGTCAGCCATGTCGGGTGTACTCCTTGCGGGCGATCGCGGGCGGCAGGAGGTCGGCGAGCCGGTCCACGGCCCCGGCCAGGCGCTCGGGCGGCAGCAGGCCGGGGCCGCGGCCGCGGGCGAAGTCGCCGAAGGCCTCCGCCGTGCTGTAGCGGGGGGTGAAGCCGAGGGTCTCGCGCATCTGGGTGGTGTCCACGACCCTGCCGTGCGTCAGCAGGCGGATCTGCTCCGGCGAGAAGTCGGTGAAGCGCACGGCGCGCATGAACTGGCCGAGTCCGGTGATGGCGGGCAGCAGCACGGGCACGGTGGGCCGCCCCAGGCGCCTGGCGCACTGGGACAGCAGCAGCACGCCGTCCCCGGCGATGTTGAAGGTGCCCGCGTTGAACGTGCCGCGGCGCGGCTGGAGGCAGCACAGGCGCAGCACGTCCACCACGTCGTCCTCGTGCACGAACTGGAGCCTGGGGTCGTAGCCGATGACGGTGGGCAGGACGGGCAGGCAGAAGTAGTCGGCGAGCGGGGTGCCGCCGGCCGCGCCGAGGATGTTGGCGAAGCGCAGCACGGTGACGGCGACGTCGGGGCGGCGGCGGGCGAAGCCGCGCACATAGCCCTCGACCTCGCAGGCGTCCTTGGCGAACCCGCCGGTCGGCAGCGCCTTGGGCAGCATGGTCTCGCTGAAGACGGCCGGGTCGCGGGGCGCGGAGCCGTAGACGCTGGTGGTGGACTTCACCACCAGGCGGCGCACGGCCGGCGACTTCTGGCACGCACCGAGCAACTGCATGGTGCCGATGACGTTGGTCTCCTTCACCGCCGCGCGGCCACCGGAGCTCAGCGGGGTGCCGCTGACGTCCATGTGGACGACCGTGTCGGCGCCGGTCTCGGCGAGCACCTTGGCGATCAGCGGGTGCCTGATGTCCGCGCGCACGAACTCGGCGCGGCCCAGGGAGTGCTCCGGCGTCACCACGTCCACGCCGACCACCCGGTCGATGTCCGGCTCGCGCTGGATGTGGCGGATGAACCGCCCGCTCAGATGCCGTGCGGCTCCGGTGACGAGTACGACCGATCCCATCCGCGCCCCTTCCTGGCGGTGCCGCTGCCCCCGGACGGCACCGTACCGGCTCCCGGCCGCGACACGCCGGTGCCGCCGCCCGGTGCGCCTACCCACGGCCGGGCCGGCGTCACCCGGGGTTGGCGGGGAGTTTCCCGGGATGCGGTGGGATGGGGGCGGAAGGCGGCGGCCTGCGGCTGGGGCGGGAAACGCCACCGCCCGCCACTCGGGGCCACCGGAGCGGTGGACCGAGTGACGGGCGGCCGGCCTGAAGAAGCCTCGCCCCGCCGCGGCGGGTGCGGTCCCTGCGGGTGCGGAACCGCGGTCTGCCCCGCGGCGCCGCCTACTTCTTGTTGCGACGCTGCACGCGCGTGCGCTTGAGCAGCTTGCGGTGCTTCTTCTTGGCCATACGCTTGCGGCGCTTCTTGATGACAGAGCCCACGAATACCCTCGCTCACTGAATCACCCCGCACCCGCGGGGATACGTTCCGGATCCACTGGGTTGCGGCGCCGGATCACTCGGTGCGGGGCGTCCGAGCCCACACGACCTACGTCGGCTTAGCCTACCCGCCCCGAATGCTCCGGCGTTAACGAGGGCCCTGATGCCGCGGTTAAGCCGTGTCCGCCCCCACATAGGACTCGCGGAGGTAGTCGTGCACTGCCTGTTCTGGGACCCGGAAGGAACGCCCCACCCGGATCGCGGGCAGATGACCGCTGTGCACCAATCGGTACACGGTCATCTTGGACACTCGCATCACCGTCGCCACTTCGGCGACGGTCAGAAAGACGACCTCGTTCAGAGGCCTCTGGTCAGAAGCCATGAGACACCGAACCTTTCGCACGTGACGGGCACCGGCTTCCCCTCCGGTGACTCCTGCACGCACGTGCGCTTGCTCCCAGAGTAGATGCAGGTGGTACTAGTGGGGAAGAGGAGCCACGTTCGGCTGCCTACTGTGACAGACACGCTCGATTGAGTACATAACGAGTAAGCGGTCGGTAGTAGTCGGATCGCACAGCGTCATCAAGCGGGACGGTCACCGCGATACGGCCCTCGGCCTCACCGACGAACAGCGCCGGGTCGTTGGTGTCGCCGAGCCCCACCGTGTCAATACCCAACTGACCTGCGCCGCAGACCCAGCCGTGGTCGCCGACCACCAGTTCGGGCAGCGGCTCGCCGCTCTCCGCCAGGGCTCCGAGGGCGGCGCGCACGGGAAGCGGCGAGTGGGTGTGCGCCGGTGGCGCCGCGCCGGTGGGGCGCGCTACGGCAACGCGCACCAATGCAACAGCTCGTACGTAGTCGAGTACATGCGCCAGTACGCCGAAACGCGTCGCCATGTGGACGGTGCGGCCCCTGGCGGGGGTGAGCACCGGGCAGCCCGCGGCGGCGAGGCCGGCGGCGAGGGCCGCGTAGAAGCCGAGCAGGCGCTCCGGGTGGCCGGTGCCGAACAGGACGGGCTCCCGCCCGGCGGCGGCCCTGGCGAGGCGCGCGGCGAAGGCGTCGAGGGCGGCGAGGGTGCGCTCCGGGTCGATCGTGTCCGGGCCCCTGAGGTACTCCGGGTCGGGTGAGACCCCGCACCTGGCCGCCATCAGGCGCAGCACCGCCGCCTCGTCCCAGGGGCGGACCGGGTCGAGGCCGAAGAGGACCCGGGGGTCCCGGGCGGCGAGCAGGCGGTAGCTGCGGAGGCTCCGCTCGCGCGGGGTGGCGACCTGGCCGGCGATGCGGGTGGCGAGGAGGTGCTCCCGGAGCCGTTCGCGACTGGGCACGGGGGCATTCTGGCGGGCGGAATGGGGGGTTCGTGGGGGGTTGGGGAAATTGGCGGGAGTGGATGCGGTGAGTGGGCGCGCCTAGAGGTGGTCCGCCGGGGTCAGGGCAGGAGGCCGTGGAGGGGGAAGGTGGCGCGGCGGGTGGCGAGGATGGACTGGTCCAGGCGGTCGGCCGGGTCGTAGCCGCCGTCCTCGAAGGAGCGGACGTGCGGGGTGCGGCCGTCCGTCATGCGCTGGGGCGCGGACATGCGGGTGCGGCGGTAGACCTCCTGCCGCCACTCCTGCGGGGTCTCGGTCAGCGGGTCGATCGGCGCTCCCGCCGCGATGGCCACCAGGTGGGCCCAGCTTCGCGGCACGACGTCCACCACGGCGTACCCGCCGCCGCCGAGGGCGACCCAGCGGCCCTGCGCGTGCTCGTGGGCCAGGTCGTGGCAGGCCGCGGCGACCGCCCGCTGCGCGTCGAGGCTGACCGCGAGGTGGGCCAGCGGGTCCTCGGCGTGGGTGTCGGCGCCGTGCTGGGTGACCAGCACCTGCGGGCGGAACGCGGCGAGCAGCTCGGGCACCACCGCGTGGAAGGCGCGCAGCCAGCCGTCGTCGCCGGTGCCCGCGGGCAGCGCCACGTTGACGGCCGAGCCCTCCGCGTCGGGCCCGCCGGTCTCCTCGGGCCAGCCGGTCTGCGGGAACAGGGTGCGGGGGTGCTCGTGCAGGGAGATCGTCAGCACCCTGGGGTCGTTCCAGAAGGCGTGCTGCACGCCGTCGCCGTGGTGGACGTCGACGTCCACGTAGGCCACCCGCTCCGCGCCGGCCTCCAGCAGGCGGGCGACGGCCAGGGCGGCGTCGTTGTAGACGCAGAACCCGGCGGCCCGGTCCGGCATGGCGTGGTGCAGCCCGCCGGCGAAGTTCACCGCGTGCGGATGGGTGCCCCGCCAGACCGTCTCGGCCGCGGCCACGGAGAGCCCGGCGATCAGCGCGGACACCTGGTGCATCCCGGGGAACGCCGGGTCGTCCACCGTGCCCAGGCCCCGGTGCCGGTCGGCGTGGTCGGGGTCGGCCGAGGCGGCGCGCACCGCCTCGATGTAGGCGGCGTCGTGGACCAGCCGGAGCGTGGAGTCGCCCGCGGCGGGCGCCGTGCGGACGTCCACCGCGGAGCCTAGGCCGAAGGACTCCACCAGGCGCATGGTCAGGGCCAGGCGGACGGGGTCCATCGGATGGCCGGGCCCGAAGTCGTACCCGGTCACGGCCTCGTCCCACATCAGCTTCGCGCCGCACGTCATGGGGCCACGGTATCGGGCGGCCCGCGCGCGGGCGGGGCGGGCGGCGCTCAGGCCAGCAGGCCCGGCAGGTCCTCCGGGTCGGTGAACAGGGCGGTGGCCCTCGCCAGGCGTCGCGCCGGGGTGACCGCCGCGTACCCGTACACGTCCATCCCCGCCGCGACGGCCGCGTCCACCCCGAGGGGGCTGTCCTCCACCACCGCGCAGCCCGCCGGGTCGGCGCCCATGGCGCGGGCCGCGTGCAGGAACAGGTCGGGGGCGGGCTTGCCGCGGGCCACGTCCTGGGCGCTGAAGATCCGCTCCTCGGGGAAGTGCGCGGCGATCCCGGCCAGGCGCAGCGAGGCCCGGATGCGGGGGTGGGCGGAGGAGGACGCCAGGCAGTACGGCACCCCGTCGGCGTCGAGCTTCTCCAGCACCCGGGGCATGCCGGCGACGGGGCGCAGCCCGGTCTCGAACGCGGCCACGGTGCGGGCGAGCAGCTCGGCCTCGAAGCCGCCGGGGAGGGCACGCCCGGAGCGCTCGCCGACGACTTCCCTGATCCGGGACACGGAAGAGCCCAGGAAGTCCCGCAGGGACTCCTCGTGGCTGGTGGGGTGGCCGAGCTCGGTGAGGTACGCCGCCAGCACCCGGTTGGCGATCGGCTCGCTGTCCACCAGCACACCGTCGTTGTCGAAAATGATCAGGTCGTAGCGCATCCGGTCACTGTAGGGCGCGCTTCGCGGTGGGAGTGCGCCCGCGCACGTGGGGGAACCGTGGACGCCCTACTCGGCGCGCGCCGTGCGCGGCAGGATGACGGCCATGGCTGATACGACCGTCTTCCACGACCTGTCCTCGTTCGTGGCCCTGCCGAGACCGGCCGGGCTCGCGCTGTCCCCGGACGGCGCCCGGCTGGTCACCGGCGCGGCGGAGCTGTCGGCCGACGGCACCCGCCTGGTGCCCGCGCTGTGGGAGGTGGATCCCTCGGGCCGGCGGGAGGCCGTGCGGCTCACCCGCTCCGAGCAGGGTGAGACGGCGCCCGCGTTCCTGCCGGACGGCTCGCTGCTGTTCCTCTCCGCCAGGCCCGACCCCGGGCGGCAGGGGGAGCGCGCGGGCGCGGGTGGGAGGGCGCTGTGGCGGCTGCCCCCGCGCGGGGAGGCGCTGCCGGTGCTGGCGCGGGCGGGCGGAGTCGCCGGGTACGCGGTGGCGCGGGACTCCGGGCACGTCGCGTTCGCGGCGTCGCTGATGCCCGGCGCGCAGGACGACGAGGACGACGCCGAGCGGCGGGCGGCCCGGGAGAAGGCGAAGGTGTCGGCGATCCTGCACGAGGCGGGCCCGGTGCGGTACTGGGACGCCGACCTCGGGCCCGGGGTGCCGCACGTGTTCGTCACGCACCCGCAGGCGGCCGGGGAGCCCGTGGACGCCGGGGAGCGCGGCCAGATAGCCGAGGGCATCGCGGTCTCGCCCGACGGGGCGCACGTCGCCTACACGGCGTTCACCGGACGGCTGCCGGAGGACCAGGGCACCGCGGTGGTGGTGGCCGACGCCGCGACCGGCGAGCGGCTGCGGGTGCTGGCCTCGCCCGACCACGACTTCAGCGAGCCCGCGTTCACCGCCGACGGCCGCGCCGTGGTGTGCGTGCGCAGCACCCGGCCGACCTGGGAGGCGTCCGGGGACGTCACCCTGTGGCGGCTCGACCTGGACGGCGACCCGGGCGGGCGGGACCTCACCCCGGGCTTCGGCCAGTGGCCCGGGTCGCCGGTGCCCTGCCCCGGCGGGGACGTGCTGTTCACCGCGGACGAGCTCGGCCACCGGCCCGTGTTCCGGGTCGCGCCCGACGGCGCCGTCACCCGGCTCACCGCGTCCGGCGCCTACGGCGACGTGGTGGTCTCCCCGGACGGGGCGGCGGTGTACGCGCTGCGCTCCACCGTGGACTGCCCGCCGGTGCCGGTGCGCCTGAGCGCGTACGAGGCCGACCAGGAGCCGGTGCCGCTGAAGGCCCCCGGCGGTCCGGTCGCGCTGCCCGGCTCGCTCACCGAGGTGCACGCCACCGCGGACGACGGGGCGGACCTGCGCGGCTGGCTGGTGCTGCCCGACGGCGCGGCGCGGGACCGGCCGGCGCCGCTGCTGGTGTTCGTGCACGGCGGCCCGCAGACGAGCTGGAACTCCTGGCACTGGCGGTGGAACCCGTGGCCGGCCGCCGCCCGCGGCTACGCGGTGCTGCTGCCCGACCCGGCGCTGTCCACCGGCTACGGGCAGCGCCACCACCAGCGGGGCTGGAGCGGGTGGGGGCAGCAGCCGTACCGGGACCTGATGGCGCTCACCGACGCGGCGCAGGCCAGGCCGGACATCGACGGCTCGCGCTCCGGGCTGCTCGGCGGGTCGTACGGCGGGTACATGGCCAACTGGGTGGCGGGGCAGACCGACCGGTTCCGGGCGATCGTCTCCCACGCCAGCCTGTGGAACCTCAGCGGCTTCGCCGGGGACACCGACACACCGGGCGCCTTCGTCCGGATCTTCGGGGATCCGCTGGAGCGGCGGGAGAGGTACGAGGAGAACTCACCGCACCTGCACGCCAGGAAGATCACCACACCGATGCTGGTGATCCACGGGGCGCGGGACTACCGGGTGCCGGTCGGGGAGGCCATCGCGCTGTGGAACGACCTGCTGCGGTTCGAGGTCCCGGCGATGTACCTGTACTTCCCGGACGAGCACCACTGGGTGCTGTCCCCGAACAACGCGCGGATCTGGTACTCGACGGTGCTGAACTTCCTGGACCACCACGTGCTGGGGAGGCAGTGGCAGCGGCCGGAACTGCTGTGAGGCCGGAGCCGCCGTGAGGGGCGCGGGTCGGCCGGGGGCCGGCCGGGTGGGCCGGCCCCCGGCGGGGCGGGCGCGGGTGGGGGTCACCCGTTGCCGGAGGCCAGTTCGCGGCTGCGGTCCCTGGCGGCTTCCAGGGCGTCCAGGAGGGCGGCGCGGACGCCGTGCTTCTCCAGTTCGCGGATGGCGTTGATGGTGGTGCCCGCCGGGGAGGTGACGGCCTCGCGGAGCCTGACCGGGTGCTCGCCCGAGTCGCGCAGCATCACCGCGGCGCCGATCGCGGCCTGCACGATCAGGTCGTGGGCCTGGGCGCGGGGCAGGCCCAGCAGGATGCCCGCGTCCGTCATGGCCTCGACGAGGTAGTAGAAGTACGCCGGGCCCGAGCCGGACAGCGCGGTGGCCGCGTCCTGCTGGGACTCCGGCACGCGCAGGGACTTGCCGACCGCGTTGAAGATCTCCTCGGTGTGCGCCAGGTGCTCCTCGGTGGCGTGGGCGCCGCCCGACACCACGCTCATCGCCTCGTCCACCAGCGCCGGGGTGTTGGTCATCACCCGCACCACCGGGGTGCCCTCCGGCAGCCGCGACTCCAGCCAGGCCGTGGTGATGCCGGCCGCGCCGGAGATCACCAGCCGCCCGGAGGGGACGTGCGGGGCCAGCTCGTCCAGCAGCGCCGCCATGTCCTGGGGCTTGACGGTGAGGATCAGCGTGTCGGCGCTCTTGGCCGCCTCCGCGTTCGTCACCGCCTCCACGCCGTGGCGCTCGCGCAGCTCCCGCGCCCGCTCCGGCCGCCGCGCGGTGACCATCAGGCGGTCCGGGGCGAAGCCGCCCCGGAGCATGCCGGACAGCAGCGCTTCGCCGATCTTGCCCGTCCCGAGTACCGCCACCCGCTGGGTCATGCCCGACTCACCCCTTGCTAGCCACTGAACGCAGGAAGAACGCCATGTTGGCAGGACGCTCGGCCAGCCGGCGCACGAAATACCCGTACCACTGGTCGCCATAGGGCACGTAGACCCGCACCCGCTCCCCGGCTGAGGCCAGCCTGAGCTGCTCGTCCGGCCGGACGCCGTACAGCATCTGGAGCTCGTACCGTCCCGGCGCGCGCCCCGCGCGCACGGCGAGGACCCGGGCGAGCTCCACCAGGCGCGGGTCGTGGGTGGCCACCATCGGGTAGCCACCGCCGGACATGAGGATCCCCAGGCAGCGCACATAGGCCAGGTCCACCTCGC
Organism: Streptomyces capparidis; assembly: GCF_054782095.1. Taxonomy (NCBI): domain Bacteria; kingdom Bacillati; phylum Actinomycetota; class Actinomycetes; order Kitasatosporales; family Streptomycetaceae; genus Streptomyces; species Streptomyces capparidis. Next base: position 392,557 of record NZ_BAAGTD010000001.1, on the reverse strand, counting down.
GGCGGCCGCGGTGGGCGACGGAGCGCGGCTCGTCGTAGGCGCCCTTGCACAGCCGCACCCGGGCGCCGGCGGCGGCCAGGTCCCGGCAGTCGGCCTCGGTGCGGCGCAGGTACGCCTGGACGGCGACGCCCAGCCACGGGAAGTCGCGGCGCAGCTCGCGGGCCGTGGCCAGGGTGGCGTCGGTGGTGGTGTGGTCCTCCATGTCCAGGGTCACCGTGGTCCCGGCGGCGCGGGCGGCCGCGCACACGGCGTGGGCGTGCTCGCGGGCGACGCGGTCGCCGTCGCGGGGCAGGGCGGCGCCGACGGCGGAGAGCTTGACGGAGACCTCGGCGGTGTCGGCCAGGCCCTGGTCGGCGAGGCGGGCGAGCAGCGCGGTGTAGGCGTCGCGGACGCGCCGGGCCGCGGCCGGGTCGGTGGTGCCCTCGCCGAGCAGGTCCAGGGAGACGGTCAGGCCCCGGGCGGCGAGGCGGGCGGCGACGGCGAGGGCCTCGTCCGGCCCGTCCCCGGCGACATACCGGCTCACCAGGGCACGCGCCACGGGGCCGCTCCGCACCAGCCGCCGCGGCGGGGCGGTGCGGGACGCGGCGAGCACGGCCCGGCGGAACAGCACGCGGGGTCCTTTCCGGTGCGGGCGGGGCGGCGGCGCGCCCCGCGGGTCCCGCTCCACAGCGTAGAGCCCCCGCCCCCGGGCCGGGCCGGGGGCGGGGGCCGGTGGGGCCGGGCGGTCAGGGGCGGGCGTGGACGGGGGCCCGCTCCTCGCCCCGCCCGGCGGGGGGCCGCTGCCCGAGCCGCCGGTACAGCGCGCCCGGCCACCACATGGCCCGGCCGATGTCCAGGGACAGCGCGGGCACCAGGACCGTGCGGACGACGAAGGTGTCGAGCAGCACGCCGATCCCGACCAGCACGCCCATCTCCGCCATCGTCACCAGCGGCAGCGTCACGAAGATGGCGAAGGTGGCCGCGAGCACCACGCCCGCGCTGGTGATCACCCCGCCGGTGGTGGTCAGGCCGGTGAGCACGCCCCGGTCGTGGCCGAGCCGGACGACCTCCTCGCGCACCCGGGTCATCAGGAAGATGTTGTAGTCGATGCCGAGCGCGACCAGGAAGACGAAGCCGAGCAGCGGCAGCGAGTGGTCGATGCCGCCCCAGTCGAAGACGTGCTCGAACAGCAGGTTGCTGGCGCCGAGGGCGCCGAAGAAGGACACCACCACGGTGGCGAGCAGCACCAGCGGGGCGACCAGGGCGCGCAGCAGCGCGATCAGCACCAGCAGCACCACGGCCAGCACCACCGGGATGACCAGCGTGTTGTCGCTCTCGGCGGCGCGCTCGGTGTCCAGGTCGCTCGCGGTGGGCCCGCCGACGGCGGCGTCCGCGCCGCCGAGCGCGCGCAGGTTCTCCCGCAGGGCGTCCACGGTCCGCTCGGCGGCCGCGCTGTCGGGGGCGTCGGCGAGGACCACCGGCAGGTGGACCAGCCCGCGGTCGCGGGTGTACTCGGCCTCGCCGACCCCGGCGACACCCGGCGTGTCCGCGGCGGCGCGCCGCACCCGCTCCTCGGCGTCCGCCGCCGCGACCACGTCCGCCGGGGCGGAGGCGCCGCCCGGGTAGTGGTCCTCGATCAGGCGCTGGCCGGTGACGGAGTCGGGCGTGTCGGTGAACATCTCGGCGTCGGTCAGGCCCATGCCGATGCCGGTGGCGCCCAGGGCGAGCGCGCCGGTGAGGACGGCGGCGCCGACCCAGGAGCGGCGCGGGCGGGCGGAGACGGCCCGCCCGGCGCGGGCCCACACGGTGTGCTCGGCGTGCCGCGCCTCGCCCTGGCGCGGCACGAACGGCCAGAACACCCACCGCCCCGCGGCCACCAGCAGGGCGGGCAGCACGGTGACCATGGCCAGGAACCCGCACAGCACCCCGGCGGCGCCCACCCAGCCGAGGCTGCGGGAGGAGTTGAGGTCGGCGAGCAGCAGGCACAGCAGGCCGACCGCGATGGTGCAGGCGGAGGCGAGCACGGCGGGCCCGCTGCGGCGCAGCGCCACCCGCATGGCCAGGTGCCGGTCGGCGTGCCGGGTCAGCTCCTCGCGGTAGCGGGCGATGAGCAGCAGCGCGTAGTCGGTGCCGACGCCGAAGACCAGCACCATGAGGATGCCGCCGCTCTGGCCGTCCACCGGCAGGTCGGCGTACCTGCCGCCGAGGTAGGTGACGGCCTGCGCGAGCACCGCCGCGAAGCCGACGGCGATCAGCGGGAACAGCCACAGCACGGGGCTGCGGTAGATGATCAGCAGCAGGACGGTGACGACGGCGGCGGAGGCCAGCATCAGGGTGCCGTCGAGGTCGCCGAAGACCGCGACCTGGTCGGTGAGCGAGCCCGCGGGCCCGGCGACCTTCACCTCAAGGCCGGGCGGGGCGTTGGCCTCGACAATGTCGCGGATCTGCTCCACCCGGTCGGTCAGGTCGTCCTCCTCCATGGACAGGGGGACGGTGACCAGCAGCGCCGCGCCGTCGTCGGAGGGCGCCACGGGCGGCGCCTCACCGCCGTGCGCCAGCTCGGCGACGGCGGCGCGGTCCTCCTCCGCCTTGGCCCGGTCCTGCGCGGTGAGCCCTCCGTCGCGGGCGTAGACGACTGCGGCGGGGGTGAGCTCGTCGGTGCGGAACCGTTCGAGCAGGTCGTTGACGCGCGCCGACTCGGCGTTCTTCGGCAGGAAGGCGTTGGCCGAGTTCTCCTCGACGTCGCCGACCTTCCCGGCGAGCGGGCCGAGCGCGACGGCGGCGACCAGCCAGGCGGCGAGGACGAGCCATTTGGCCCGCCTGCCTCCCGGGGCGCTGAGCAGCCGCTTGAACCAGGGCAGCATCGGATGGTCTCCTTGCGGTGGGAGTGCGGTCATTGCCGACCGCGCACACCGGCCCGGCCGCGGCCTCACGGTTTCGCAGGCCATCGCCGCGGCAGGGCGTTCGGGTGCGCGGGTGTTCCGTGCTCCGAAGGGGCCGGTCCGCCGAGTTGGCGCTCGGCGGGGCCGGTCCCCTTCTCGTCCTCCCCGCGGTTCGCGGGCCGCGGGAGGGCGGGCTCACTCGATCTCGCGCATCATCTTCTCCATCGAGGCGAGGGCGGTCCTGGCCTGCGTCAGCTCCTCCGCGGTGCGGCGCTGGAGCTCGACGGAGTCCTCGAGCAGCTCGGCGTACTTGGCGGCGAGGCGCTTGTACTCGTCCTCGCGCGCGGCGAGCAACCTCGCCCGCCAGGTGGCGGCGATCTGCCAGACGATCACGATCATCAGCAGGAAAACCCCGGCGGCTCCGACCGGCCCCGCGGGGTCCGACGCCAGAAGCGTCTCCGGCTCCCCGTTCACTTCCTCACACCCTCGTCCTCGCTCACGGTCCGGTCCCCGTCCCGTTCCTCGTCGCCGAGCGTCCGCGCCGCCTGGGCCACGCTCTGCGGGGTGAGCTGCACCACGAACGGCGCGACCTCGTAGAACTTCATGGCCTTGCCCCCTTCCGAGAGCTCCAGCGTGCCGACGATCAGCCCGGCCGCCTCCAGTCGCTGGAGGTGCATGTGCAGCAGCGGCCGGCTCAGGCCGATCTCACGGGCGAGACGGCTGACGTAGTTCCGCCCCTCGACCAGCGCGGCGACGATGCGCAGCCGGTGGGGGTTGCCGAGTGCGGCCATCACCTTCAGCAGGTCGTCGCCGGTGGGGGCCGAGAGATCAGGCATCGCGACCTCTTTCATGTGTAAGGAAAGGCTGACACATGGGCGAGTGATGTGTCAAAGAAAGCTGACACATGACAGGAGGCGGTGAGAGGGCGGCGGGGAGGGGCGCCGGTCCGCAGAACGCGGCAGGGGCGGACCGGGGACGCCGGATGGCGTCCGCCGGTCCGCCCCTGGGGCGCGGTCGGCGCGGCGGGGCGCGGGTCCCGCCGCCGGGTCAGTGTCCGGAGGCGGGCCGCTCCGCGGGTCCGGGTGTCAGCACCGCTTGGCGACGTACCCGTCGCTGCCGGTGTTGACGTAGCAGTCGGGGACGTAGCGGTTGGTGCCGATGCGGTCCCAGATGGTGGAGGTGCCGTAGGGACCCGACACCGAGGGGCCGGGCGTCTGGCAGTAGATGGTCACGAGCGTGCCCGGCCCCAGGGACCCGTCCGGCTGGTTGAAGTTGGGCGCCTTGTACACGGGCGTCCGCTTCTCGTACGTCGTCCGGTAGCTCGCCGTCGCGAGCAGGCCGGCGGCGGCCTCCTCGACGACCTCGGCGGCTTCCTCGATGACCTCGGCGGCCTCCTCGGTCACCTCGACCGGAACCTCGGCCACGGGCTCGCGCACGTTTTCGATGGACACAGGGTCCCCCCGTTCAACTAGTACTACTTTCTCCCCGGCGGGGAGAGTAGCAAGCGTTTCGAGATCACCTGAACCGTTTTCGGCTTTCCTTCTCCCGACATTCACAGGGATCCGCGTGACCGAATGACAGCCCACACGGGACACGCAGGCCGCGGGACGGCGGTTGCACCACCGCGCCTCCCGGCCGCACCGGGCACGGCGGGGACGCCCCGCCGAACGGGGACCCGCCCGGCCGCCCCGGCGGAGGGCCCTCGCCGCCGCTCGCCCCCGACCTCGGACGTTGTGTCAGCGAAGGTGCCGCGGACGAGGAAGCGGGGGGTGAGTCGTCGTCAACGGGTACTGGTGTTCCCTACGCTGGTGCCCGGGACTCGCAGTCGGGGGGACGGGAGCAGCCAGTGGAGGACGACGAGCCGCCGTTCGTGGGGGATTACACGCTGGACTCCCGCCTCGGTTCCGGGGGGATGGGCGTGGTGTACCTGGCGCACTCCCCTTCGGGGCGCCAGGTGGCGGTCAAGGTGGTGCACAAGCACCTCGCGGCCGACCCGGAGTTCCGGGCCCGCTTCCAGCAGGAGGTGGCGGCGGCCCGCCGGGTCAGCGGGGCGTTCACCGCGCCCGTGCTCGACGCCGACGCGGACGCGGTACGGCCGTGGATGGCCACGCTGTACGTGCCGGGGATGACGCTCGCCGAGCGGGTGAAGAAGGAGGGGCCGCTGCGCGGGGAGGAGCTGTGGCAGCTCGCCACCGGGCTCTCCGAGGCGCTGCGCGACATCCACCGCGCCGGAGTGGTGCACCGCGATCTGAAGCCGGGCAACGTGCTGCTGGCCGAGGACGGCCCGAAGGTCATCGACTTCGGCATCTCCCGGCCGCACGACAGCGCGCTGCGCACCGAGACCGGCAAGGTCATAGGCACGCCGCCGTTCATGGCGCCGGAGCAGTTCCGCGCCCCGCGCGAGGTCGGCACGGCCGCGGACGTCTTCGCGTTCGGCTGCCTGCTCGCGCACGCGGCGCAGGGGCGCGGTCCGTTCGACTCCGACAGTCCCTACATCGTCGCGTACCAGGTGGTGCACGACGAGCCGAACCTGGACGAGGTGCCCGACGAGCTGCGCCCGCTGGTGCGCCGCTGTCTGGCCAAGGACCCGGCCGAGCGGCCGGAGGCGGGGGAGCTGATGAGGGCGCTGCGTCAGGCGCGCGGGCCGGGGGAGCCGACGGTGCCGTTCTCGGAGGGCGGCGCGGCCAGGACGCCGGCGCTCGGCGGGCCGGGGCGGGACGAGCCGGGGCCCGTGCAGGCCGGGGACGGGGACGGCGGGCCGGGCGCGGCGGCCGCGGGCGCGGGGCGCCGCAGGTGGCGCAGGCCCTCGCTGATCGGGGTGCTGGTCGCGGCGGTGCTCGCGGCGGGCGGCTACGTCGGGGCGCAGGAGCTGGGCTCGTCCGGGCCGTCGGGGCGGCCCCCGGTGGGGCAGACGGCCGGGGCGTCCAACGAGGCGTGGGAGGACGTGTGGGAGACCCGCGTCGGCAGACCCCCGAGCGGCCCGGACGAGGGCCGGGTGCACGCGGCGAAGTGCGTGCCCACCGCCGAGGCGCTGTACTGCGCGGGCACCGGCGTGGCGGCGTCGCGGATCGACGCCGCCGACGGGCGGGTGTGGTGGAAGGAGCGGGCCCCCTGGGCGGACCGGTGGGTGCAGGCGCCCGGGTTCGCGGGCGGCCTGGTGCAGATGCCGGAGCCCGGCGAGGCCCTGCGGGCGCTCGACCCGGAGAGCGGCCGGGAGCGCTGGAGCGTCCCGCTGTCGGGGGCGAGCTGCTGCTGGTACGCCGGGGACACGGTGCTGCTGCTGGACCAGGGGCGGGCCACGGTGCGGGCGCTGGACGGGGCGCGGGGGACGGTGCGCTGGGAGAAGCGTTTCACCGGGCACCCGGACCCGCGGCTGGTGACCCTGGGGAACCGGCTGTTCCTGGTGGACCCGGACCCCGAGCACAACGCCTGGACGCGGGTGAGCGAGGTCCGGCCGGACACGGGCCGGACGCTGTGGCAGCGCCGGTTCTCCGGTGTCGTCCACCCGGCCGCGGTGTCCGGCGGGACGCTGTACCTGCTGGAGGACCGCCCCACCACCACGGACACCCACGCCGTGCTGCGGTACGAACCGGACAGCGGCGCCACGGTCCGCACCGCCCTGCCGTACCCGGCCGCCGACGCCGGGGCGACAGCGGCCGGCGGCACCGTCTACCTGCTCGACGCCACGGGCATGCTGATGGCCGTGGACACCCGGGCCCGTGCGGTGCGGTGGGAGCTGGAGACGGCGGTGAACAACCCCTCTCCCCCGGTCGCCGCAGGGGAGAGGGTGTACCTGTCCAGCCCCAACGGGCAACTGCTGTCGGTGGACGCCCGGCGCGGGGTGCTGCTGAAGCAGACCCAGCCGCGCTTCGACCGCGACCTGCGGGGCACGCTGGAGGTGCCGGTGCCGATCGTGACGCGGGAGCGGATCTACGCGTTCACCCCGCGCGGGTCGGTGTTCTCCGTCGCGGTGCGGGACATGGGGAAGTAGACGCGGCGGGGGCCGGGCACCCGGCCCGGCCCCCGCCGTCGTCCTCGGCGCGTCGGCTCGCGCCGTCCGGCTCAGCTCTCGTCGTCCAGCTTGGACAGGTCCCGCACCGCGCCCTTGTCCGCGGAGGTGGCCAGCAGGGCGTAGGCCCGCAGGGCGGCGGAGACCTTGCGGTCCCGGGCGGCCGGGCGGTGGCCGCCGAGGCGGGCCAGCAGGTCGGCGCGGCGGGCCGCCAGCTCCTCGTCGGGGACCTTCAGCTCGATGGCGCGGTTGGGGATGTCGATGCGGATCAGGTCGCCGTCCCGCACCAGCGCGATCGTGCCGCCGGACGCCGCCTCCGGCGAGACATGGCCGATGGACAGGCCCGAGGTGCCGCCGGAGAAGCGGCCGTCGGTGATCAGCGCGCACTTCTTGCCCAGGCCGCGGCCCTTGAGGAACGCCGTCGGGTACAGCATCTCCTGCATGCCGGGGCCGCCCCTGGGGCCCTCGTAGCGGACGACGACGACGTCGCCCTCCTTGACCCGCTTGCCCAGGATGGCCTCGACCGCCTCCTCCTGGGACTCCACCACCACGGCCGGGCCCTCGAAGGTCCAGATGGACTCGTCCACGCCCGCGGTCTTCACCACGCAGCCGTCCTCGGCGAGGTTGCCGCGCAGCACCGCGAGGCCGCCGTCGGCGGTGTAGGCGTGGGCGGTGTCGCGGATGCAGCCCGCGGCGGCGTCGGTGTCCAGGGACTCCCACCGCTCGGACTGCGAGAAGGCGGTGGCGGAGCGGACGCAGCCGGGCGCGGCGTGGAACAGCTCGACCGCCTCGGGCGAGGGGGAGCCGCCGCGGACGTCCCAGTTCTTCAGCCAGTCGGCGAGGGACGGCGAGTGGACGCTGTGCACGTCCTCGTGGAGCAGCCCGCCGCGGTGCAGCTCGCCGAGGATCGCGGGGATGCCGCCGGCGCGGTGCACGTCCTCCATGTAGTAGCGGTCGGTGTTCGGCGCCACCTTGCACAGGCACGGCACCCGGCGGGAGACCGCGTCGATGTCGGCCATGGTGAAGTCGATGCCGGCCTCGCTGGCCGCGGCCAGCAGGTGCAGCACGGTGTTGGTGGAGCCGCCCATGGCGACGTCCAGCGCCATCGCGTTCTCGAACGCGGCGCGGGAGGCGATGGCGCGGGGCAGCGCGGTGGCGTCGTCCTGGTCGTAGTAGCGCCGGGTGAGCTCGACGGCGGTGCGGCCGGCCTCCTCGTACAGCGCCTTGCGAGCGGTGTGCGTGGCGAGCACGGAGCCGTTGCCGGGCAGGCCCAGGCCCAGGGCCTCGACCAGGCAGTTCATCGAGTTGGCGGTGAACATGCCGGAGCAGGAGCCGCAGGTGGGGCAGGCGTTCTCCTCGATCCGCAGCACGTCCTCGTCCGAGACGGTCTCGTCGACGGCGTCGGACATGGCGTTGACCAGGTCGAGCCTGCGGACCGTGCCGTCCACCAGGGTGGCCCGGCCGGCCTCCATCGGGCCGCCGGAGACGAAGACGGTGGGGATGTTCAGCCGCAGCGCGGCCATCAGCATGCCCGGGGTGATCTTGTCGCAGTTGGAGACGCAGACCAGGGCGTCGGCGCAGTGGGCCTCGACCATGTACTCGACGGAGTCGGCGATCAGGTCGCGGGACGGCAGGGAGTAGAGCATGCCGCCGTGGCCCATGGCGATGCCGTCGTCCACCGCGATCGTGTTGAACTCGCGGGGGATGCCGCCGGCGGCCTTGATGGCCGCGGAGACGATCCGGCCGACCGGCTGGAGGTGGGTGTGGCCGGGGACGAACTCGGTGAAGCTGTTGGCCACGGCGACGATCGGCTTGCCGAAGTCCTCCCGGTCCACGCCCGCGGCGCGCAGGAGCGCGCGGGCTCCTGCCATGTTCCGACCGTGAGTGACCGTACGTGACCGCAAGCTGGGCACTTGTCGCTCCCCACTCCCGCTGTTTCCCGAAACCGCCAGTATCCGTCGAGCGTACGCCGCCTCGGGCGGGAGTGAGGGGGATGTCCGCTTTTTGGGATCGGTGTCTCAGGGCGGGTGGTGTGGCGGGTTCCTCCGGAGGCCGGGGGGCTCCGCCCCCTGGACCCCCGCCGGGGCTGCGCCCGGGGCCCCGAGGGGCGGGGCCCGGTGGGCGCGGGCGGGGTCAGGTGCCCGGGTGGCGGGTGGCGGCGGTGAGGTGGAGGCGGGTGAAGGCCAGGGCCTCGGCGAGGTCGGCCTCGCGCTCGGCCGCGGACAGGGCGCGTCTGGTGTTGACCTCGATGACGACGTGCCCGGAGAAGCCCGTCGCCGCCAGGCCCCCCAGCAGCTCGGCGCACGGCTGCGAGCCCCGGCCGGGCACCAGGTGCTCGTCCTTCGCCGAGCCGTTGCCGTCGGCGAGATGGACGTGCGCCAGGCGCTCGCCCATCCGCTCCACCATGCGCAGCGCGTCCGAGCGGGACGTCGCCGTGTGGGAGAGGTCCACGGTGAAGTGCCGGTAGTCGTCCTCGGTGGGGTCCCACGCCGGGGCGTAGGCCAGCATCTCGCGGTCCCGGTAGCGCCACGGGTACATGTTCTCCACGGCGAACCGGACGTCCGTCTCGTCCGCCATCCGCCACACCCCGCGCACGAACTCCCGCGCGTAGGAGCGCTGCCACCGGAACGGCGGGTGCACCACCACGGTGGACGCGCCGAGCCGCTCCGCCGCCGCCTTCGCCCGCTGGAGCTTCGTCCACGGGTCGGTGGACCACACCCGCTGCGTGATCAGCAGACAGGGCGCGTGCACGGCGAGGACGGGGATGCCGTGGTACTCCGACAGGCGCCGCAGGGCCTCCACGTCCTGGCTGACCGGGTCCGTCCACACCATGACCTCGACGCCGTCGTAGCCGAGGCGGGCCGCGATCTCGAACGCGGCCGAGGTGGACTCCGGATACACCGAGGCCGTGGACAGCCCCACCTTCGCCTCCGGCGCCCGCGCGGCGTGCCGGGCGCCGCGGTGCGCCGTATGCTCCGCTGGTTCAGCCACGGATCACAGGGTACGGGGCGCCGTCTCGCGCCGCCCACCACACCCGGTGGAGGACGGGCCGCCCGGGGCGCGCCGCTACGGCTCCGGCGTGCCCGGGGCGCCGGTGGCCAACTGGTCGAGGCGGCGCAGGATGACGCCCTCGCGCAGCGCCCACGGGCAGATCTCCAGCTCGGAGACGTCGAACAGGTCCATCGCCGCGTCGGCGACCAGCGCCCCGGCGAGCAACTGCCGGGCGCGGCCCTCGGAGACCCCGGGCAACTGCGCCCGCTCCCGCGCGCTCATCGCGGCCAGCCGGGGCAGCCACTGCGCCAGCGCCTTGGCGGTGAGAGTGCGCGGCACGAAGGGCCCCTCGGCCGAGCGGGCGGCGCCCGCGATCCTGGCGAGCTGCTTGAAGGTCTTGGAGGTGGCCACCGCCCGGTCCGCGCGCCCCCTGCGGCTGAACTCGCCGACGGTGCGCGCGACGGCCGCCCGCACCTCCTTGCGCAGCACCCGCACGTCCTCGGGCGGCGGCGGGTCGCCGTGCAGCCGGGCCTGGGTGAGGCGGCCCGCGCCGAGGGGCAGGGACACGGCCGCGTCCGGGTCCTCGTCGATCCCGCAGGCGATCTCCAGCGAGCCGCCGCCGATGTCGAACAGCAGCAGCCGACCGGCCGACCAGCCGAACCAGCGCCGCGCGGCGAGGAAGGTCAGCCGCGCCTCCTCCTCGCCGGACAGCACCCGCAGCCGCACCCCGGTCTCCCGCTCGACCAGGGCGATCACCGCCTCGCCGTTGGCGGCGTCGCGGACCGCCGAGGTGGCGAACGGCAGGATCTCCTCCGCGCCCTTGTCCTCGGCGATCCGCAGCGCCGTGCGGACCGTCTCGACCAGCCTGGTGACGCCGCCCTCGCCTATCGCCCCGTCCGGGCCGAGCAGCTCGGCGAGCCTGAGCTCCGCCTTGTGCGAGTAGGCGGGCAGCGGGCGCGCACCGACGTGCGCGTCCACCACGAGCAGGTGGACCGTGTTCGATCCCACGTCCAGGACTCCGAGGCGCATGCCGTGCACGCTAGCGCCCCGCCGGCTGACGCGCGGAACGCGGCCGGGCGCCGCAACCGCGGTCCACCCGCTTACCCTGGGCCGTGTGGCACAGCTAGAGCGGCAAGCGAGCGCCCCGTCCGGCGACGAGACGGGCCTGGACTTCGCCCGCGCATGGGTGGAGTTCCCCGATCCCGCGGACGAGGAACAGGTCTTCCGCTGCGACCTGACCTGGCTCACGTCCCGGTGGACCTGCGTGTTCGGCAGCGGCTGCCAGGGCATCGTGGCCGGGCGGGCGTCCGACGGCTGCTGCTCGCTCGGCGCGCACTTCAGCGACGAGGACGACGAGGAGCGGGTGCTCAAGCACGCCTCGCGGCTGACCCCGGAAACCTGGCAGTACCACCGGGTGGGCGCGGACGAGGGGATCGTCGAGGAGAACGAGGACGGGGAGCGGCAGACCCGGCTCGTGGACGGCGCCTGCCTCTTCCTCAACCGGCCCGGCTTCCCCGGCGGGGCCGGGTGCGCGCTGCACACGCTCGCGCTGCGGGAGGGCCGCGAGCCGCTGGAGACCAAGCCGGACGTGTGCTGGCAACTGCCGATCCGCCGCACCTTCGACTGGGTGGACCGGCCCGACGACACCCGGGTGCTGGTGGTGAGCATCGGCGAGTACGACCGGCGCGGCTGGGGCCCCGGCGGGCACGACCTGCACTGGTGGTGCACCTCGGCGACCTCGGCGCACGGGGCGGGCGAGCCGGTGTACCTGTCCTACCGGCCGGAGCTGACCGAGCTGATGGGGGACGCCGGGTACCGGGAGCTGGCGCGACTGTGCGAGGAGCGCCTCGCCGCGGGCCCCGCCTCGGTGGCGCCGCACCCCGCGGACCCGCGCTGAGGGTCCTGCGCCCGGGGGGCGGCGCCCGTCGTGTGACGGTCACCCCGCGGCCGCCGACTCCGTCTCCTCCTCGGTGCGGGCCGGGGTTCCCGAGCGCTCGGCCGGGGGCGGGGCGGGCTCGCTCGGCTGCGGCGACGAGGGCGAGGACGACGGCGGGGGCGCGCCCCTGCCCCGCACCGGGACGGCCTGCCCGCCGGGCTCGAGGTACACGTACGCCTCCCACGCGCCGTGCGGCTGGCGGTCCCCGTCCGCCGACGCGGTGACGGCGGTGGCCGCGCCCGGCGCCAGCTCCCCCGCGGTCTGGCTGAGCACCAGCCACGACGCGGACGGCGAGGCCCGCCAGGCGAGCGGGGTGCCGCCGGTGTTGCGCAGGGTGACCCGGGTGCTCCCCTCCCCCGCGGTGTGCGCGACGGTCAGCCGCCCGGGCGCGGGCCGCTGCGACGAGGGGCCGGACCCCGCGCCGCCCGGTGCGGACGCGGCGGCGGAGGAACCGGAGGGCGAGCCGCTGCGGCTCGCCGACGCCCGGGGTTCGCGCGCCTGCCGGGACGGGGCCGCCGTGGCGCTGCCCGCCTGGTGCCGGGCCGGGGCCTGCCCGGGGTGGTGGCGGTGCCGGGGGTGGGCGGCGCCCCCGCCCTCGGGTTCGTCGTCGGACGCGGACACCGGCGGGTCGTGGGCCGTCGCCTCGTGGCCGCCGCGGTAGGCCGGCCACAGCGCCACCACCGGCACGGCCACGGCGGCGGCCACCACGGTCGCGGCCAGGGCGCGCTGCCGCAGCCTGCCGCCGCCGCGCGGTCGCGGCGGGACGGGGAAGCCGTGCCGGTCGAGCCGGAGCACCAGCGCCCCACGCCCGCGTGCGCCCCCGCCGTCGCGCCGGGTGCCGCCGGCGGGCGCCACCATCGCGCGGAAGACCGCGGCCCGGGGCGCGGGGACGATCGCCAGCACCTCCGAGCAGCCGCTGAGCGGCCAGGGGCCGACGGCCCGCAACCGCTCCGCGGTGGCCAGGCAGCGCGGGCAGCCCTCGGCGTGCGACACCAGCTCGCCGCGCAGCACGGTGCCGAGCAGCTCGCGCGGAGCGCCCGCGAGCCGGGCGAGGCCGGGGCACTCGCGGCGGTCCGCCACCGCGAGCGCGCTGGTGGTGCGCTCCACCTCGCGGGCGGCGCGGGCCAGCAGCGCGCGGGCGTGCGCCGGGTCGAGGGCGAGGACCGCGGCGACCTCGCGGGGGTGCAGCCCGTGCCGGACGGCGAGCTCCAGGGCCTCGCGCTGGTCGGCGGGGAGCCCCGCGGCCTCGGGCCAGGCCAGGGCGTCGAGCTCGGCCAGGCGGCGGGCGTGGCCCCGCGGGGCGAGGTGCCGCGGGGCCACGTGCCGCGCCCCGGCCGCGGTGCCGTCGCGGAGCGGGGCGGTGGGCGGGAGGGCGGCGGCGTGCGCGGGCGGCGGGTGGAGCCGCCGGAGGCAGGCGTGGCGCGCCAGCGCGTACAGCCAGGCGCGCAGCAGCGCGGGGTCGCGCAGCCGCGCGTGGTGGCGCTCGGCGAAGGCGAGCGCGTCGCCGAGCGCCGCTGTGGCCGTGTCGTGCTCCCCCATCACCGAAAGGCAGTAGGTGAACAGCCCGTTGAGCCAGGGCTCGTAGCCGATCGGGGACCGGGGCGGGGCGCCGGTGCGGACCGGCGACGCGGGGGCGGCGTGCCGGGGCGCGGGGCGCCGCGGGGCGGCGGGCGCGGCGGCCGGGGGCGGGGAGCCGGGGTGCTCGGGCGCGGGGTGCTTGGGGGCCGCGTGCTTGGCGGCCGTGCGCCTGGGTGCGGCGGGCTCGGGGGCGGGGTGCTCGGGGGTGGTGCGCTCCGGAGTGACGGGCTCGGGGGCGGGGTGCTCGGGGGTGGTGCGGGGTTCGGGGACGGACGGTTCTGGGGCCTTCGGCGGGCCGGCGTGGGCTCCGCGCCGTGCCCGCGCGCCCTTCGCCCTGGCGTGGCGCCCGCGGTGGTCCGGCCGCCTGGGGCCCTGGGCGGGGCCGGGGGGAGGGGTATCCGAGTCGGACCTGTTCATCATCCCGGCGACGCTAGGGGCACGGCATGGCACCTTTCAGCCCGAGACGCTCGTATTACTACGCGCGGGGGACAAATGTCGGATACACATGCGAATTTCCTCACTCGGACGAGTGGAGGTTCGGGCCAATGGCGGCAGCCCCGGCGGAGGCTGCGGCAAGGTCCCCGCCCCGCGGCCCCGCCGGAGCCCCCTCCGGGCGGTGCCGCGGCGGCCCCGGGCTGTCGGTGGCGCCCGCTACCGTGAGGCGCATGGCTTCGCGCACCGCTCGCACCACCGGCCGGGACCGGCCGTCCTACCGCTGCACCGAGTGCGGCTGGACCACCTCCAAGTGGCTCGGCCGCTGCCCGGAGTGCCAGGCGTGGGGCACGGTCGAGGAGTACGGCGCCGCGCCGGTGCGCACCACGGCCCCGGGCCGGGTCACCACGCCCGCCCGCCCCATCGGCCAGGTGGACGGCACGACGGCCACCGCCCGCCCCACCGGCGTCGACGAGCTGGACCGGGTGCTCGGCGGCGGCCTGGTGCCCGGCGCGGTGGTGCTGCTCGCCGGCGAGCCCGGCGTCGGCAAGTCCACCCTGCTGCTGGACGTGGCCGCCAAGTCCGCGGCCCCGCGCACCCCCACGCTGTACGTCACCGGCGAGGAGTCCGCGAGCCAGGTGCGGCTGCGCGCGGACCGGATCGGCGCGCTCAACGACCACCTGTACCTGGCGGCGGAGACGGACCTGTCCGCCGTGCTCGGCCACCTGGACGACGTCAAGCCCGCCCTGCTGGTGCTGGACTCGGTGCAGACGGTGGCCTCCCCCGAGATCGACGGCGCGCCCGGCGGCATGGCCCAGGTGCGCGAGGTGGCGGGCGCGCTGATCCGGGCGTCCAAGGAGCGCGGCATGTCCACGCTGCTGGTGGGCCACGTCACCAAGGACGGCGCGATCGCCGGCCCCCGCCTGCTGGAGCACCTGGTCGACGTGGTGCTGCACTTCGAGGGCGACCGGCACGCCAGGCTGCGCCTGATCCGCGGGGTGAAGAACCGCTACGGCGCCACCGACGAGGTGGGCTGCTTCGAGCTGCACGACGAGGGCATCACGGGCCTGGCCGACCCCAGCGGCCTGTTCCTCACCCGGCGGGCCAGGCCCGTGCCCGGCACCTGCCTGACCGTCACGCTGGAGGGCCGCCGCCCCCTGGTGGCCGAGGTGCAGGCCCTCACGGTGGACTCGCAGATCCCCGCGCCCCGGCGCACCACCTCGGGCCTGGAGTCGCCGCGGGTGTCCATGGTGCTGGCGGTGCTGGAGGAGCGCGGGAAGATCAACATCGGCAAGCGCGACATCTACACCGCCACCGTCGGCGGGGTGAAGCTCTCCGAGCCGTCCGCGGACCTGGCGATGGCGCTCGCGGTGGCCAGCGCCGCGGTGGACACGCCCCTGCCGGAGAACCTGGTGGCGATCGGCGAGGTGGGCCTCGCCGGGGAGGTGCGGCGGGTCACCGGGGTGCAGCGCAGGCTCGCCGAGGCGGCCCGTCTCGGCTTCACCCGGGCCCTGGTGCCGCCCGACTCGGGCAAGGTCCCCGCGGGCATGACGGTGACCGAAGTGTCCGACATAGGAGAGGCGCTGAGCGCCTTGCCGCGAAGGCCCCGGCGTGCTGAGGGCTCCCAACGGTAAACTTTGCCCAGGTCTCGCGTGCCCTGGGCGAACCCGCCCGGCAGCGAGGACCCGGCGGACCGGCCGCGGCCCGTCGGCCGGGACAGCGTTGGTCCGGTGGGACGGTGCTGTCTGGCTTCGTCGCGTTGCCGCCCCGCGGCACCGCGGACCCCGACGTGCGACCGACCGGAGGAGTGCAGTGGCAGCCAACGACCGGGCCGAGCGGAGCCCCGGCGCTGAGAGCCTGGTGCGCGCCTCGCTGAGCGCGGTGGCCCCGGGCACCGAGCTGCGCGACGGGCTGGAGCGCGTACTGCGGGGCAACACCGGCGGCCTGATCGTGCTCGGCTTCGACAAGACCGTCGAGTCGCTGTGCTCCGGCGGCTTCGTGCTGGACGTGGAGTTCTCCGCGACCCGGCTGCGCGAGCTGTGCAAGCTGGACGGCGCCGTGGTGCTCGACAAGGACATCACCAAGATCGTCCGGGCCGGGGTGCAGCTCGTGCCCGACCACACCATCCCCACCCGGGAGACCGGCACCCGCCACCGCACCGCGGAGCGGGTCAGCCGCCAGACCGGGCTGCCCGTGGTGTCGGTGAGCCAGTCGATGCGGCTGATCGCCCTGTACGTGGGCGCCCAGCGCCGGGTGCTGGAGGACTCCGCGGCGATCCTGTCCCGCGCCAACCAGGCGCTGGCCACCCTGGAGCGCTACAAGATGCGCCTGGACGAGGTGGCGGGCACCCTCTCCGCGCTGGAGATCGAGGACCTGGTCACCGTGCGGGACGTCACCGCGGTCGCGCAGCGGCTGGAGATGGTGCGCCGGATCGCCGCCGAGATCGCCGAGTACGTCGTCGAGCTCGGCACGGACGGGCGGCTGCTCTCCCTCCAGTTGGACGAGCTGATCGCGGGCGTGGAGCCGGAGCGGGAGCTGGTCGCCCGCGACTACGTGCCCGAACGGTCCGTCAAGCGCGGCCGGGGCGTCCAGGAGGTGCTGGCCGACCTCGACGGCCTGGCCCAGTCCGAGCTGCTGGAGCTGCCGGTGGTGGCGCGGGCGCTCGGCTACACCGGCTCGCCCGAGGCGCTGGACTCCGCGGTCAGCCCGCGCGGCTACCGGCTGCTGGCCAAGGTGCCCCGGCTGCCCACGGTGGTGATCGAGCGTCTGGTGGAGCACTTCGGCGGCCTCCAGAAGCTGCTCGCCGCCAGCGTGGACGACCTCCAGACGGTGGAGGGCGTCGGCGAGGCCAGGGCACGCTCAGTGCGGGAGGGGCTGTCGCGCCTGGCGGAGTCGTCCATCCTGGAGCGCTACGTCTGAACCCCGGCCTCCGGCCGGGCGGGGGTCGGGGCTCGGGTCCGTTCCTCAGGAGGCCGGGCCGGCCCCCTGCTTCCCGCAGGGGGCCGGCCCGGTGTCCGCTTCCCGGTTCCGCGGGAGCGCTCGGCTCCGCGGGACCGCTCAGCTCCGCAGGACGAACGACGCCGGGACGCTGCCCAGGCCGGGGACGGTGACCTCGGCGACGTACTGGCCGTCCTCGACCGCCGCGGCGGAGACCGTGGCGCACTGCGGGGCGCTGCGTTCGCGGTCCCAGGTGTACTCGCGGGTCGCCTTGCCCTTCGCGGGGACCCGCACCAGGTGGGAGGCGCGGCCGGACGGGCAGTCGTCGGACGCCCACACGTGCCGGTCCTCGCCGTCGGTGACGGTGAGCACCGCCGACACCGCGGACAGGTCCGCCTTGCAGGCGGCGGAGCCGTTGTTGGTGAGGGTCAGCACGAACGTCGGGCGCTCGGTGGCGCCGTAGGTGTTCTTGGCGCTGCGCAGGGCGAGGACGACGTTGTTCGCGGCGCAGTCCGGCAGCGAGGCCGCGGCCTGCCGGTTGCCCGCGCCGCCCGTCCCGGCGCCGCCGGAGCCGTCCGCGCCGTCGTCGCCGTTGGCGCCGTCGTCACCCCCGGCGCCGTCCGAGGAGCCGCCCGAGCCGCCGGTCCCGCCGCCGTCGCCGGCCCCGCCGCCACCGGGGGAGGCGGAGTCGCTGGGACGGCCGCCGGGCCGCTCGGTTATGGCGCCGGAGTCCGTGGGCCCCGGTGTGGGGTTGATGGACTCCGCGGGCGTTCGCCCGTCGGATCCCCCGGCGCCGGCCTTCTTGTTGCCCGAATCACCCGAGTTGAGGGACACGACCGCCCAGGCGATCAACGCAATGACCAGCAGCAGCAGACAGAGCACAACTGCCCTGCGGCGCCAGTAGATAGACGAGGGCAGTGGTCCGACCGGGTGGCGCATTGAGTCCACGCGCAAACTCTACGAGAGATCAACGGTGCTGCCGCGCAGCACCCGCCGACGAACCGCGCGTGTTTACTGATCATCAGTTCGCAAGTGGTACCAGAGCACAGATTTCGGACCGGGGCCGCGGCCGTGTCAGGATCGTGGGGCCATGACCGCTGCCGCCGCACCCTCCCGCCCCACCGCGCCCGAGACCGCCGCCCTGCACGAGCGGGTCCTCGCGTGGTACGACGAGCACGCCCGCGACCTGCCCTGGCGCCGCCCCGACGCCTCGCCCTGGGGGGTGATGGTCAGCGAGTTCATGCTCCAGCAGACCCCGGTGGCCCGGGTGCTGCCCGTCTGGGAGGCGTGGCTGGCGCGCTGGCCGGAGCCCGCCGCGCTGGCCGCCCAGCCACCGGGCGAGGCCGTCCGCGCCTGGGGCCGGCTCGGCTACCCCCGGCGTGCCCTGCGGCTGCACGCCGCGGCGACCGCGGTGGTCGAGCGGCACGGCGGGACGGTGCCGGACGACCACGCCGAGCTGCTGGCGCTGCCCGGCGTCGGCGAGTACACCGCGGCGGCCGTGGCCTCGTTCGCGTTCCGGCAGCGGCACGCGGTGCTGGACACCAATGTGCGCCGGGTGCTGGCCCGCGCCGTGACCGGCGTGCAGTACCCGCCGAACGCCACCACGGCCGCCGAGCGCCGTCTGGCGAGCGGGCTGCTGCCCGCGGCCGACGAGGTCGCGGCGCGCTGGGCCGTCGCCGTGATGGAGCTCGGCGCGCTGGTGTGCACGGCGCGCACGCCGGGGTGCGGGCGCTGCCCGATAGCCGACCGGTGCGCCTGGCGCCTGGCCGGCCGTCCCCCGCACGACGGACCGCCGCGGCGCGGCCAGACCTACGCGGGCACCGACCGGCAGGTGCGGGGCAGGCTCCTCGCGGTGCTGCGGGACACCGAGGGCGAGGTCTCCCAGGCGGCGCTGGACGCGGTGTGGGACGACCCGGTGCAGCGCGCCAGGGCCCTGGACGGCCTGGTCGCCGACGGCCTGGTGGAGCCGGTCGCGCCGGGCGTGTACCGGCTGCCGGGCGCGCCCGGCAGGGACTGAGCCCGCCCGCCCACGCTGGGTAGCCGGACCGGGACAGCCCCGTTACACAACCGTGCGTTTACCGACGGTGGGCCGTGCGCTTCCAGTGACAGGCCGGGGACAGCCGGTCCGTAGCGTCTCCCCCAGTCGTTGCGCGAGGCGCCCCGCCGGGGCCGCCTCACGCGGGAGGGGGAGGTTCCATGGACACGGCCATCAGGGAGACGTCGACCGCGCCCGGGTTCGAGGAGTACGTGCGGGCCCGGCAGGAGGTCCTGCTGCGCACCGCCCGCAGGCTCACCGCCAACTCCGCGGACGCGCAGGACCTGCTCCAGACCGCGCTCGCCCGCACGTTCCCCTTCTGGGAGGGCATAGCCGACAAGCGGCACGCCGACGCCTATGTGCGCCGGGTGCTGGTGAACACGCGCACCAGTTGGTGGCGGGCCCGCAGGCTGGAGGAGTACCCCACCGAGGAGCTGCCCGAGACGCCGATGGACGACGGCGCCGACCACCGCGCCGACCGGGCGCTGATGCTGCGCGCCCTGGCGGTGCTGACCCGGCAGCAGCGCGGCGTGGTGGTGCTGCGCTACTACGAGGGCCTGAGCACCGCCGAGACCGCCGCGGCGCTCGGCATATCCACCGGCACGGTCAAGAGCACCCTGCACCGGGCGCTGGGGCGGCTGCGCGCCGAGCTGGAGCGGCTGGACCGCCCGGCGGCGGAGCAGCCCGCGG
Organism: Streptomyces capparidis; assembly: GCF_054782095.1. Lineage (NCBI taxonomy): Bacteria > Bacillati > Actinomycetota > Actinomycetes > Kitasatosporales > Streptomycetaceae > Streptomyces > Streptomyces capparidis. Next base: position 373,088 of record NZ_BAAGTD010000001.1, on the reverse strand, counting down.
TCGCGCCGGGCCGGGTGGCGCCGGGCCGGGTGGCGGCGGTCCGGGTGGCGGCGGTCCGGGTGGCGGGGGCTCGGGTGGCAGGGGCTCGCGTGGCGCAGGCTCGGGTCGCGGGCGCCCGGGTCGCGGGACGTGCGCCGGTGCGTGGTGGCGCCGCCGCGCCCGCCGTGCGCCCCATCCGTCCCTCCCGCGCCCCGGTGACGGCGCGGCGCGCGGCCTGACCGGGCCCGACCCCTCCCCGCGCCGCCCGCCCGGGCCGGTGGCGGGGACCCGCGGGCGTGCGGCCCTCCCGGTTCGAGAGGATCGTCCCAGCCCGGTGCGGGCGAGGACGCAAGGACCCACGGGAGGCGGAAACACCAGCATGGCCGAGACCCACGTGCTCTTCGTCGAGGACGACGACGTCATCCGCGAGGCCACCCAGCTCGCCCTGGAACGCGACGGCTTCCGCGTCACCGCGGTCGCCGACGGGCTCGCCGGACTGGAGGCGTTCCGGCGCGGCCACCCCGACATCGCGCTGCTCGACGTCATGGTGCCCGGGCTCGACGGGGTGAGCCTGTGCCGCCGGATCAGGGACGAGAGCACCGTGCCCGTGATCATGCTGTCCGCCCGCGCCGAGTCCATCGACGTCGTGCTCGGTCTCGAGGCCGGGGCCGACGACTACGTCACCAAGCCGTTCGACGGCGCGGTGCTCGTCGCCCGCATCCGGGCGGTGCTGCGCCGCTTCGGGCACGCCGCGGACGCCGCGGGCGCCGACTCGGGGCCGCTGCGGTTCGGGGACCTGGAGGTGGACCCGGACGGCATGGAGGTGCGCCGCGACGGCGCGCCCGTGGCGCTCACGCCCACCGAGATGCGGCTGCTGCTCCAGTTCGCCTCCGCCCCCGGCAGCGTGCTCAGCCGCGACCACCTGCTGGAGAAGGTGTGGGACTACGGGTGGGGCGGGGACACCCGCGTGGTGGACGTCCATGTGCAGCGGCTGCGCGGCAAGATCGGCCAGGACCGGATCGAGACGGTGCGCGGCTTCGGCTACAAGCTGAAGGTCTGACCGGGTGGCCCTCCGCCGCGCCGGGCTGCGCTGGAAGCTGAGCGCGGCCATCGCCCTGGTCTCTGCGCTGGTGGCGCTCTCCCTGGGCCTGCTGGTGCGGGACGCCGCCCGCGGCGCGCTGCTCGAGGGCTCCCGGGACGCGCAGGCCGAACGGCTCGAGGTCGCCGTGCGCGCCTACGCCGACGGCGGGCGGCCCGCCCTCGGCGCCCGGCTCGACGACCCGGCGCTGCCCGCGCCGCTGCGCCGGGCGGTGGCCCGCGGCGACCGGGCCACCTATGTGGAGCGGCGCGGCGGGCGGTCCGCGCGGGTGTGGGCGGCGGCGGCCGTGGACGGCGGGGTGCTGTCGCTGCGCGGCGGGTCCGACGGCCGGGACCGGGCGCTGCGGCGACTTGACCGCGCGCTGTGCGCCGGGTCGGCGGCGGTCGTGGCCGGCGGCACCGCGCTGGGCGTCCTCATCGGCTGGTACCTGTCCCGGCGGCCGCGCAAGGCGGCCGCCGCCGCCCGGGAGCTGGCCCGCGGGGACACCCGGGTGCGGGTGCGGGACGCGATCGGGCGGGGCGCCCGCGACGAGACCGGTGAGCTGGCGCACGCCGTGGATGCGCTCGCCGACGCGCTCCAGGAGCGCCTCGCGGCCGAGCGGCGGGTCACCGCCGACATCGCGCACGAGCTGCGCACCCCCGTCACCGGCCTGGTCACCGCCGCCGAGCTGCTGCCGCCGGGACGCCCCACCGAGCTGGTGCGCGACCGGGCGCGGGTGCTGCGCGCGCTCGTGGAGGACGTGCTCGAGGTGGCGCGGCCCGACGGGGCGGCCGAGCGGGCCGAGCTCCAGCAGGTGCCGCTGGGGGCGTTCGTCCGCGGCGCGGTGGCGCGGGCCCACCCGCAGGCCGGGGTCCTGGTGGCGGAGGAGGCCAGGGTGTGGACCGACCCGCGGCGCCTGGAGCGGATCCTGGGCAACCTGCTGGCCAACGCGCTGCGCCACGGCCGCCCGCCGGTGGAGGTGACCGTGCGGGGCCCGGTGCTGCGGGTGCGCGACCACGGGCCCGGGTTCCCCGGGCCGCTGCTGGCCGAGGGGCCGAGCCGGTTCCGCACCGGGACCGGCGACCACCGCGGCGGCGGGCACGGGCTCGGGCTGACGATCGCGCTGGGGCAGGCCCGGGTGCTCGGCGCCGGGCTCACCCTGCGCAACGCCGAGGACGGCGGCGCGGTGGCGGTGGTGCGGCTGCCCGGCACGCACGAGCCTCCGCCGCGCCGGGAGGCGGCGCGGCGGAGGCCGGTGGGCGATGGGCGGGGCGACGGGCGGGAGGGTCAGACCCCGACGCCGTGGCGGCGCAGGAACGACAGCGGCTCGACGGCCGAGCCGTAGGACGCGGTGGTGCGGATCTCGAAGTGCAGGTGCGGCCCGGTGGAGTTGCCGGTGTTGCCGGAGCGGCCCATCTCCTGGTTCACGCCCACGTGCTGGCCGGGGGCGACGGCGATCCGGGACAGGTGCGCGTACTGGCTGTACAGGCCGTTGGCGTGCCGGACGACGATGTTGTTGCCGTAGGCGCCGCCCCAGCCGGCCGTCACCACCACGCCGGCGTGCACGGCGCGCACCGGGGTGCCGGTGGGCACGGCGAAGTCCTGCCCGGAGTGCTTCGCGGACCAGCGGGCGCCGGACTGCGCGTAGCCCGCGCTGAGGCTGTAGCCGTTGACGGGGCGGGTCCAGCCGCTGGAGGAGACCTGGGCGGGGCGGGAGCGGGAGACGGCCTGCGTCACGGCCCGCTTCTTCACGGCCGCCTTGGCCGCCGCGGCCTTCTTCGCGTCCTCGGCCTTCCTGGCCTCCTCGGCCCTGCGGGCGTCCTCCGCCTTCCTGGCCTCCTCGGCCCGGCGCGCGGCCTGCGCGGCCTGCGCGGCCTTGCGGGCCTCGTCGGCCTCGCGGGCCTGCTCGGCCTTGCGGGCCGCCTCCGCCCGCGCGGCCTCGCGCTGCTCGGCCCGCTCGTGCTGGGCCCGCTCGGCGGAGGCCGTGTGCTCCTTGTGGTCCACCGACGCGACAGCCGCCACGGGTACGACCGCCAGTCCGACCGCCGCGCACGCCGACGCCGCGGTGAGTCGGACGCGGGCACGGGAGGTCAGGGCGGCGCGGGCCGTCTCGAGGGTTTTGCGCATAGGGGGTTAGCACCTTAACGACTGGGGGATGGCGTGGGACACGCCGGAACGAAACAGGGCAACGCGGTACAAGCCGCAGCGCCTGAACCTTTGTAGCCGCCGGGTCGGGCCCGGCCAAGAGGGGCATTTCCTAGGCCGGATAGTGGAATAACCACCGACCCGCCCGGCCCGGCGAACCCTCCGGGCCTTCGCGCGAACGTTCGACCCGAGGCGGGCTTCTATTCCTGGTAGTAGGCCCACCCCCGCCCGTGACACAGCTCACCGCGGAGGGGGCGGGAGCGGGGCCGACGGCCGGTGGGCCGCCGGGTGGGGAACAGCTCCGGCGAGAGCCGGAAGGCCGCGGTGGGCGGGCGGCCGGGCAGCCGGGCCCGGGACACCGGGGTGGTGGGGTGCCGGGCAGCCGGGCCGTCACGGCTCTGGGCCGCCGTCGCGGGGAGGGTCTGGGCGCCACAGGGCGGGCGACGTTCCCGCCCGCCTCCCCCACCGACGCCCCCGGTCGCCGATGCCTCGCCCTCCTCCCCCCCCCGACACCCCCGCCCCCGACACCCCGCCCACGGCGCCTCCGCCCCCTCCCCGTCGTTGGCGATTTGTCCCAGGTTGGTGGACTCTGGGAGCAGCGACTTCGGGTACGCCTCCGTGACGGAGGAGGGGCTGATGGCAGAGCGAGTGTTCCGTGACCGGAGGGAGGCGGGCCGGCTGCTCGCCGGGCACCTGGACCGGTACCGCCGCCGGCCCGACGTGCTGGTCCTCGGCCTGCCGCGGGGCGGGGTGCCGGTGGCGTTCGAGGTGGCCTCGGCCCTCGGCGCGCCGCTGGACGTCTTCCTCGTCCGCAAGCTCGGCGTCCCCCGCCACGAGGAGCTGGCCATGGGGGCGCTGGCCAGCGGCGGGGTGGTGGTGCTCAACGAGGACGTCGTCCAGGGGCTGGGGATCCCGCCCGGCACCGTGGAGCGGGTGGCCGAGCAGGAGGGCCGCGAGCTGCTGCGCCGGGAGCACGTCTACCGGGAGGGCCGCCCGCTGCCCGCCGTCGAGGGCCGGACCGTGCTCCTGGTGGACGACGGCCTGGCGACGGGCGCCAGCATGCGCGCCGCGGTGCAGGCGCTGGCGCGGCTCGGCCCGGCCCGGATCGTCGTCGCCGTGCCGACGGCCCCCGAGTCGGCCGCGGACGACCTGGAGGGGCAGGCCGACGAGGTGGTGTGCGCGATGACGCCGTCGCCCTTCGTCGCCGTCGGCGGGTCGTACTGGGACTTTACCCAGACCACCGACGCGGAGGTCCGCGAACTGCTGCGGGCCGCGGCCCGGGCGCGCCCGGTGCCCACGGCCCCCGACCCGCCCTCGTCGGCCGCGGCGCCCGCCCCGCCGCGGCGCACCGGCCGCGCCCCCGGCCCCGACCCGCGGGCCGTCGTGCACGCCGAGGCGCTGCCCGCGCGGGGCGGCGTGCCGTCCGACGAGGCCCTGTTCGCCCTGGTCGGCGACGCCAGGTTCGTGCTGATCGGGGAGGCGTCCCACGGCACCGAGGAGTTCTACGCGGCCCGGGCGCACATGACCCGGCGGCTGATCGAGGAGAAGGGCTTCACGGCCGTGGCCGTCGAAGGCGACTGGCCGGACGCCTACCGGGTCAACCGCCATGTGCGGGGCGGCGGCGGCGACGCGGGCCCCGAGGAGGCGCTGCGCGGCTTCACCCGCTTCCCGGCGTGGATGTGGCGCAACACGGTGGTGCTGGACTTCGTCCGCTGGCTGCGCGAGCACAACGAGCGGATCGCCGCGCCCGCGGAGCGGACCGGCTTCTACGGCCTCGACCTGTACAGCCTGCACCGCTCGGTCGCCGAGGTCGTGGCCTACCTGGACCGGGTGGACCCGCGGGCCGCGGCCCGGGCGCGGGCCCGCTACGCCTGCCTGGACCACTACGGCGCCGACGAGGACCCGCACGGTTACGGCCGCTCGGCCGCGTTCGGGGCGGGCGACGCCTGCGAGCGGGAGATGATCGAGCAACTGGTGGAGCTGCGCCGCGGCGCGCACGCGCACGCCCGGCGGGACGGGCTGCTCGCCGAGGACGAGCGGTTCGACGCGGAGCAGAACGCGCGCACCGTCCAGGACGCCGCCGAGTACTACCGGGCGATGTTCAGCCTGGAGGAGTCCACCTGGAACCTGCGCGACCGGCACATGGCCGACACCCTGCTGTCGCTGAGCACCCACCTGGGGCGGCTGCGCGGCGACGAGCTGTCGGCGAAGGTCGTGGTGTGGGCGCACAACTCGCACCTCGGCGACGCCCGCGCCACCGAGCCCGCCGCCCGCGGCGAGCTGAACCTGGGGCAGATCGTGCGGGAGCGCCACGGCGGCGACTGCCGCCTGATCGGCTTCTCCACCTACTCCGGCACCGTGACCGCGGCCGACAACTGGGACGCCCCCGCGGACCGCAAACGGGTGCGGCCCGCGCTGGACGACAGCGTGGAGAAGCTGCTCCACGAGGTGGGCCGCGGCGACTTCTGGCTGCCGTTCCCGTTCGCGCCGCGCTCCGCCGCCGCGCTGCGCCCCTCCCGCCTGGAGCGCGCGATCGGCGTGGTGTACCGGCCGCGCACGGAGCGGCTGAGCCACTACTTCCACGCCCGGGTGTCCGACCAGTTCGACGCGCTGGTGCACGTGGACCACACCCGGGCGCTTCAGCCGCTGGAGCGCTCGGCGGGCTGGGAGCGCGGCGAGCTGCCGGAGACCTACCCGTCCGCGGTCTGACGACCGCCCCCGACCCTGTCCGCCCTCCCGCTACCGCCGGTGGTGATGACGATGCCCGTCCTCCAGCAGAGCCTGCGTGTGCCCGTGCCCGGCGCGGTGCTCGACGCCGACGTCACCGTGCCCGACGGCGCGCCCGGCGCGGTGCTGTTCGCGCACGGCAGCGGCAGCAGCCGCCACAGCCCCCGCAACCGCTACGTGGCCGCCGAGCTGAACGCCGCCGGGCTCGCCACCGTCCTGGCCGACCTGCTCACCCGCGGGGAGGAGGAGGTGGACGGGCGCACCGGGCAACTGCGCTTCGACATCAACCTGCTGGCGCAGCGGGTGGCGGCGCTGACCGACTGGCTGGTGCAGCACCAGCCGTCCGCCCGCCGCGGGCTCGGCCTGTTCGGCGCCAGCACCGGGGCCGCGGCGGCCCTGGTGGCGGCGGCCAAGCGACCGGACACCGTCCGCACGGTGGTCTCCCGCGGCGGCCGCGCCGACCTGGCCCGGGACTTCCTGCCGCTGGTGGACTGCCCGACCCTGCTGATCGTCGGGGAGCGGGACGAGACCGTGATCGACCTCAACCGCCGGGCGATGCGCCGTCTGGCGGCCCGGGAGCAGCGCCTGGAGATCATCCCGGGCGCCTCGCACCTGTTCGAGGAGCCGGGCGCGCTGGAGCACGTCGCCAGGCTGGCCAAGGGGTGGTTCGCGGGGCATCTGCGTCCGGTGCCGTCCTGACCGGCCGGGCCACGGGGGGTTCAGTCCGCGGGGCGGCCGAGGAAGCGGAGCAGCTCGGCGGTCAGCTCGGCGGGCGCGTCCTCCTGCACCAGGTGGCCCGCCCCCTCGAGCACCCGCAGTCGCGCGTCCGGGAGCAGCTTCACCAGTTCCTCGCCGCGCTCCACCGGTATCCAGGAGTCCGCGCCGCCCCAGCACACCGTCACCGGCAGCCCGACGTCGCCGTACCGGCCCTGGATGTCGTCGGTGTACCGCTGGTCGTTCTGGGCGATCTGCCGGTAGAACGCGGGCTGGCCCTCCGCGCCGAGCCACGGCTCCACCAGCCGGTCCAGCACCTCCTCCCGCAGCCCGACGGCGCTGGCCGAGCCGATGTACTCGCGCACCAGCGCCCGGTGCAGCGCGCCGGGCAACCGCTCGAAGACCTCGGCGCTCTCCTGGACCAGCCGGAAGAACGACGACCCCCACGGCGCCACCGCCACCGGGTCGACCAGCGCCAGCCGCGCGTACCGCGCCCCGTGCAGCAGTCGCGCCCGCAGCGCCACCGCCCCGCCGAAGTCGTGCGCCACGACGGACGGCGCCTCCAGGCCCCAGTGGTCGAGCAGCTCCACGAACACCCTGCCCTGCGCGGCCAGCGACACGTCCTGCCCGGTGCGCTTCTCCGACGCGCCGTACCCCGGCATGTCCCACACGAACACCCGGAACCGCCGGGCCAGCGCCCGGGCCACGCCCCGCCACACGTACGAGGAGAACGGCGTGCCGTGCAGCAGCACCACGGGCTCCCCCGCCTCCCCCAGACGCTCCCACCGCACCTGCCCGCAGGCGCTGGCGAAGCTCCGCCCCAACCGCCACTCCTCGGCCATCCGCGTCCTCCTCATCGGCTCGCTCCGGGACGCGGGGCGCCCTACCCCGGCACCATGGGGCCCATGCCCCCTCTCCCGCACCCTCACCCGATCCCCACCGGCCGTCTCACCCTGCTTCCCCTGCGCCCCGGCCACGCGCGGGAGATGACGGCCGTGCTGGCCGACCCGGACCTGTACGTCTTCACCGGCGGCGCCCCGCCCACGGAGGACTTCCTGCGCGCCCGCTACGAGCGCTGGGACGCGGGCTCCGGCGACCCGGCCACGGCCTGGCTGAACTGGGTGATCCACCTGCGCGAGGAGGACCGGCTCGCGGGCACCGTCCAGGCGACCGTCACCCCGGAGGCGGCGGAGGTCGCCTGGGTGGTCGGCGCCCCGTGGCAGGGGCGCGGCATCGCCAAGGAGGCGGCGCGGGCGCTGGTGGCGTGGCTGGGCGCGCAGGGGGTGCGCACGGTCGTGGCGCACATCCGCCCCGACCACCTCGCGTCGTCGGCGGTCGCCGCGGCGGCCGGGCTCTCCCCCACCGGCGAACACCAGGACGGCGAGGTCAGGTGGCGGGGACCGGCGCCGGGGCGGGGGAGCCTCCTCTAGCCTGCTGCCAGGCCATCAGCTTCACCTGGGGGGAACGTGGAACCTGGCGCTCTGGGCATCACCGTCCGGCTGGCCTCGTCCGTGGCGGCGCCGCTGGTGCGGAAGCTGTTCGCCCAGCCGGGCCGCGGGGCGGGCCTGGTGGACCGGCCGGTGCGGATATCCGGCCTGGTGGCGTGGCGCGGGGAGCACCGCAGCCTGTCGGAGAAGGACGTCCGCAAGCTCGTGGCGGAGCTGGTGCGGCGGGCGGCGGACGTGCCCACGGGCGAGGATACGGCGCTGGTCGACGCCCTCACCACGACGCTGCTGGCGCTCGGCCGGATCGAGATGGACGATGTGCAGGCCGTGCGGCTGGGCCACCGGGCGTTCGCCCGGCTGCTGCGGCAGCACGTCCCGGCCGACGTCGACCGGGACCTGAGCGCCGACGGCAGCGCCCGGTACGTGGCGCTGCTCGAACTGAGCTGCCTGCACGTCCTGCACTTCTTCACCCAGCGGTCCACGTTCGTCGCCCGGACGCTGGTGGAGCAGAGCAGGCAGCTCGGGGACGTGGTGGAGAAGCTGGACCTGCTGCTGGAGCGACTGCCGCACCCCTCCGTCAAGGACGCCGCGTTCGAACGCCGCTACCACCAGTACGTCGCCCGGAAGCACGGCACACTGACGATCTTCGGCCTCGACCTGCGGTCCCAGGCGCAGTGGCCGCTGGACTCGGCGTATCTGAGCCTGGAGGCCGCGCCCGCGGAGGAGTGGCGGGAGCCGCCCGGCATGCCGCAGGCCGGTCCCGGGCCGCAGCGGGCCGACCGGGCGCTCGCCGGGCGGCGGCGGGTGCTGCTGCGCGGGGTCGCCGGGTCGGGGAAGACCACGCTGGTGCAGTGGCTGGCGGTGTCGGCGGCGCGGCAGGACGTCACGACGTGCCTGCCGCACCTGCTGGGAAAGGTGCCGTTCGTGCTGCCGCTGCGGACGGTGGTGCGGCGGGGCGAGCTGCCGGACCCCGCCGGGTTCCTGCGCTCCACCGGCAACCCGCTGGACGGGGCCCAGCCGGAGGGGTGGGCGGACCGGGTGCTGGCGGCCGGGCGGGGGCTGCTGCTGGTGGACGGCATCGACGAGATCCCCGAGCGGGAGCGGGAGCGCACCCGGGCCTGGCTGCGGGACCTGCTGATCGCCTACCCGGACAACCTGTGGCTGGTCACCTCCCGGCCCGCCGCGGTCGGGGACGGCTGGCTGGCCGGGGAGGACTTCACCGAGCTCACCCTCAGCCCGATGACCCGGGCGGAGGTCACCACGTTCGTGGAGCGCTGGCACAACGCGGCCCGGTCCACGGCCGCGGACGAGGAGGAGCGGGCGCGGCTCGACGACTTCCAGGGGCGGCTGCTGGAGACCCTGCACCGCAAGCAGGACCTGTCCCGGCTGGCGACGAACCCGCTGATGTGCGGCCTGATCTGCGCCCTGCACCGGGAGCGGCGCGCCCATCTCCCCCGGGGCCGCAAGGAGCTGTACGACGCGGCCCTGTCGATGCTGCTGGCCCGCCGGGACGTGGAGCGGGACATCGGCAACCCGGACGGGATCTGGGTCTCCGAGGAGGCGCAGGTCCAGTTGCTCCAGCGGCTGGCGTACTGGCTGATCCGCAACGGCCAGGCGGAGCTGGAGCACGACCTGGCGGTGGAGCTGATCGCGGACGCGCTGCCGTCGATGCCCGCCGTCGCCGAGCAGGGGGACGCGGCGGCGGTCCTGCGGCACCTGCTGGTGCGCAGCGGCATGTTGCTGCGGCCCACCCCGGACTCCGTGGTGTTCGTGCACCGCACCTTCCAGGACTTCCTCGGCGGGAAGGCCGCCGTGGAGGCGCGGGACTTCGACCTCATGGCGCGGAACGCCCACGACGACCAGTGGGAGGACGTCATCCGCATGGCGGTCGCGCACGCGCGGCCGGACGAGCGGGCCCGGCTGCTGAAGAAGATCGTCACCCGCGGGGACAAGGTGAAGTCCCACCGCACCCGGCTGCACCTGCTGGCCATGGCCTGCCTGGAGCACGCCACCGAGCTGGACCCGGCGGTGCGGCGGGCGGTGGAGGAGCGGGCGGCGGCGCTGATCCCGCCGGGGAGCACCGAGGAGGCGGGCGCGCTGGCCGCCGCGGGAAGCGTCGTCCTGGAGCTGCTGCCCGGCCCGGACGGCCTGTCCGACGAGCAGGCGTGGGCCACCGTGGTCGCCGCCTCCACGATCCGCTCGGACGCCGCCGTGCCCGTGCTCGCCCGGTTCCGCTCGCACCCAGCGCTGCTGGTGCGCAGCCAGCTCGCCTGGGCGTGGCACCGCTACGACACCGGCCTGTACGGGCGGGAGGTCATCGCGGGCCTCGACCCCGAGGGCCTGTACTTCGTGGCCAAGTCCGCCGAGGAGCTGCGCGTCCTGCACGGCCTGGGCCCGCGCCCCCTGATGCGGGTGCACGGCTCGTTCCCGGACGAGGTCCTGCGGGAGAACCTGCACGTCGAGCAGCTCACCGGGCTGTACCTGTACGACAACGGCGCCCTGCGCGCGTTCGACTGGCTGGGCGCCGCCACGAGGCTCGGCGAACTGGGCCTCATCCGGTGCACCGCGGCGGAGAGCCTGGCGCCCGTGGTCCCGACGGGACTCACTCGGCTGCACCTGCACGACAACCACCCGCGGGTGCTGACGGCGCTGCCCGCGTTCACCTCGCTCACCACGCTGTGGATCGGGCAGCCGCTCCCGGGCGGCGACCTGCTCGCCGCGCTGCCGCGGGACGCCCCGCTGCGCGAGCTGCTCTTCGGCAACGGCGCCCTCATGCGGACCGGTCTTCGCGGCATCACCCACTGGGCCACGCTCGAATGTCTCGCCGTGGCGCCCGAGGCCGGTGAGCCGACCCCCGCCGACTGGGCCGAGCTGACCGACCTGCCGAAACTGACCACCCTGTCGGTCGACCCGGTGGCGCTGCGCACCGCCGAGGAGCCGCTGCCCACCGTCCGCACCGTGCGCCTGTACGGCTCCGAGGCGGACGCCGCCGATCACCTCGACCACGTCCGGCGGATCCTGCCCGACGCCGCCGTGGAGTTCTGAGGTCCTCCGGCAACGCGAAAGCCCCGGCCCGCGTCTCCGCGGGCCGGGGCCCTCACCTGGTGTCCGTCGACCGGATCCGGTGCCTACTCCTTCGACAGGTTCGGCCCGGAGTCGGCCGCCTCGACCGGCGGGGTGTCCGGCAGGGCCGCCTTCTCCTCGCCGAGGAAGGTGAACTTCGCCGACTCGCCCTCGCCCTCGGTGTCCACCACCACGATGTGGCCGGGGCGCAGCTCGCCGAAGAGGATCTTCTCGGAGAGCTGGTCCTCGATCTCGCGCTGGATGGTGCGGCGCAGCGGGCGGGCGCCCAGGACCGGGTCGTAGCCGCGCTTGGCGAGCAACTGCTTGGCCGCGGGCCGCAGCTCCAGGCCCATGTCGCGGTCCTTGAGGCGCTCGTCGACCTTGGCGGCCATCAGGTCCACGATCCGGATGATGTCTTCCTCGGACAACTGGTGGAAGACGACGATGTCGTCCACACGGTTGAGGAACTCGGGCCGGAAGTGCTGCTTGAGCTCCTCGCCGACCTTGGCCTTCATCCGCTCGTACCCGGTCTTGACGTCGCCCGCGGCGGCGAAGCCGAGGTTGAAGCCCTTGGAGATGTCCCGGGTGCCGAGGTTGGTGGTCATGATGATGACCGTGTTCTTGAAGTCGACGACCCGGCCCTGGCTGTCGGTGAGACGGCCGTCCTCCAGGATCTGGAGCAGGGAGTTGAAGATGTCCGGGTGCGCCTTCTCGACCTCGTCGAACAGGACCACCGAGAACGGCTTGCGGCGCACCTTCTCGGTGAGCTGGCCGCCCTCCTCGTAGCCCACGTAGCCGGGGGGCGAGCCGAAGAGCCGGGAGACGGTGTGCTTCTCCGAGAACTCCGACATGTCGAGCTGGATCAGCGCGTCCTCGTCGCCGAAGAGGAACTCGGCGAGGGTCTTGCTGAGCTCGGTCTTACCCACACCGGACGGGCCGGCGAAGATGAACGAGCCACCGGGGCGCTTGGGGTCCTTCAGGCCAGCCCGGGTGCGCCGGATGGCCTGCGACAGCGCCCGGATCGCGTCCTTCTGGCCGATGACGCGCTTGTGGAGCTCGTCCTCCATGCGGAGCAGCCGCGAGGACTCCTCCTCGGTGAGCTTGAAGACGGGGATGCCGGTCGCGGTCGCGAGGACCTCGGCGATCAGCTCCTCGTCCACCTCGGCGACGACGTCCATGTCGCCGGCCTTCCACTCCTTCTCCCGCTTGGCCTTCGCGGCGAGGAGCTGCTTCTCCTTGTCGCGCAGGGACGCGGCCTTCTCGAAGTCCTGCGAGTCGATCGCGGACTCCTTCTCCCGGCGCACGTCGGCGATCTTCTCGTCGAACTCGCGCAGGTCCGGCGGAGCGGTCATGCGGCGGATGCGCATCCGGGAGCCGGCCTCGTCGATGAGGTCGATGGCCTTGTCCGGCAGGAAGCGGTCGGAGATGTAGCGGTCGGCCAGGGTCGCGGCGGCCACCAGGGCGGCGTCCGTGATGGACACGCGGTGGTGCGCCTCGTAGCGGTCGCGCAGGCCCTTGAGGATCTCGATGGTGTGCGGGAGCGACGGCTCGGCGACCTGGATGGGCTGGAAGCGGCGCTCCAGCGCGGCGTCCTTCTCCAGGTGCTTGCGGTACTCGTCGAGAGTGGTCGCGCCGATGGTCTGGAGCTCGCCGCGGGCCAGCATCGGCTTGAGGATGCTGGCGGCGTCGATCGCGCCCTCGGCGGCGCCCGCGCCCACCAGGGTGTGCAGCTCGTCGATGAACAGGATGATGTCGCCGCGGGTGCGGATCTCCTTGAGCACCTTCTTCAGGCGCTCCTCGAAGTCACCGCGGTAGCGGGACCCGGCCACCAGGGCGCCGAGGTCCAGCGTGTAGAGCTGCTTGTCCTTCAGCGTCTCGGGCACCTCGCCCTTGACGATGGCCTGGGCGAGCCCCTCCACGACGGCGGTCTTGCCGACGCCGGGTTCACCGATGAGAACGGGGTTGTTCTTCGTACGGCGGGAGAGGACCTGCATGACCCGCTCGATCTCCTTCTCGCGCCCGATCACCGGGTCGAGCTTGGACTCACGAGCGGCCTGGGTCAGATTGCGGCCGAACTGGTCGAGCACGAGGGAGGTCGAGGGCGTGCCCTCGGCCGGGCCGCCCGCGGTGGCGGCCTCCTTGCCCTGGTAACCGGAGAGCAACTGGATGACCTGCTGCCGCACCCGGTTCAGATCGGCGCCCAGCTTCACGAGGACCTGGGCGGCCACGCCCTCGCCCTCGCGGATCAGGCCGAGCAGGATGTGCTCGGTGCCGATGTAGTTGTGGCCGAGCTGAAGGGCCTCGCGGAGGGAGAGCTCCAGGACCTTCTTGGCACGGGGGGTGAAGGGGATGTGGCCCGAAGGGGCCTGCTGCCCCTGGCCGATGATCTCCTCCACCTGCTGGCGGACCGCCTCGAGCGAAATCCCGAGGCTCTCCAGGGCCTTCGCAGCGACACCCTCACCCTCGTGGATCAGGCCCAGGAGGATGTGCTCAGTACCGATGTAGTTGTGGTTGAGCATCCGGGCCTCTTCTTGGGCCAGGACGACAACCCGCCGCGCGCGGTCGGTGAACCTCTCGAACATCGTTTATCGCTCCTCAGAGCGGTCGGGCAGATCGGGGACGGTCCCCTCCCTGTCCTTCCGCATGCTAGTCCCGGGGAAGGGACAGCTCACTTCAACCGTCGACTCCTGCCCGGGGGCTTGAGCCCGCGACAGCCGACAACAGCTCCAACCCGATCCTCCGAGACGATGTTCCCGCAGGCCAGACAGATGCACTTCTTTGTAGTACGCCCGTGGCGAACGCTCGTCCCGATACGCCGACTGCTAACCGACTCTTACCCGCCCAGCGTGGCGAACCATGCGGCGCGAACGGACCGTATCCGCTACTGGCGAACAACGGTGCGCCCTTGCCGTATTCCGGCGCGCTACCACGCTGGGCGAGGGACCGGCAACCCGGAGTGGCCGCTTGTCACCTTCCGTGTCCTGCCCCCGGGGGATCGCGTTCCCAGGGCATGACAGGAGTAACGACGACAACGCCGGCCGCGGCGGTTTCCTTCCCCGGGCGCGTGGAGCCGGGGCGGGCGGACGCGGAGGCGGTCGCCGCCTGGTACCGGGAGCTGCTGGGCTGGCCCGCCACCGTCCGCGCCGTGGGCCCCGCGGCCACCTGGAGACCCGCCGGCACCGGGAGCACCACCGGGGGCGTGGAGGAGGACGGCGGAGGTGCGGCGGGTGGCGGGTGCACGGAAGGAGGGGAGTGCGGGGTTCGGGGGGTTCGCGCGGTACGTGTGGAATTGCTCACAGGGGTGTGCTTCGACGCCTTGGACGTGCCGCTGGCGGCGGGGCTCGCCGTGCTGGGCAGGCTCGGCGGGGCCGGGACGGGCCCGGTCGCGGCCGGGGAGGGCCGGGTGTGGTTCCTCGCCGCCCCGGGGAGCGCCGAGGAGCTGCCCGGGCTGCTGGACTGGCTGGACTGGGGCGGGATCGCGCTCGACCTGGTGGCGCGGGGGACGGGCGGGCGCCTGCCCGCGCCGGCCCCGCCCGACGCGGCGCACCGCCTTCCCGTCCCCGCGCCGCGCGTCCCCGCCTCCCGGCCCCGGGAGGCCGCCGACCGGGCGCTGCCGGTGTGGGTGCGGCCTCCCCGGCCGGGTCAGGAGGCCGTCCTGCCCGCGGCGGGGCTGCCGGGCGCGCGGCGCACCGGGTCCCCCGATCTGGTGCGCCTGGTCGCGGCGGCCGCCGACGCGTGCCACCGGGCCCGGCTGTTCCCCGCGCCGCCGCGGAGACGGTCCTCCGATCAGGCGTGCGCCTTCTCGTAGGCCTCGCGGATGCTGGCGGGCACGCGCCCGCGGTCGTTGACCTCGTAGCCGTTCTCCTTCGCCCAGGCACGGATCTTGGCCGTGTCCTGGCTGGACCCGCCGCCGCCCGAGGCTCCGCGCCCGCCGCGGCCGCGGCCGCGCCCGGCCCGGCCGCCGGTCTTGCGGCCGCTGTCCACGTACGGGGAGAGCAGCTTGCGCAGCTTGTCCGCATTCTCCGTGGTGAGATCAATCTCGTACGAAACACCGTCGAGAGCGAACGTCACCGTCTCGTCCGCCTCGCCGCCGTCGAGGTCGTCCACTAGAAGGACCTGAACCTTCTGTGCCACCGGCTTCCCTTTCCTCCAAAACGGATTACCTGGGAAAAGGAAACCGCCTTTCGCGGGAAAACTCAAACCCCTGGGCGGGATCCGTCGGGAGCAAGCGGGATGCAAGGGGGACATACCCGCTCCCCGGCAAGGCCCCACTTCCCCTCCCGCACTCGCCCGCCTCTCGCCACGGCCCTCAGAGCTGGAGTAGCATCCGGCTGTTGCCCAAGGTGTTCGGCTTCACTCGTTCGAGGTCCAGGAACTCGGCCACACCCTCGTCATAGGAACGCAGCAGCTCGGCGTACACATCCCCGTCCACCGGGGTCTCGCCGATCTCCACGAAGCCGTGCTTCGAGAAGAACTCCACTTCGAAGGTCAGACAGAAAATTCGGCGAACGCCGAGCCAGCGGGCCGTCGCCACAAGCTTGTCGAGAAGGCGGTGGCCGACCCGCTGGCCGCGGTGCGCGGGGTCCACGGCCAGGGTGCGCACCTCCGCGAGGTCCTCCCACATCACGTGGAGGGCGCCGCAGCCGACGACCTCCCCGTCGAGGTCCCGTTCGGCGACCCAGAACTCCTGGACGTCTTCGTAAAGGGTGACGGTGGGCTTGTCGAGGAGGATGCGGTCCTTGGAGTAGCGGTCCACGAGGCGGCGCACGGCGGGGACATCGCCGGTCCTGGCTCGCCGGATGGTGATTTCCATGCGGCGACGCTATCGCTCCGGACGGCCGTGGAGTTCGGCGGGATCCGCGGCGGCCCGGGCCCGCGGGCCCGTGGCGGGGTCGGCGGCGGGCACAACTCGCAATGCGTCCCGCAGGGCCTCGAGCTGTTCCGGCGACATCATGCCGAAGAAGTGGACGAGGGCGGCGGCGGGGTTGTCGCTGGTTGCCCAGGCGTCGTTCATCAGGGCGGCGACGTACGCCTCGCGCGTGGAAACCGCCTCATACCGATAGGCGCGGCCTTCCCGTTCCCTGCGGAGCCAGCCCTTGTGATGGAGGTTGTCCATTACCGTCATCACGGTCGTGTAGGCGATGCTCCGGGTGCGCTGAAGATCTTCGAGCACTTCACGAACCGTGACCGGACGGTTCCACTCCCATACCCGCGTCATCACCGCGTCTTCCAGCGCACCGAGCCGCCGGGCCATGGCGATCGCCTCCTCACGGAATTCTCGGGCCGGATCCGAAATGTGGCGATTGCAACCTTTTCTGCCCCGAATAATGACAAACCCTCGGGAGGATGGCCACCGGTGAGGCCGGGCGTGTCGGGCCGGGACGCGCCGGGAGCGCGGCCGGGCTGCGGCAGGGGCGCCGCCGACGGGCCGTGGAGCGCGCACGGCCCCCGGCGGACCGGTCTCGGGGACCTGGGCCGCCGGGGGCCGTCGCGGGCGCGGAACGGGCCGCTGGGGCCGCTAGGGGCGCTGGGCCTGCTGCTCGGCCTGGGCCGCCAGGGCGGCGTCCACGGCCGCGTCCTCCTTGGTCCGGTTGGTTCCGCCCTGGCTCTTGAGAATGGTGCGGATGACGAGGGTGAACGCCACGGCCATCACGGCGGGCGGGATCAGGGCGGCCAGGTAGTCCACGGCTCTAGGCTCCTTCGGGCTTGACGAGCGGGAAAAGCACCGTCTCACGGATGTTCTTGCCGGTGAGCAGCATGATGAGCCGGTCCACGCCGAGGCCCATGCCCCCCGTGGGCGGCATGCCGTACTCCAGGGCGCGCAGGAAGTCCTCGTCCAACTGCATCGCCTCGGGGTCGCCGCCCGCGGCCAGCAGGGACTGGGCGGTCAGGCGGGCCCGCTGCTCCAGCGGGTCGATCAGCTCGGAGTAGGCGGTGGCCAGCTCCGTGCCGAAGATCATCAGGTCCCACTTCTCGGCGACGCCCGGCACGCTGCGGTGGGCGCGGGTGAGCGGGGAGACCTCCACCGGGTAGTCCTTGATGAAGGTCGGCTCGACGGCGCTCTCCTCCAGCAGCCGCTCCACCATCTCCAGCACGATCTGCCCGTGGCCCCAGCCCGGCTCATGGGGCACGCCTGCCGCGTCGGCGAGCTTGCGCAGCTCCTCCACGCCGGTCTGCGGGGTGACCTCGGTGCCCAGGCGCTCGGAGATGCCGCCGTAGACGGTGATCTCGCGCCAGGGCTCGGCCAGGTCCACCTCGCGCACGTTGCCCTCGGCGTCGGTGCCGCGGATGACGGTGGTGCCGAGCGCGTCCCTGGCGGCGTTGATCACCAGGGCGCGGGTCAGCTCCGCCTGGGTGTGGTAGTCGCCGTACGCCTCGTAGGACTCCAGGGCGGTGAACTCCGGGTTGTGGGTGGCGTCCGCGCCCTCGTTGCGGAAGTTCCGGTTGATCTCGAAGACCTTCTCGGCGCCGCCCACCATCAGCCGCTTGAGGTACAGCTCGGTGGCGATGCGCAGGTACAGGTCGATGTCGTACGCGTTGATGTGCGTGACGAACGGCCTGGCGTTGGCGCCGCCGTGCACCGGCTGGAGCATCGGCGTCTCGACCTCGAGGTAGCCGCGCTCCTCGTAGGTGGTGCGCAGCGAGCGCAGCACCCGGGTGCGCAGGTGCAGGATCTCCCGCATCTCCGGGTTGACGATCAGGTCCACGTACCGCTGGCGGACCCGCGCCTCCGGGTCGGTGAGGCCCTTGTGCTTGTCCGGCAGCGGGCGCAGGCACTTGGCGGTGAGCTCCCAGCGGTCCACCAGCACGGACAGCTCGCCGCGCCTGGAGGTGATCACCTCGCCCTCGACGCCGACGTGGTCGCCGAGGTCGATGTCCCGCTTCCACTCGGTGAGGCGCTCCTCGCCGAGCTTGTCCAGGGAGAGCATGACCTGGAGGTCGCCGGTGCCGTCCCGCAGGGTGGCGAAGCAGAGTTTGCCGCCGTGCCGGCTCAGCACGACCCGTCCGGTGACGCCCGCCCGCTCGCCGGTGGCGGTGTCGGGGGGCAGGTCGGGGTGCTTGGCCCGCAGATCCGCGAGGGTGGTGGTGCGCGGGAAGCCGACCGGGTACGGGTCGACGCCCGCGGCCCGGAGGCGGTCCAGCTTCTCGCGCCGGATCCGCATCTGCTCCGGAAGGTCGTCGGCAGCGGGGGCGGTGGTCTGCTCTGTCACGCGCACAAGGGTAACGAGGCGCGGCGGCCGGGAGCGAAGGCGTCACCCGGCGGGACGGCGCCACGACCGGCGCCGGCGCGGCTCCCCCGCCCACGCCGCCGCCCGGGGCGGTCAGTCGGCGGAGCGCTCCGGGGCGGGGCCGTCCGGGTCGCCGGGGCCGCTCCCCCCGGGCGGCTCCGGCGGCGGGGCGGGGGTCTCCCGCTCGCCGGGGGCGGGCTGCTCCGGGGGGCGCCGCGGGCCCGGGTCCGGGGTCTGCTTCTCCGGCTCCTGCCTGGCGGGCGCCGGGGGCCGGGCCGGGGCGGGCTCGGGCCTGCGGCGCGGGGGCCAGATCTCGGCGGGGGTGGGGGTGCGGTGCCGGGGGCCCTGGGGGTCGGGGGACGGCGCGGACGGGCGCGGCCGGCCCCGCTCGTCCTGGCCGCCGCGCCTGCGCTCGTCCCCCTGGTCCTGCTCGCCGGCCGCCCGCGGCACCAGCACCTCGAGCGCCCTGGACCCGCCGATGCCGCCGAGCAGCCGGGCCGCGGGGACGGGGACCGGGGCGGGCCCGCGCCGCCGGGGCGGGCTCAGCCTGGCCCGCACCTCGCGTTCGGCCAGCAACTGGCAGCGGGCCAGCAGCGCGGTGCGCCGGGCGCGCTCCTCCGGGCCGCAGGGCAGGGCGCGCAGGGAGCGCAGCGCCGCCAGGTCGTCGGGCACGGGCAGGTAGCCGCCGTCCAGCGCCTCGCCGAGCCGCTCCAGGTAGCCGGCCGCGGTGCCGGGCAGGGCGGCGCGGTAGCGGCGCAGGTCGGCGAGCATGAAGGCGCGCTGGCGGCCGCCCTCGCGCACCGCCTCCTCCAGGGCCTCGGCGAGCCGTACGTACTCCTGGATCCCCTCCGCCCAGTCGGGGCCGCGCACCGGGTGGGCGGGCGTGGTCAGCCGGTCGGCGTCGCCGGGCCGGGCGTCGGGGTCCGGGTCGTCCGGCGCGGCGTGGCGGGGAGCGAATGTCGGTGTCGGGTGGAGGGCCTCTGCGAGGGCACGCCGGACCACGCGCAGCTCATCCGCGCTGAACGCCATGCCGCCTCGGGACCCGTGTGGCGTGGGCATGGATGGGACTGTACGTCAAATCGTGACAAATCTCTCTTACAGGGCATGGCGTGCCGGGGGGCCGTGTGGGCCGGTCGGGGGAAGGGAGAGGGGGGCCGGGGCGCCGGCCCCGGTGGTCCGGTGGCGCCCCGGCGCGGGCTTCAGCGGGCGGGACCCGCGGCCCGGCGCCTCACGAGTGGGAGACGTTGCGCTCGTACACCAGGCGCAGCCCGATCAGCGTCAGCCAGGGCTCGTGGACGTCGATGACCGACGCCTCGCCCAGCACCAGCGGCGCCAGGCCGCCCGTGGCGATGACGGTGACCTCCTCCGGGGTCGGCGACAGCTCGGCGGCCATCCGCCGGACCAGGCCGTCCACCTGGCCCGCGAACCCGTAGAGGATGCCCGACTGCATGGCCTCGACCGTGTTCTTGCCGATGACGCTGCGGGGGCGGGCCAGCTCGATCTTGCGGAGCTGGGCGCCGCGCGCGCCGAGCGCGTCCACGGAGATCTCGATGCCGGGGGCGATGGCCCCGCCCGCGTACTCGCCGCGGGCGCTGACGGCGTCGAAGGTGGTGGCGGTGCCGAAGTCCACCACGATGCAGGGCCCGCCGTACAGGTGGATGCCGGCGAGGGCGTTGATGACCCGGTCGGCGCCGACCTCCTTGGGGTTGTCCATGAGCACCGGCACCCCCGTCTTGATGCCGGGCTCCACCAGGATCGCCGGGACGTCGCCGTAGTAGCGGCGGGTCACCTCGCGCAGCTCGTGCAGGACGGAGGGGACGGTGGAGCAGATGGAGATGCCGTCGATGCCGTCGCCCAGCTCGTCGCCGAGCAGCGGGTGCATGCCCATCAGGCCCTGGAGCAGGACGGCCAGTTCGTCGGCGGTGCGGCGGGCGTCGGTGGAGATCCGCCAGTGCTCGACGATGTCCTCACCGTCGAACAGGCCGAGGACGGTGTGGGTGTTGCCTACGTCGATGGTCAGCAGCATGGGTGAAGGGCTCTCCGGTCAAGCCTGCGGGCGCGGGGCCCGCCCTGGGGTGGCAGGTGGGGAGACGGGCGGGTGTCGCCCACGTCGATGGTCAGCATGGGGCGGTTGCCTTCCGGTCGAGCCTGCGGGGCGGGCCGTCGCGGTGTGCCCGGGTCTACTCCGGGCGCAGGTCCAGGCCGATGTCCAGGATCGGGGAGGAGTGGGTGAGGGCGCCCACCGCCAGGTAGTCCACCCCGGCCTGCGCGTACGCGCGGGCGTTGTCCAGGGTGAGGCGGCCGCTGGACTCCAGCGCGGCGCGGCCCGCGACGAGCTCGACGGCCTCGCGGGTCTGCTCGGGGGTGAAGTTGTCCAGCAGGATCAGGTCCGCGCCCTCGGCGAGCACCGGCGGGATCTGGTCCAGGCGGTCCACCTCGACCTCCACCGGCACGTCGGGGAACGCCTCGCGCACCGCGCGGAACGCCTCGGCGACACCGCCGGCGGCGATCACGTGGTTGTCCTTGACCAGGGCCGCGTCCGCCAGGGACATGCGGTGGTTGACGCCGCCGCCGCAGCGCACCGCGTACTTCTCCAGGGCGCGCAGCCCCGGCGTGGTCTTGCGGGTGTCGCGGACCCGGGCGCCGGTGCCCTCCAGGGCGTCGGCCCAGGCCCGGGTGGCGGTGGCGATGCCGGACAGCCGGCACAGCAGGTTCAGCGCGCTGCGCTCGGCGGTGAGCAGGTCGCGGGTGCGGGCCCGCACCGAGAGCAGCACCTCGCCGGGGGCGACGCGGGCGCCGTCCTCGACGTGCCGCTCCACCTCGAACCCGTCCTCGCACACCACGGAGAGCACCGCCTCGGCGATCCGCAGCCCGGCCACCGTCCCGGCCTCGCGGGCGGTGAAGTCGCCGGTGCTCACGGCGTCCTCGGGGACGGTGGCGACGCTGGTGACGTCCACGCCCTCGTCGAGGTCCTCCACGACGGCCAGGTGGGCGATGTCCTCCACCTGCATCGGGTCCAGGCCCGCGTCCTCCAGTTGCCCGGCGAGGTCGGGGTCGAGGCCGCACTCCGCGACGGAGGTGATCTCCAGGCCCTCGCAGCCGCAGTCGTCGCCGCAGCCTTCGGGCTCCGCCAGGGACAGGTCGTCGGTGGCGCGGTGGGGGCTGGTCACGGTTGCTCCTTGGCGGTGGCGGCGGCGGGTCCGCCGGCCGGACGGGGGGTGGACGACGTTACCGGGGGGAACGCCGGGGAGTCGGTGGTCCCCAGGGACAGCTCCCCGTCGGGGGTGAGCCGGGTGACCAGGTGGCGGCGCCAGCGGGTGTCGTCCCGCTCGGGCCGGTCCTCGCGCCAGTGGCAGCCGCGGGTCTCCTCGCGCGCCGCCGCCGCGGCCACCAGGGCCCGGGCGACCAGCAGCAGGTTGGCGGTCTCCCAGGTCTCCACGCACGGCTGCGCCGACTTGCCGTCGCGGGCCAGTTGCTCGGCGGCGTCGGCGGCGATACGGGCCAAGGCGGCCGCCGCGCCCGCCAGGCTCCCGGCGCTGCGCACCACCCCGGCGCCCGTGGTCATGATCCGCTGGATCTCGTAGCGGGCGGCGGCCTCGGGCAGCGCGCCGGTACTGCCCGCGTGCGGCACCGGCTCCCCGGCCCGCCGCGGCCCGCCGCCGCTGATGTCCGCGGCGATGCGCTCGGCGAACACCAGCCCCTCCAGCAGCGAGTTCGACGCCAGGCGGTTGGCGCCGTGCACGCCGGTGCAGGCGACCTCGCCGCAGGCGTACAGGCCGGGCACCGAGGTGCGGCCGCGCAGGTCGGTGCGGACGCCGCCGCTGGCGTAGTGGGCGGCGGGCGCCACCGGGACCGGCTCGGTGACCGGGTCGATGCCGTGGGACCGGCAGGCGGCCAGGATGGTGGGGAAGCGCTCGCGCCACATCGCCTCGCCGAAGTGCCGCGCGTCCAGGTACATGTGCGCGGTGCCGGTGGCGATCATGCGGCGGGTGATGCCCTTGGCGACGATGTCCCGCGGCGCCAGCTCGGCCAGCTCGTGCTGCCCGACCATGAACCGCTCGCCGTCCGCGTCCACCAGGTGGGCGCCCTCGCCGCGCACCGCCTCGGACACCAGCGGCTGCTGGCCCTCGGCGTCCGGGCCGAGGAACAGCACGGTGGGGTGGAACTGGACGAACTCCAGGTCGGAGATCTCCGCCCCGGCGCGCAGCGCCAGCGCCACGCCGTCGCCGGTGGACACCGCCGGGTTGGTGGTGGCGGAGAACACCTGGCCCATGCCGCCGGTGGCCAGCACCACCGCGGGGGCGTGCACGGCCCCGACGCCGTCGCGCTGCCCCTCCCCCATCACGTGCAGGGTCACGCCCGCGGCGCGGCCCTCCGCGTCGGTGAGCAGGTCGAGGACCAGGGCGTGCTCGATGGTCTCGATGCCCGCGGCGCGCACCGCCGCCACCAGGGCGCGGGAGATCTCGGCGCCGGTGGCGTCCCCGCCGGCGTGGGCTATCCGGCGGCGGTGGTGGCCGCCCTCCCGGGTGAGCAGGATCTCGCCGTCCGCGCCGGTGTCGAAGGCCGCGCCGGTGGCGATCAGGCGGCGCACCGCGTCCGGGCCCTCGGTGACCAGGGCGCGCACCGCCTCCTCGTCGCACAGCCCCGCGCCCGCCACCAGGGTGTCGTCCAGGTGCTGCGCCGGGGTGTCGCCTTCGCCGAGGGCCGCGGCTATGCCGCCCTGCGCCCAGCGGGTGGAGCCGTCGTCGAGCAGCGCCTTGGTGACGACGATGACCTTGGCGCCGGAGGCGGCGCAGCGCAGCGCGGCGGTGAGGCCGGCGACGCCGGAGCCCACCACGACCACGTCGGAGCGGGCGGCCCAGCCGGGGGCCGGTGCGGGCAGCCGGGTGGCCGCGGAGGGGAGGGTGTCAGGCATCGTGCCGCCCGAGGTCGAGGGGGAGGTTGTCGATGAGGCGGGTGCCGCCGCACCTGGCGGCGACGGCGAGGACCGCGGGCCCGGTGTGGTCCTCGCCGGCCTCGGTGAAGTCCCGCGGGTCCACCAGGGCCAGGTAGTCGGGCGCGAGCACGCCGCCGGACTCGGCGGCGGCCCGCTCCAGGACCGCCCGCGCCGCGCGGAGCGCCGCCCCCGGGCCGTGGGCCGCGGCGTCGCGGCCGGCGAACAGGGCGCGGGACAGGGCCAGGGCGGTGCGCCGCTCGTGCGGGGACAGGTAGCGGTTGCGGCTGGACAGGGCCAGGCCGTCGGGTTCCCGGACGGTGGGCACGGCGGCGATCTCGACGGGGAAGTTCAGGTCGGCGGCCATGCGCCGGATCAGCGCGAGCTGCTGGGCGTCCTTCTGGCCGAAGAACGCCACGTCGGGCCGGGTGAGGTGGAGCAGCTTGGCGACGACGGTGAGCATCCCGTCGAAGTGGCCCGGCCGGGACGCGCCCTCCAGCCGCCGCCCCATCTCCCCCGCGGCGACCGTCACCCGCGGCCGGCCGCCCGGGTAGACCTCGGCGACGGACGGCGCGAAGACCACGTCGGCCCCGGCGGCGCCCGCCACCTTCAGGTCCGCGTCCAGGGTGCGGGGATAGCGGTCCAGGTCCTCGCCCGGGCCGAACTGGAGGGGGTTGACGAAGACGGTGACGACGACCAGGCCGCCGTCGCCCGCCCGCTCCCGCGCGGCCCGGACCAGCGCGGCGTGGCCCTCGTGCAGGGCGCCCATGGTCATCACCACGGCCACCGGGCCCGGCGAGCCGGAGCCGGCCGCGGCCAGCTCCGCGGCGGTGCGCACCAGCGTCGGTTCCACTACTGCCTCCCGTCGTCGGCCAGGACGTCCAGCAGGTCCTGCGCCTGTTCCGCCTTGAGCATGCCGCCGGCCAACGCCCGGTCCGCGGTGGCCCTGGCCAGCGCCAGATAGGAGGCCAGCGCCTGCGGCGAGGTGCGGCGCAGCTCGGCGAGGTGCGCGGCCACGGTGCCCGCGTCGCCGCGCGCCACCGGGCCGGTGAGCGCGGCGTCGCCCGAGCGCAGGGCGTTGTCCAGGGCGGCGGACAGCAGGGGCCCGAGCATCCGGTCGGGGGCGGCGACACCCGCGGCCGCCAGCAGCTCCAACGACTGGGCGACCAGGGTGACCAGGTGGTTCGCGCCGTTGGCCAGCGCCGCGTGGTACAGCGGCCTGGCCTCCTCCTCGATCCACTCCGGCTCGCCGCCCATCTCCACCACCAGCGCCTCCGCGGCCAGCCGCAACTGCGGCGGCGCGGTGACGCCGAAGGAGCAGCCCGCCAGCCTGGCCACGTCGATCCGGGTGCCGGTGAACGTCATGGCCGGGTGCAGCGCGAGCGGCAGCGCCCCCGCCCGCAGGGCCGGCTGGAGCACGCCGACACCGAACCGCCCGGAGGTGTGCACCACCAACTGGCCCGGCCGGACGGCCCCCGTGGCGGCCAGCCCCGAGACCAGGTCCGGCAGGGCGTCGTCGGGCACGGTGAGCAGCACCAGATCGGCGCGGGCCAGCACCTGGGCCGGCTCGATCAGGGGAACGCCCGGCAGCAGCGCGGCGGCGCGCTCCCGGGAGGCGTCGGAGACTCCCGACGCCGCGACGGGGCGGTGCCCCGCGAGCGCGAGGGCCGCGGCGAGCACGGGCCCCACCCGGCCCGTGCCGACCACGCCGACGGTGAGCCGCGCGGGACGCTCGCCGGGTCCGGCGGGCGGCCCCTGCCGACCGGGGGATGCGTTCACTGCTGGTTGCCTGGCCTTCCGTTCCAGTCCGCCGCGGGTACCGGACGTTACGCCCCCCATCGTAAGTGGGGCGGGGCGGGCCGTGTCGGGGGACGGGTGGGGTGGGGGTCGGGGACGGGAGGGGGACGGGGGCGGAGGGCGGAACGGGAATGTGGGACGGGGCGGAGAGCGGAGACGGCGGCGGGGGCGGGGCGGAGAGGGCAGACGAGGGACGAGGGCGGGAGAGGGGAGACGGAGGGCGGAGAGGGCGAGAGGCGTACGAGGAGGCGCGCCCCGGGACGTCACGCTTCCCCCACCCCGGACAGGGCCCCGCCCCCGGAGCACGATCACCTTGCCCGACCCCGGACCGGCGACGACCAGCCCGCCCCGGGGTACCACTGCGTGGCAGGCCCACCCACGGGGTGGTGGGCGGGGCGACGGGCGGGCGGGCCTTTACGCCCCTCCCGCCCGCACCAGTCCGGTCTCGTACGCGAGGACGACCGCCTGCACCCGGTCGCGCAGGCCGAGCTTGGTGAGGATGCGGCCGACGTGGGTCTTCACGGTGGCCTCGGAGACGAACAGCTCCTTGGCTATCTCGCCGTTGGACAGCCCTTGGGCGACGAGCAGCAGCACTTCGCGCTCCCGCTCGGTGAGCCGCTCCAGTTCGCCGTTCTTGGGTTCGGTGGTGCTGGGGAGCATGGGCGCGAACCGGTCGATGAGGCGCCGGGTGGTGGTGGGCGCGACGACCGCGTCGCCGGAGTGGACGGAGCGGATGGCGGCGAGCAGCTCGCCCGAGGGCACGTCCTTGAGCAGGAAGCCGCTGGCCCCGGCCTTGAGCGCGGAGAACGCGTACTCGTCGAGGTCGAAGGTGGTGAGGATGAGCACCTTGGCCCGGCGTTCGTCGTCGGGGGTGCCGGGTGCGCTCCTGGCGCCGCCGCAGATGCGCCGGGTGGCCTCGACCCCGTCCATCCGGGGCATGCGCACGTCCATCAGGACGACGTCGACCGCGGTGGCGCGGAGCTTGTCGACGGCCTCGGCGCCGTCCCCGGCCTCGGCGACCACCTCCATGTCGGGCTGGGCCTGGAGGATCATGCGGAAGCCGGTGCGGAGGAGGACCTGGTCGTCGACGAGCATCACCCGGATGGGGGACGCGGGGGTGGGTGAGGTGGACATGGGGCTCCTGTCGGGCGGGTGGGGCGGGGGCGGTGCCGGGGGTGGGGGCGGTGCCGGGGGTGGGGCGGGGGTCAGCGGACGGCCTTCAGCGGCAGCACGGCGCTGACCCGGAAGCCGCCTCCGGGGCGCGGTCCCGCGTCCAGGGTGCCGCCGACCATGCCGATGCGCTCGCGCATGCCGATCAGGCCGTGGCCGAGGCCGTCGGCGCCGCCCGAGGCGAGCAGTTCGCGGTCGGCGCCCCTGCCGTCGTCCTCGATGAGCATGTCGAGGTCGCTGTCGCGGTAGGTGAGGCGGACGAGCGCCTTGGCGTTGGGGCCGCCGTGCTTGCGGGTGTTGGTCAGCGCCTCCTGGACGATGCGGTAAGCGGTGAGCTCGACGCCCTTGGGCAGGGGCCGCGGCGAGCCGTCCACCTGGAGGCTGACGGGCAGGCCGGCGCCGCGGCACTGCTCGACGAGGTCGGAGAGCTGGTCCACGCCGGGCTGCGGCACGTACTCGCCGCCCTCGGACTCGCCGGAGCGCAGCACGCCGAGCAGCCGCCGCATCTCGGCCAGCGCCTGGCGGCCGGTGGTGGAGATGGTCTCCAGGGCCTGCTTGGCCTGGTCGGGGGCGGCGTCCAGGACGTAGGCGGCGCCGTCGGCCTGGACGATCATCACGGAGACGTTGTGCGCCACGACGTCGTGCAGTTCGCGCGCTATGCGGGCGCGCTCGGCGGCGACGGCGACCTTGGCCTGCGCCTCGCGCTCCCGTTCCAGGCGGGCGGCGCGCTCCTCCAGCTCCGCGTAGTAGGCGCGGCGGGTGCGCAGGGAGTCGCCGAGCACCCAGGCCAGGGCGAACGGGATGGTCATCACCACGGTCTGGAAGATCCCCGCGGCGAGGGACACCTCGTAGCCCTGCTCCTCCGCGTCGAACCCCCACCGCAGGACGGCGATGGTGGCGGCGCTGAGCCCGCCGGCGAGCGCCAGCCGGGAGGCCCAGTTCGGCCCGGTGTAGGCCACGGTGTAGATGATGACCAGCATCGCGAAGTTGCCCGGGAAGGGGAACGGCTCGATGTCGAGCACCAGTTCCGCGACGCCGATACCGAATGTGAGCAGCAGCATCTTCTCCGGCTGGCGGCGGCGCAGCGCCACCACCACCGAGCAGGCGACCGCCACGGGGAGGAACGCCCACATGGAGAATTCCTGCGTTCCGGCCTCGCCCCCGCCGATGCCGTAGAGGGCGGACATGCCGAGCAGGAGGACGGCCCAGAAGCCGTCCACCCCGGTCGGGTGCTCGCGCAGGAAGGTGTAGAGACGTTGCACGTAACCCAGCGTAGGGATGCCGGTGCCGGTGCGGGGTCACTCCCGAGGTCGATCCCGCCTACTCCCGTGGGTGGAGGGGCGCCGGAGGTACGGTGACCGGGCGATGGAGGAATCGAGGGAATCCCTGGTGGGCCGCGGGGACACGGGTGGCGCGACCAACTGGCGGGCGGCGGCCGAGCGGGCGCTGTACGGGCCCGGCGGGTTCTTCACCTCCCGTCCCGAGGGCCCCGCCGGGCACTTCCGCACCTCGGTGCACGCCTCGCCGCTGTTCGCCGGGGCGGTGGCCGAGCTGGTGCGCAGGGTGGACGAGGCGCTGGGCGGGCCGCGGGAGCTGGCCGTGGTGGACGTGGGCGCCGGGCGCGGCGAGCTGGCGGCGGGGCTGCTGGCCGCGCTGGCCGGCCCCGGGGACCCGTACGGGGTGGCGGGGCGGCTGCGCGTGGTCGCGGTGGAGCGGGCGGCCAGGCCCGCCGGGCTGGACCCGCGGATCGAGTGGTCCGGCGACCTGCCGGAGGGCGTCACCGGGCTGGTCTTCGCCAACGAGTGGCTGGACAACGTCCCCGTGGACGTCGCCGAGGCGGACGACGCCGGCGTGCCCCGGCTGGTGCTGGTCGCGCCGGACGGGACGGAGCGGCTCGGCGGGCCGCCGCGCGGGGCGGACCTGGCGTGGCTGGAGCGCTGGTGGCCGCCGCTCGCCCCGGGGGAGCGCGCGGAGCTGGGCGCGCCCCGGGACGCGGCCTGGGCCGGTGCGGTGGGGGCGCTGCGGCGCGGTCTCGCCGTCGCGGTGGACTACGCCCACCGGCGCGAGGACAGGCCGCCGCTGGGCACCCTGACCGGCTACCGCGCGGGACGGCAGGTGCCGCCCGTGCCGGACGGCTCCTGCGACCTCACCGCGCATGTGGCGCTGGACGCGTGCGCCGCCGCCGCGGCGCCGCGGGCCACGGGGACGGCGCTGCTGACGCAGGCGCGGGCGCTGCGCGCGCTGGGCGTGCGCGGCACCCGCCCGCCGCTGGCGCTGGCCGCCTCCGACCCGGCCGGGTACGTCCGGGCGCTGGCCGCGGCGGGCGAGGCGGCCGAGCTGACCGCGGCGGGCGGCCTCGGCTCGTTCACCTGGCTGCTCCAGTCGGTGGGCATCCCGGTGCCGCTGGCGCCGGGCTCCGACGGCGGCTAGTCGGCGCTCACCCGCTCCGTGGCGGGGAAGGCGAACCGGGGTTCGCCGCCCGACCACCACACGCCGATGGCGAACGCCGCCGTGGCCTCCAGGTACGCCGCGCGGTCCAGGCCGCCGCAGGGCAGGGAGGTGCAGCCGAGCGAGGCGACCAGGGCGGCGGCCGTCCGGAGCGCGCCCGGGTCGTCGCCGCACAGCGGCACGGCCAGCGGGGTGCCCTGGAAGGCCGGGTCCGGCACCGTCCAGACGCTGACATGGCACAGGTTGAACGCCTTGACCACGTGCGCGCCCGGCGCGGCGTCCGCGATCCGCCGGGCGGCGGAGGCCGCGCCGCCGAGCGCGAGCCGGGGGCCGTCGTCGCCGGGCACCAGCGGGTTGGTGCAGTCGATCAGGGTCCGCCCGGCCAGGGCCGCCGCGAGCCGCCCCGCCACGCCGGGCGCCGCGTCCGCGGGGACGGCCGCGAGGACGGCCTCGCCGTGCGCCGCCGCGTCCGCGAGGGTGCCGTGCCCGGCGCCGCCGATCCCGGCGGCCACCGCCCGCGCCGCCGCCGGGTCCCGGCCGCCGACGAACACCTCGTGCCCGGCGCGCGCCCACGCGCCGCCGAGCGCCGAGGCCATCCCGCCCGTGCCGAGGATGCCGATGCGCATCGCCATGCTCCCTCCCCCGGACCGGCAGCGGCCCGGCGTCGTCCTACGCCGCCCCGGGCGGGGCGCCGACGGGACGACGCTAGGCGCGCCGACGCACACCGCGCGGTGTGCGTCGGGCCGGGCAGGATGGGGCCATGGACGAGCCGCTCGCACCGGACACCGGGCCCCCGGACACCTCCCCCCTGGACGCCGTGCCCCTCGGCGCCGTACCTCCGGGGGCCGTGCCGCAGCAGGCCGGATTCACCTCGGACTGCCGGGCGCGCGTGGCGTTCGAGGTGCTGGCGGGCCGCTGGGACAGCGTGGTGGTGTTCACGCTCGGCGAGAGCGGCCCGATGCGGCCGCGGGCGCTGCTCGCCCGGATCGGCGGGATCAGCCCGAAGGTGCTGAACGAGGCGCTGCGCCGCCTGGAGCGCAACGGCCTGGTGGAGCGCCGCGCCTACGCCGAGGCGCCGCCGCGCGTGGACTACGCGCTGACCGGGGCGGGCACCGCGCTGCTCGGACCGATGCGGGCGATGGGCGCCTGGGCGGCGCGGTACGCCGACGACGTGCTGGCCGCGCAGGAGCGGTTCCCCGGCCGTTCGCGCACCGGCTAACCGGTCATCCACCGCTCGGGTCCGGCGGTGCGGCGGCCGGTGCGGGAGCGGTCGGCCTGCTCGGCGACGACGCGCGCCGCCTCGTCCGCGTCCCGGTGCGCCGCGGTGAGCGAGCCGCCCGCGGCGATGTCCAGGTGCACGCAGGCCAGGCCGAGCGCGCGCTGCCAGGGGCCCTGGGTCCGGCGCACGCTCTGCACCTTGGCGTGCGGCACCACCCGCACGGTGCGGGTCAGCAGCCCCTGCCGCACCACGAACACCCGCGCGTCCGCCCCGTACGCCAGCGTCCTGCGCCACACCGGGGCGCGCCACCGCGCCCTGCGGGGCACCGGCAGCAGCGGCACCCCGGTGATGTCCACGCCGGGCCAGATCCGCGCCACCGTGGCGAGCGCCACCTCGCGCGGGGCGACGGGCAGCAGCACGTCGTTGCCCCCGCCCGCCACGGCCAGGCGCACGCGCACCCAGTCGCGGCGCCGCCACGGCAGCGGCTGCTCGAACGCCAGGGCCTGCACCCGCCCCGGCGGCACCGTCTCGTGCCTGCGGTCCAGCAGCCCGTGGTCGATCCGCAGCCCGTCCGGGGACTGCGCCACCGTCCAGCCGTACTCGGCGGCGTACCGGCCCACCGTGGCCCTGCCCGCCATCAGCAGCCCGGGCAGCGCCACGAGCGCCGCCACCCACGCGCCGGTGAGCAGCGCCGGGACCAGCGCGAGCACCAGCGCGCCCGCGACCGCCCACCAGGTGGCGGGCCGCAGCAGCAGGGCGACCGCCAGGGCGCCGGGCGGCACCCGCACCAGCTCGTGCTGCGGCGCCTCCCCGCTGTCCGGGGCCACGCCCGCGGCCCTGGCCAGCAGCTCGGCGCGGAGCGCCCGCGCGTCCCGCTCCGTCAGGTAGGCCAGCTCGTCCTTGCCGCCCGCCAGGTCGAGCCGCAGCGTGGCGACGCCGATGAGCCTGCCGATCAGCGGCCGGTCCAGGTCCACGGCCTGGAGGCGGTCGATGCGCAGGTGCTTGGTGCGGCGGACGAGCACGCCGGTGTCCACGCGCAGCTCCACGTCGTCCACCCGGTAGCGGGTGAACCACCAGGAGACGAAGCCGTAGGCGAACGCCACCGCCACCAGGGCCGCCACCACCGCGGGCCCCTGCCACCCGCCGAGCGCGCCGCCGAGCCGCCCGGCCTGCCCGGGGTTCTGGAGCAGGACCGCCGCGACGGCGGCCAGCACGGCCCAGGCCCGCCGCCACGGGGTCACCGGGTGCAGCCGCCGGAACTCGGGTCCTTCGCCCACGGTCACGACCTCACGACCTCACCGTCGGCGCCGCGCCGCGCCAGCCGGGGCGGCACCGCGGCCCGCGGCGCCCCGCCGCCCGGTCACAGCCCCGCCGACCGGGCCTCGCCCAGCTCGGTCAGCCGGTCCCGCAGCCGCGCCGCCTCGGCGGGCAGCAGGCCTGGTATGCGGGCGTCGGTGGCCGCGGCGGCCGTGTGCAGCCTCAGGGTGGCCAGGCCGAAGCGCCGCTCCAGCGGCCCGGAGACCACCTCGACCAACTGCATCCGGCCGTACGGCACCACGGTGAGGGTGCGCCACACCACGCCGCGGGTGATCATCAGGTCGTCGTCCCGCTCCGCGTAGCCCCACGAGCGCCAGTTCCTGGCCAGCGCCCACCACCCCCACGCCGCGGCGGCGGCCGGGAGCAGCGCGGGCGCCGCCCAGGCCGGGGAGGCCAGCAGCCACCCGGCCGCGCCCACCGCCGCCGTCACCGGTGCCGCGGCGGCCAGCAGCACCAGGCGGCGCATCCGCAGCAGTCCCCCGGGCAACCCGGCCCAGTCCGGGGCCGTGGGCGCGAACGCGGAGTCCATGCCGTCACCCTACGGCGCGGGTGCGGCGGCGCGCCGCCGGGCCGCCGCGCACCGGCCGCCGGGCGGGGCCGCGGCGCGCCTGTCGCGGGCACTCGTCGTGGGCCCTCGTCGCGGGGCCTCGTCGCGGGGCCTCGTCGCGGGGCCTCGTCGTGGGGCCCGGGGGGCCGCCCGGTGAGGGTCCCGGTGGCAGACTTGGGCCCATGACGGAGACCACGCTCGGCATCGGCGGGGCGGCCGATTCCACCGACATGGTGCTGAACATCGGCCCCCAGCACCCCTCCACCCACGGCGTGCTGCGGCTGCGCCTGGTGCTGGACGGCGAGCGGATCGTCTCCGCGGAGCCGGTGATCGGCTACATGCACCGCGGCGCGGAGAAGCTGTTCGAGGCCCGCGACTACCGGCAGATCATCGTGCTGGCCAACCGCCACGACTGGCTGTCGGCGTTCTCCAACGAGCTCGGCGTGGTCCTCGCCGTGGAGCGGATGCTCGGCATGGAGGTGCCCGAGCGCGCCGTGTGGGCCAGGACGCTGCTGGCCGAGCTGAACCGGGTGCTCAACCACCTGATGTTCCTCGGCTCCTACCCGCTGGAGCTGGGCGGGATCACGCCGATCTTCTACGCGTTCACCGAGCGGGAGAAGCTCCAGCACCTGATGGAGGAGGCCTCCGGCGGCCGGATGCACTACATGTACAACCGGGTCGGCGGGCTGAAGGAGGACCTGCCCGCCGGGTGGACGGCGCGCGCCCGCGCCACCGTCGCCGAGGTCCGCGCCGGGATGGGACGCCTGGACGACCTGGTGCTCGGCAACGAGATCTTCCGGGGCCGCACCCGCGGGGTGGGGTACCTCTCGCCGGAGGTGGTGCACGCCTACGGGGTGAGCGGCCCGATCGCGCGCGGCTCCGGGGTGGACTTCGACCTGCGCCGCGACGAGCCGTACCTGGGGTACGGGGAGCTCGGCGGCGTGCTGCGGGTGGTCACCCGCACCGAGGGCGACTGCCTGGCCAGGTTCGAGTGCCTGCTGGAGCAGGCGCACAACTCCCTGGACCTCGCCGACGCCTGCCTGGACCGGCTCGCCGGGCTGCCGCCGGGGCCGGTCAACCAGCGCCTGCCCAAGGTGCTCAAGGCGCCGGAGGGCCACACCTATGCCTGGACGGAGAACCCGCTCGGCGTGAACGGGTACTACCTGGTCTCCAAGGGCGACAAGACCCCGTGGCGGCTGAAGCTGCGCTCGGCGTCGTTCAACAACGTGCAGGCGCTGGTGGAGCTGCTGCCCGGCACGCTGGTGGCGGACATGGTGGCGATCCTGGGCTCGATGTTCTTCGTGGTGGGGGACGTCGACAAGTAGTCGGCCGGTGGGAACGGCACCGGGGGCGGGCCCGTGCGGGCCCGCCCCCGGTTCGTTCCGCGGCGCGCGGCCGCCCGTGCGCTAGGACAGCGCCCGCAGCTCCCGCACGTCGATCGTCTCGGTCTCGTCGTGCTCGGTGAGGTCGATCACGTCCGCGTCGTCGTGGGCCAGCTCGGCGCCGATGACGTCCGCGAGGTCCTCGTGCTCCGCGGCCTCGCCCGCGGCGGCGGCCGCCGTGCGCTTGGTGCCGAAGAAGTCGAAGCCGGGCTCGGGGCGCCGGGGTGCGGTCCGGAGCTGCGGGGGCAGCACCGCGACGGCGGCGCCGGGGTGGGCGGGGGCGCGCTCGTGAGCGGGGCTCGCGGCGTCGGGGCGCTCCTCGGGGGCGGCCTCGGCGGCGGGGGCCGGGTTCTCGGTGTCGGCGGGGGCTTCGGCGGTGACCGGGGCGTCCACGGGCCGGTCCGCCTCGCGCTCGTCCGCCTCCCGGCCGCCGTCGGCGGTGATCGGCTCGGGCGCCCGGGATGCCTCGGGTGCCTCGGCGGGGCTCTCGGGCGGGCGCCCAGCGCCGCGTCCCAGCGCCTCCAGGGCCGCGTTGGCCCTCAGGAAGAGCGACGGGCTGAGGGCGGGGGCGGGCCCGGGCTCGGCCGCGACCCTGGCGCTCTCCAGGGCGGCGGCCCGCTCGGCCTCCGCGGTGGCGTAGCGGCGCAGCAGGGAGGCGTGCTCGCCGCGCAGCCTGGCCAGCTCGGAGCGCTTGGCGTTGAGCTTGCGCCCGAGCGCGGTGGCGCGGTCCCTGGTCTCCTCCAGCTCCTGCTCGAGCTCGGCGATCCGGTCCTCGGTGTGCCACTCGTCCCGCAGCCGGGCCGAGCGCAGCCTGCTGATCTCCTTCTCGGCGGCGCGGTCCCGCCTCCGCAGCAGGACCGCGCCCGCGCACGCGGCGACGGCCGCCGCCGCGATCAGCACGCGGAGCACCAGCGCGTCATCGCTGAGCCAGGCGCCGCCGGCGCAGGCGGTCGCCAGAACTGCCGCCGACAGCGGGGGAAGGAACCTGCGCAACCGCGATGAGTTGCGGTGTCGTCCACGTGGCATGGCCTGAAACTTAGCGTGCGAAACCGGGCCGTGGGGGACGGCAGGCCGATTTCCCGGAGGACATTACAAAAAGTTTTCGATTACCTACGTCAGGTGATGGATCGGCGTCCTGTCGTGTTCCTCCCGGGTCGGCTTCCAGCCACGGCCGGAACGTGTCCGACGGCGGGGGCCGGGCGCCCGGCGGCGGCCCGGCCCCCGGCCCGGCGTCAGATCAGGCCCTTCTCCTTCAGGTAGTCCCTGGCCACGTCGGCGGGCTTGGCGCGCTCGCCGTCCACCCGCCGGTTCAGCTCGGTGAGGTCCTCGGTGGTCAGCACGGCGGTGAGCTTGTCGAGGGCCTCGGCGACGCCCGCGTCACCGGCGTCCTCGGCGTTGACCACCGGCACCACGTTGTCCGCGTTCTGGAGCTTCTTGTCGTCCTCCAGCAGCACCAGGCCGAACTGCTCCAGGGTGGCGTCCGTGGTCGTGGTGAGCACCATCTGGTCGGTGCCGTTCTTGACGGCCTGCTTGGCCGCGACCGTGCCCACGCCCTTGGGGTCGACCTCGGTGACGTCGATGCCGTACGTCTTCTCCAGGCCCGGCTCGCAGAACGGCCGCTCGGGGCACTCGTCACCCGCCGCCAGCTTGACCTTCAGCTTGGCGGCGCCCAGGTCGGACAGCGTCTTGAGGTTGTGCTCCGCGGCGAAGTCCTTGGAGACGGCGAAGGCGTTCTGGTCCACGGCCTTGCCCGGCTCGAGGACCTTCAGGCCGCGCTTGCCCGCGAGCTCGCGCAGCTTCGTCACCGTGGCGTCCACGTCGGGCGAGGCGACGGGCGCGGCGTCGGCGCCGTTGACCTTGCGGTTGAGGAACTCGGCGAAGGTGGCGGCGTACTCGGGCACCACGTCGATGGCGCCCTTCTCCAGCTCCGGCTCGTACAGCTCGCGCTTGGCCCGCTTGGTGGAGGTGGAGTAGCCCGCCTTCTCCAGCACCTGCGCGTACAGCTCGGCGAGCACCGCGCCCTCGGTGAAGTCGCCCGCGCCGACCACCAGGGAGCCCTTGCCCCCGTCGCCGCCGTCCCCGGAGCCGCCCTTCTCCTCCAGGCTGTCGCCGTCGCCGCAGCCGGCGAGGACGAGGGTGAGGGCGGCGCCCGCGGCGGCCAGCGCCACGCCGCGCCGCGTCCGGCGCCCCCGGCCGGAAATCATTGTGATCATCTTTTGGTCACCATCCATTGCAGTCACAACGTCCTACGAATTGAGAGCGTGTCAGGGGTTGAGGCGGCCGGAGAAGCCGCATCCGTCACACGATCGGAAGATCAGCGGAACAGCCGGTGCGGGGCGGAGGGAAAAGCGGAATCCCGCGCACCGCAACCCCGGGGCCGGACAATCCGCCGCCTGGGAATGCACGGCGGGAGAATCCGCGGCGGGCCGGAGATCCGCACCCCGCGGGACGGCGGGCCGGGCGACCGCGGTCCGGGAATCCCGGGGACGCCGATCCGGGACATCGGGCACCGGGGCGCGCGCCCTGCCGCCGCGTGGGCCGGGCGTCCGCCCCCGGCCACGCGTCCGCCCCCGGCCGGGCGGCGCCGGGGGCCGCCGGTGCCGTCCGGTCCCGTTCCCGGGTGCGCGGCGTGTGCCGGGTCATGCGGGGACGTCGGTGGGTGTGGTGACCGGGGCGGCGCGGCGCCGCGCGGTGGCCCCGCCGCGGCGGCCGGTGGGGCCCAGCAGCCGCTGGAGCAGCACGAACACGCCCTCCACCAGCATCGCCAGCACCGCCACCAGCACCGCCCCGGCCACCACCTGACCGGTGTCCTGCCGGGCGAAGCCCGCGGTGATGATCCGGCCGAGGCCGCCGCCCCCGGGCAGCGCCGCCAGCGTGGCCGTGGCCACGACCTGCACGGACGCCGACCGCACACCCGTCATCACCAGCGGCAGGGCCAGCGGGAGCTCCACCCGCCACAGCACCTGCCCGCCCGTCATGCCCATGCCGCGGGCGGCCTGGACCACGTCCCGGTCCACCTCGCGCACCCCGACGTAGGCGTTGGTCAGCAGCGGCGGCACCGCGAACAGCACCAGCGCCACGACGGTCGGCCAGTCCCCGTGCGTGCCCAGCGGGCTGAGCAGCAGCAGGACCAGCACCGCGAACGTGGGCACGGCCCGGCCCACGTTGGAGATGTTCACCGCGAGCGCGCCGCCCCGGCCGATGTGGCCGAGCAGCAGCGCCAGCGGCAGCGCCAGGGCGCAGGAGATGAGCAGGCAGACGACGGTGAGGTACAGGTGCTCGCCGAGGCGGTGCCACACCCCGGAGGTGCCCGTCCAGTTGGCGCCCGCGGTCAGCCACTCCCAGGCGTCGGGCAGCGCGTTCACGCCCGCACCACCTCCCGCTCCGCGGCTCCGGCCGGTTCCGGCCCGGCCCGCCCGGCTCCGCGCCGGGGCCGGGCGCGCCGCCCGCCGCCCGCCCGCGTCCACGGGGTGAGCAGCCGCTGCACGCCGAGCAGCACCAGGTCGGCGGCCACGGCCAGGGCCACGCACAGCGCGGACGCGGTGAGCACCTGGGCCTTGAACAGGCTCTCCATGCCCTGGTAGATGAGGTTCCCGAGCCCGCCGTGGCCGACGATGGCGCCCACGGTGGCCAGCGAGACCGTGGAGACGGTGGCGATGCGCACCCCCGCCATGATCGTGGGCAGCGCGAGCCGCAGCTCCACGCCGAGCAGCAGCCGCACCGGCCCGTAGCCCATGCCCCGGGCCGCCTCCCTGACGTCCTCGGGGACGCCGCGCAGCCCGGCGAGGATGTTGCGCACCAGGATCGTCAGCGAGTACAGGACCAGGCCGGTGACCACCACCGACTCCGACAGGCCGTAGACCGGCAGCAGCAGGGAGAACATCGCCAGCGACGGGATCGTGTACAGCACCGTGGTCAGGCCGAGCACGGGCCCGGCCGCGGCGCGCCAGCGGCGGGCGGCCAGGGCCAGCGGGAACGCCAGCAGCAGCCCGATCAGCACCGAGACCGCGGTGAGCTCCACGTGCTGCGCGGTGGCGTCGATCAGCTCCTCACGGCGACTGCGCAGATACTCGCCGCAGATCCACTCGTTGGTGGCCAGGCAGTCGCCGGGGGCGGCCAGGGAGTGGTCGGCGCCGGCGGTGGGCGCCTGGCCGGAGACGTCGGACAGCAGGGTGCCAGGGAACACGCGGCTCTCCCTTCCCCCGTGCGGCCGCGAATACGCGTTCTTGGCCGAGACTAACGTGCGGCACCGACAAAGGCTCGAGGCGGCGGGGCAGCGCGGCTCGGGTCGGGAGTGCGGCGCGGCGTTCGGGGTACGGTCGTCGCAGCCCGGCCCTGCCCTGCCGGGCGCAGCCGCACCTGTGTGGGGAACGATGATCCGGTTCGAGCACGTGACCAAGCGTTATCCGGACGGCACCACGGCCGTGGACGACCTCTCCTTCGAGGTCGGCGAGGGCGAGCTCGTCACCCTCGTGGGCCCGTCCGGCTGTGGCAAGACCACCACCATGAAGATGGTCAACCGGCTGGTCGAGCCGACCTCCGGCAGGATTCTGCTGGACGGCGAGGACATCTCGACCGTCGATCCGGTGCGGCTTCGGCGCCGTATCGGCTACGTCATCCAGCAGGTCGGGCTCTTCCCGCACAAGACCGTGCTGGACAACACCGCGACCGTGCCCGCGCTGCTCGGCTGGAAACGGTCGAAGGCCAGGGCGAGGGCCGCCGAGCTGCTGGACCTGGTGGGCCTGGACCCGTCGGTGTTCGGCGACCGCTACCCCGACCAGCTCTCCGGCGGGCAGCGCCAGCGGGTGGGCGTGGCCAGGGCGCTGGCCGCGGACCCGCCGGTGCTGCTGATGGACGAGCCGTTCGGCGCCGTGGACCCGGTGGTGCGCGAACGCCTCCAGAGCGAGTTCCTGCGGCTCCAGGCCGCCGTGCGCAAGACCGTGCTGTTCGTCACCCACGACATCGAGGAGGCGGTGCGGCTCGGCGACCGGATCGCCGTGTACGGCCACGGCCGGATCGAGCAGTACGACTCCCCCGCGCTGGTGCTCGGTGCCCCCGCCAGCCCCTATGTCGCCGACTTCGTGGGCGCCGACCGCGGGCTCAAGCGCCTGTCGGTCACCCGGATCGAGACCGGCGACCTCGAAGCGCCCCCCGTGGTCCGCCTGGACGACGCCGCGTCCGCCGCGGCCCGCCGGATGAGCGCCGAGGACGCCCGCTGGGCCGTGGTGCTCGACGACGGCGGGGGGCTGCACGGCTGGGTGTCCGTCACCGCCCTGGAGGCGGGCGGCAGCGTGCGCGACCACGCCCGCAGGATGGAGGCGTGGCTGCCGGTCGGGGCCACGCTGAAGCAGGCGTTCAGCGTGATGCTCCAGCACGACGCGGGCTGGATCGCGGTGCTGGACGACGACCGCTTCCTCGGCGTCCTCACCCCGGCCCGGCTGCACGAGGCCCTGCGCCGCTCGATCGACGCCGACAGCGAGGGCGTGGCGAGGTCCGAGGTGGAGTTCGAGTCGATCCCGACGGCGTAGGGGGCGGGGCCGGGGCCCGGCGCGCCCCGTCGCCGCGTCAGGCGGGGGCCGCCGGCGACTGCGGGCCGCCCTGGTCGTCGGTGTCGTCGGGCAGTTTGCACACATGCTCCAGCCACAGCGCGGCCGCTATCACCGCGATGCCCGCCGCGACCGAAAGGCCCGCGTACACGGCCTGGTCGCGGCGGGCGGGCACCTCGAGCTTGGTCAGCAGGAAGGCGCCCACCCCGCCGTAGGCCCCGGCGACGAGCGCGGCGACCAGGGCGCTGGCCTGGCCGAAGACCACCGAGCGGGCCGCGAGCAGCGGGTCCACGCCCTTGGCTCCTGGCTGCCGCTCGCGCTGGGCCTTGAGCCTGGCGCGCAGGGAGTACGCCGTGGCGGCCAGCACGGCCGCGATGAGGAAGAGCACGATCGGCGCCGCCACCGGCACCCCGGGCAGGGTGCCGAAGGTGTCCCACAGGCCCGCCGCCCCCCAGGACAGGATTCCGGCGACGAGCGCGAGCCCGGCCAGCACTCTCACCCGAAGCTGCTTCACCGCGCTGGGGCTCCTCCCGCGACACCCGCGTCACGCACGCTGCCCGTGACGCCTGCTGGACCTTTGGGACCCGACCCTACTCGGGCAGGTGCAGCGCGATGTCGTCGCGGGGTACCACGGTGTCGCGCCCCACGTCCTTGAGCAGCTCGGCGACGGACCCCCGGCCGGGCAGCTCCGCCTCCGGGTCCACGTCCGACCACGGCGCGAGGACGAACGCCCGCTCGTGGGCGCGGGGGTGGGGCAGGGTGAGCGCGGGGTCGTCGCAGACCACGTCCTGGTAGGTGACGATGTCCACGTCGATGGTGCGCGGTCCCCAGCGCTCCCTGCGCTCGCGCTGGAACGCCTCCTCGATGGCGGCGGCCCGCTCCAGCAGGGAGGACGGGGGCAGGGTGGTGCGCACCAGGACGACGGCGTTGAAGTAGTTCGGCTGGTCCGCCACGCCCCAGGGCTCGGTCTCGTACACCGGCGAGACGGCCTTGACCCGCACGCCCGGGGTGTCCTCCAGGGCGTCCACGGCGCCCTGGAGGGCCGCGAGGCGGTTGCCCAGGTTGCTGCCGAGGGACAGCACGGCGCTCCTGGGGTTGCTGAGGGTGGTGTCGGCGGCGTCCACCTGCTCCTCGACGAAGGCGGGCACGGGCTGGGTGGTCGGGTCGGAACTCATGCTCGCCTCCGCGTGATGGTGATCGTCACGTCGTCGAACGGGACGGTGATGGGGGCCTGCGGCTTGTGCACGGTCACCTCCGCCTCCAGGACGGTGTCGTGCTTCAGGCACGTCTGCGCGATGCGCTCGGCCAGGGTCTCGATGAGCCGCACCGGCTCGCCCCGGACGACCGCCACGACCTCCTCGGCGACGATCCCGTAGTGGACCGTCCGCTCCAGGTCGTCCTCCGCCGCGGCGGGCCGGGTGTCGAGTCCGAGCACCACGTCCACCACGAAGTCCTGCCCTTCGGCGCGTTCCTCGGGGAACACCCCGTGGTGCCCGCGCGCCTTGAGGCCGCGCAGCGCGACACGGTCCACCGAAACCTCCTGCTGACCTGTTCCTCCGGACGGACGCGAACGACCGGCGGACATCACCCGCCCATCGCCCCACGTTCGACCGTACCTGTACGCAAGGGGGAGCACTGGCCAGAGATCAGCCAGCGAAATATGAACGTACCGGACAATACCGCCGTAACGCCTGAGTGGCGGCACACCGCGTCGCGCCGCCTCCTTACCCACCCCGTGGGCCTTCCACGCCCTGATCCCCGGCACATGGCGGGAAGGTGCCGACCCCGCGGCGGGCCGCTCCGCCGCGCCCGGCCCGGGGGCGAGAACGCGCCAACCGGCCTTCCAGGCGCGCTCACCCGGCGCTGCGGGGTCGCTCGGCGCCGGCGCGGCGCCCGCCCGAGCGGGGCACTACGCCGCCTCGGGCTCCTCGTCCTCGTCGTCTCCGCCGGTGAGCACCGGGGAGCCGTGGTGCGCCCACAGCCGCCAGCCGCCCGGTGTGCGGCGGAACACATTGGTGGCCACCACCAACTGGCCGAGCAGCGGGCCCGTGGAGCCGTCCTCCTCGGCGGGGCCGCCGCTGAGGATGTTCTCCGTGCAGGTCACCATCGCGGTGTCCCCGTGCACGGCGACCTCGACATCGGTGAGGAAGAACTGGATGTACTCGGTGTTCGCCATGATGAGGGCGAAGGAGCGCAGCACCTCGGCCCGGCCGC
This sequence comes from Streptomyces capparidis, assembly GCF_054782095.1. Taxonomy (NCBI): domain Bacteria; kingdom Bacillati; phylum Actinomycetota; class Actinomycetes; order Kitasatosporales; family Streptomycetaceae; genus Streptomyces; species Streptomyces capparidis. The sequence goes on along the minus strand of NZ_BAAGTD010000001.1, from coordinate 332,135 downwards.
GCAGCACCGGCCAGCCCGGGTGGACGCAGGAGACGTCGCCCTCCAGCCACACCGCGGCCATCCGGTCCAGGTCGCCGCTCTCCATGGCGTCGTAGAAGCCGGTGTTGGCGGCCTCCACCTGCTCGATGTCCACGGCGCTCAAGCGGCACCCTCCAGCGCCCGCGCCACCCGCACCGCGTCCGCGGTCGGCCGCACCTCGTGCACCCGCACCGCCCAGGCGCCGTCCCTGGCCGCGATCGCGGACACGGCCGCCGTGGCCGCGTCCCGCTCCCGGGCGGGCGGCACGGCGCCGCCGCCGGCCAGCACCCGGCCGAGGAAACGCTTCCGCGACGCGGCGACCAGCACCGGGCGGCCCAGCTCCGCCCGCAGCCTGGGCAGGGCGGCCAGCAGCGCCAGGTCGTGCTCGGCGTTCTTGGCGAAGCCCAGGCCCGGGTCCACGATCACCCGCTCCGGGTCCACGCCCCCGTCCACCACCGCGTCCAGCCGCTCCCGCAGCTCCGCGAGGACCTCGCCGACCACGTCGGTGTACACGGCGCGGGTGTTCATGTCCACGCTCTGGCCGCGCCAGTGCATGACGACGAACGGGACGCGGGCCGCGGCCACCATCGGCACCATCGCGGGGTCGGCCCGGCCGCCGCTGACATCGTTGACGATCACGGCCCCGGCGGTGAGCGCCTGCTCGGCGACCCGCGCCCGCATCGTGTCCACGCTGACCCGCACCCCGGCGTCGGCCAGGGCGCGCACCACCGGGACGACCCGGCGCAGCTCCTCGTCCTCGTCCACGCGCAGGGCGCCCGGGCGGGTGGACTCGCCGCCCACGTCGACCAGGTCGGCGCCCGCCGCGCGCAGGTCGAGCCCGCGCGTGACGGCCTTCTCCGTGTCGAACCACTGCCCGCCGTCGGAGAAGGAGTCGGGCGTGACGTTGACCACGCCCATCACCGCACACCGGTCGTATCCGGCCAACCCGGCCACCCGGCCGCGCAACGTGTCCATGCGCTCCAGAGTATGCGCCCCACCGAACCCTCGGGGGCGGCGGCCCGTGGCGTGGAGGGGCTTCCTCCGAAGGCCAGGGGGCTCCGCCCCGGCCCCCTGTGGGCGGGAAGGGGGTCCGGGCCCCGCCCCGCTCCCGGGGCCCCGCCCCGGGCTCGTCAGCGGCTCAGTATCAGGCTCATCGCCTCGGACCGTGTCGCCGCGTCGCGGAGTTGGCCGCGGACGGCGGAGGTGGTGGTCTTCGCGCCGGGCTTCCTTATGCCGCGCAGCGACATGCACATGTGCTCGCACTCGATGACGACGATGACGCCCCGCGCCTCGAGGATCTGCATCAGGGAGTCGGCCACCTGGGTGGTCAGCCGCTCCTGGACCTGGGGGCGCCGCGCGTAGACGTCCACCAGGCGGGCCAGTTTCGACAGGCCGGTGATCTTGCCGCTCTCGGCGGGGATGTAGCCGACGTGCGCCACGCCGTGGAACGGCAGCAGGTGGTGCTCGCACACCGAGAACACCTCGATGTCCTTCACCAGCACCATCTCGTCGTGGCCGAGGTCGAAGGTGGTGGTGAGCACGTCCCGCGGCTCCTGCCACAGGCCCGCGAACATCTCCCGGTAGGCGCGGGCCACCCGGGCCGGGGTGTCCCTCAGCCCCTCGCGGTCCGGGTCCTCGCCCACCGCGACCAGCAGCTCCCGCACCGCGTTCTGCGCGCGCTTCTCGTCGAATTCGCCGATGGCCCCGAGGGAGCCGTCCAGGGTCACCGGGTCGGTCATGTGTGCCTCTTCCTCGTACGGAGACGTATCTCGGCGCCGCCTTCCGCCCCGTCCACCCGGCGGCCGCCGACAGGATGGGCGTAAAACGGACGCCGCACCCCCCAGGCTAGAACCCGGGGGGTGCGGCGTACATTCCAGGTCCGCGCGGAGCGCGGCGGGGCTCAGCCCTCCTCGGGCCGCTCCTCGGTGCCGCCCGGCAACTGCACCGTGTCCGCGGGACGGCCGCCGTTGGTGCCGGTCGACACGCCGTTGGCGAGCGCCAGCTCCTTCGGGGAGAGCACCGGCGGCCGGGTGGACGGCGTGCGGTGCGCGGAGCCCGTCCACGCCGGACGCGGCGGGCGCTTGACGATCGGCTTGAAGATCTCGGCGAGCTGCTCCTTGTTCAGGGTCTCCTTCTCCAGGAGCTCCATCACCAGGTTGTCCAGCACGTCGCGGTTCTCGACCAGGATCTCCCAGGCCTCGTTGTGCGCCGTGTCGATGAGCTTCTTGACCTCCTCGTCCACCAGCGCGGCGACCTCTTCCGAGTAGTCGCGCTGGTGAGCCATCTCACGGCCGAGGAACGGCTCGGAGTTGTCCTGCCCGAACTTGATCGCGCCCAGCCGCTCGGTCATGCCGTACTGGGTGACCATGGCCCGCGCGGTCGCGGTGGCCTTCTCGATGTCGTTGGCCGCACCCGTGGTGGGGTCGTGGAAGACGAGCTCCTCCGCGGCGCGCCCGCCCAGCATGTAGGCCAACTGGTCGAGCATCTCGTTGCGCGTGGTGGAGTACTTGTCCTCGTCCGGCAGGACCATGGTGTAGCCCAGCGCCCGGCCGCGGGAGAGGATCGTCACCTTGTGCACCGGGTCGCTGCTCGGCGACGCGGCGGCCACCAGGGCGTGCCCGCCCTCGTGGTACGCGGTGATCTTCTTCTCCTTCTCGCTCATGATCCGGGTCCGCTTCTGCGGTCCGGCCACGACGCGGTCGATCGCCTCGTCGAGGGTCTGGTTGTCGACCAGCTTCTTGTCCGAGCGCGCGGTGAGCAGCGCGGCCTCGTTGAGGACGTTGCTCAGGTCGGCGCCGGTGAAGCCCGGGGTGCGGCGGGCGACGGCCGCCAGGTCCACGTCGGGGGCGATGGGCTTGCCCTTCTGGTGGACCTTGAGGATGGCCAGGCGGCCCTGGAGGTCGGGGCGCTCCACCGCGATCTGCCGGTCGAAGCGGCCCGGGCGCAGCAGCGCCGGGTCCAGGATGTCGGGCCGGTTGGTGGCGGCGATGAGGATCACGCCGCCCTTGACGTCGAAGCCGTCCATCTCCACGAGCAACTGGTTCAGGGTCTGCTCGCGCTCGTCGTGGCCGCCGCCGAGGCCCGCGCCGCGGTGCCGGCCGACGGCGTCGATCTCGTCGACGAAGACGATCGCGGGGGCGTTCTGCTTGGCCTGCTCGAACAGGTCGCGCACCCGGGAGGCACCGACACCGACGAACATCTCCACGAAGTCCGAGCCGGAGATGGAGTAGAACGGCACGCCCGCCTCGCCGGCGACGGCGCGCGCCAGCAGGGTCTTGCCGGTGCCGGGCGGGCCGTACAGCAGCACACCCTTGGGGATCTTGGCGCCGACGGCCTGGAACTTGGCCGGCTCCTGGAGGAACTCCTTGATCTCGTGGAGTTCCTCGACGGCCTCGTCGGCCCCCGCCACGTCGGCGAACGTCGTCTTCGGGGTGTCCTTGGTGATGAGCTTCGCCTTGGACTTGCCGAAGTTCATCACCCGCGATCCGCCGCCCTGCATCTGGTTCATCAGGAACAGGAAGACGATCACGATGAGGACGAACGGGAGCAGGGACAGCAGGATGCCCACGAAGGGGTTCTGCTTCGACGGCTTGACCGTGTACGAGTCCGGGATCTTGCCCTCGTCGTACTTGTCCTGGAGCTCGTTGGCGAGCTGGGCGCCCTGGTCACCGATGTAGGAGGCCTTGAGCTTGCTGCTGCCCTTGATCTTCTCGCCGTCCTTGAGCTGGATCTTGACGGCGTGCTCGTCGCCGGTGCTCAGCTCGGCTGATTTGACCTTGTCGTCAGCGATCGCCTTGACGACCTCGCCCGTATCCACCGTCTTGTAGCCGCCCGAGCTCTGGACGACCTGCATCAACACGAACACAGCGAGGACGGCCAGCACGATCCACATGACCGGCCCACGGAAGTAGCGCTTCACGTCCATCCATGCGGGGCGACATTCCGCCCCGTCCCTCCTGCCAGATTGAGTGGGCTCCCGGCTGCTCGGACCGCGGCCGGACCCGGGAGCACCAGTGATTTGTCGGACGGTACCTCAGCCATTGTCACCTGAAGCGGGCGCGACCGTTAGCGAACGCGTCTTCCCCCTGCTCCAACGTGGGGAAACGGCACTGTGTTCCCAAATGACCGCCCGAAATGACCGACGGATGGGGCACCCGGCGGCCCCGGACCCGGGGGCCCGGCGCCGCCCGGCGGCGGTGGCGGGCGGCTCAGCCGCCGTACACCTGCGGGGCCAGGGTGCCCACGAACGGCAGGTTGCGGTACTTCTCGGCGTAGTCCAGGCCGTAGCCGACCACGAACTCGTTGGGGATGTCGAAGCCCACGTACTTCACGTCGATGTCAACCTTGGCCGCCTCGGGCTTGCGCAGCAGGGTACACACGGCCAGCGAGGCCGGGCCCCGCGAGCCCAGGTTGGTCAGCAGCCAGGACAGGGTCAGGCCGGAGTCGATGATGTCCTCGACCACCAGCACGTCGCGGCCGGCGATGTCGGTGTCCAGGTCCTTGAGGATGCGCACCACGCCGGAGGACTTGGTGCCCGAGCCGTACGAGGACACCGCCATCCAGTCCATGGTCACCGAGGTGGACAGGGCCCGGGCCAGGTCGGCCATCACCATCACGGCGCCCTTGAGGACGCCGACGATGAGCAGGTCGCGGCCGGCGTAGTCCCGGTCGATCTCCCGGGCGAGCTCGGCCACCTTGGCGTCGATCTCTTCCTTGGTGATGAGCACCGACTTCAGGTCGCTGCCCATGTCCTTTACGTCCACCCGCGCTACTTCCTACAAGGTCGGATCCGGTGTCGGCTGCCGGGCGCCGGCCGGCCTGCCGGCGCCGCCCGCGGCGTCGAGGCCGTCGGCGGTGCCGGCGCCGCGGCGCCGAAAGAACAGCCTGCCACACCGCCGGTCCGCCTCGATCCCTCCGGGCAGGTGCAGGGGCCCCTGCCCGCGCCAGCCGGTGATCAGCCGGTCCACCTCCTCGATGTGCTGGGCGAACAGGGAGCCCGCCGGGCTGCCCGCGGCGACGGCGGCCCGGCGCAGCACCCTGCGGCGCACGGCGGGCGGCAGCTCCCGCAGGCGGGCGGCGTCCAGGCCGCCGTCGGCGTCGCGCACCTCGGACTCGGCGCGGGAGGCCCAGCAGTCCAGCGCGTCCGCGTCGTCGCGGGAGAGCTGGGCGGTGCGGGCCAGGGCCTGCACGACGCCCTTGCCGAGGGACTTCTCCAGCACCGGCAGGGCCTCGTGGCGGACCCGGGAGCGGGTGTAGGCGGGGTCGCGGTTGTGCGGGTCGTCCCACACGGGCAGGCCCTGGGCCAGGCACGCCTGGCGGGTGGTGTCCCGGTCCAGGTGCAGGAAGGGGCGGCGGTAGCGGCCGTTGACCGCGGGCATGCCCGACAGGGAGCGGGTGCCCGAGCCGCGGGCGAGGCCGAGCAGGACGGTCTCGGCCTGGTCGTCGCGGGTGTGGCCGAGGAGCACGGCGGCGGCGGCGTGGCGCCGTACGGCCCCGTCCAGGGCCGCGTAGCGGGCGTCGCGGGCGGCGGCCTCGGGCCCGCCCTGGACGCCGACGGTGACGGGGATGGCCTCGACCGGGTCCAGGCCCATCCGGCGCAGCCGGTCGGCGACCTCGGCGGCGCGCTCGGCCGAGCCCTCCTGGAGGCCGTGGTCGATGGTGGCGGCCCCGGGCCGGATGCCGAGCTTGGGGGCCTCGAAAGCGAGGGCGGAGGCGAGCGCCATGGAGTCGGCGCCGCCGCTGCACGCCACCAGCACCAGCGGCGGGGAGCCGGCGTCCTCGGGGAGGTCGCGCAGCACCTCGCCCAGGACCCGGCGGACCGCCAGGCGTATCGCGGCCACCGCTGGATGGGGACCCATGTTGATCAACTCCTTAGGAGCCGCCGGGCCCGGCGCGCGCTGCGGCGCGCTCGGGCCGGCGGACGCGACTGCGGCGAGTCCGGTGGGCGGGCGGAGTCCGTAGCGGCGCGGGGGTCAGGGCCCGGCGCGGTCCGCCAGTGGGCTCCTCGGTCGATCGTGGCAGAAGTCGGGCGATACCCGAGCATCGCACGCGGACCCGGCGATCACGCTCCCTCGGATGGGTGACTGCGGGGTTGACCTGCGGCACGCGAGGTGGTCACGACGCGTGCGCGCGCGCCTACTTTGAGTGTACGCGCGCCACCCATTTGTCCGGGTTGGCGATCTCCTGGCGGGTGGGCAGGGTATTCGGCGACGTCCACACCCGGTTGAAGCCGTCCATCCCGACCTGCTTGACAACCGCCCGCACGAAGCGCTCGCCGTCCTTGTACTGGCGCAGCTTCGCGTCCAGGCCGAGCAGGCGGCGCAGCAACTGGTCCAGACGGCCCGCGCCCTGCTGGCGGCGGCGCTGGAACTTCTCGCGGATCTCGGCGACGGACGGCACCACCTCGGGGCCCACGCCGTCCATGACGTAGTCGGCGTGCCCCTCCAGCAGCGACATCACCGCGGTCAGCCGGGCGAGGATCTCGCGCTGCGCCGGGGTCTGCACGATCTCCAGGACGCTGCGCCCGCCCTCGGGCCGGTCCACGTCCTGGTCGCCCTCGCCGTCCCCGCCGGAGGCGCCGGTGAAGGACTGCGCGGCCTGGCGGACGCGCTCCAGCAGCGTGCCCGGGTCCATCTCCGTCTCGGCGAGGAAGGACTGGATCTCACCCTCGATGTGGTCCCGCAGCCAGGGCACGGCGCTGAACTGGGTGCGGTGGGTCTCCTCGTGCAGGCACACCCACAGCCGGAAGTCGTGCGGGTCCACGTCCAGCTCCCGCTCGACGTGGACGATGTTCGGGGCGACGAGCAGCAGCCGCCCCTGGCGGGGCGCGCCCGGCCCCGCGTTCTCCGGCCCCGCGGGCAGGTCGTGGCTGGCGCGCGCGAACGTCTCGTACTGGCCCAGGACCCGGGAGGCCAGGAACGACAGCAGCATGCCGACCTCGACGCCCGTGACCTTGCCGCCGACGGCGCTGAGCACGGCGCCTCCCGGCACGTTCGCCCTGCGGTCGGCCATCTTGTCGAACAGCGGCCGCAGCACCTCCCGGAACCCGGCCACGTTCGCCCTGATCCAGCCGGGGCGGTCCACGATCAGGACGGGGGTGCCGCCCAGCTCGGGCGCGCCCTCGGGGGGCGCCATCGAGGTGAACGCGCGGACGTGCCGCTCGGAGGCCTCGGCGTGCCGCCGCAGTTCGGACACCACCGCCCTCGCCTCGTCCCGGCTCACCTCGGGTCCCGGCCGCACCAGTCTGGTCGCGGTCGCAACCGCGAGGTTCCAATCGACCATCTCCGCTCCACCGCTCGTCATAGCCCTCACCGTACGTCCCCGGAGCGCGCCTCGGGGACCCTTACCCGGCACGATCAGCGGCAACCGCATCCCGCGACGGCCGCGGCGAGCCGGTCCAGGGCGGCCGTGGCACGGTCCGGGACGGTCGTTCCGCGGGCGGCGAACGCGAACGCCAGCAGCCTGCCGTCGGCGTCCACGGCGGTGCCCGCCAGGGTGTTCACACCGGTGAGAGTGCCCGTCTTGGCGCGGACGACACCCGCGGCGCCGCGCACGGCGGGCTCGCCCGCGGCGGAGTAGCGGCCGGTGAGGGTGCCGGTGAACCCGGCGACGGGCAGGCCCGTCAGGACGGGGCGCAGAGCGGGTCTGCCGGGCGAGGAGGCCAGGGCGAGCAGCGCGGTGAGGGTGCGGCCGGGGACAGCGTCGGCGCGGTCCAGGCCACTGCCGTCGGCGAACCGGGCGCCGTCCACGGGCACCCCCGCCTCGCGCAGCACGGCGGCGACGGCCCGGCCCGCGCCGTCGAAGCTCGCGGGCTCGCCCCTGGCGATCGCCACCTGGCGGGCCAGGGCCTCGGCGAGGTCGTTGTCGCTGGCGGTGAGCATGTGCTCGACCAGTCGGCCCAGCGGCTGGGAGCGCACCTCGGCGATCCGGCCCTCGAAGGAGGTGCCCGCCCGGCCCGGGGCGGGGTCGCCGTCCACCGCCACGCCCTCGCGCTCCAGCAGGGCGGCGAAGGAGGCGGCGGCGGCCGCGGCCGGGTCGGGGACGCGCGGGGCGTGGCCGCGGCTGGCGGGGTCGGCCCTGCCCTCGTCGGCCATGAGCGCGGTGACGCGGGCGATGTTCTCGTTCCCCGCGCCTATCGGGTGCTGGTCGGGGCCGGTGTAGCGGGAGGTGTCGTAGCGCAGGCGCACCTGCCGGGTCCCGCGGTCCTTCAGCGCCCCGGCGGTGGTGCGGGCCAACTGCCGCAGGCTCGCCGGGCCGTCCGGGCCCGCCACCGCGTCCGGGCGGGCGGTCAGGGTGGGGTCGCCGCCGCCGACCAGGACTATCTCGCCCGCGTCGCCGCCCCGGACGACGGTGGTGGGTATGCGGTGCTCGGGGCCGAGCTCCTCCAGGGCGGCCACCGCGGTGGCGATCTTGATGGTGGACGCGGGCACCGACGGTTCGTCCGCCCTGAACCCGTACAGCAACTGCCCGGTGGCCGCGTCCGCGACCGCGGCCGACTGCCAGGTGCCCAGGTCGGCCGAGTCCAGCAGGGGCCGCAGCGCCCGCTCCAGGCCGGTGCCCGAGGGCAGCGGAGCGGCGCCGCCCGAGGCGCCGAGCGCGGAGAGGACCTCCGGGGCGGGCCCCGGCCTGGCGGCGGGCCTGCGCGGGCCCGCGGCCGGGCGGGGAGCGTCCGCGGCGGGACGGTCCCTGGCGGCGGCGAACGCCCGCTCCGAGGCCCGGCGGCCGCCCTCCCACGGCCCGGCCGCGCCCACCGCGACCCCCGCCACGGCCAGGCCCGCCACCGCGGACCACGCCGTCACCCGCCACGTTCCGGTCACCACCACCGAGCAGCCCCTTTCCCGCGGGCGCGCGGTCCGGCCGTCCCCGCGGTGCCGGCGCGCCCCGATGTGTGAGGGCCACTCAATCAAGCCCCGCGGCCGGGTGCGACCGCGGGGCCGAGGGGGTACCGCCGGGCGGGTCAGCGGGCGCGGCGTCCGGGTGAAGCGCCGGTCCCGCGCGCCCTACGCCGTGCCGCGCTCCCCCGCCGGACGCCCCCCGCCCGCCCCGCCCGCCCCGCGGCCCCGCGCCGCGCCCGCCCCGCCGCCCCAGCGGGGCACCCCCGTGTGGGTGCCCGCCGCCCCGCCCTCCTCGGCCAGCGCGCGGATCAGCTCCGCCGACTGCGCCGCGTCCAGCGCCAGTGTCCGCAGGTGGTCGAACGCCTCCCGGTAGCGCACGATCTCCGGGGGCTTCTCCAGGAACAGCGCGCCCACCAGGTTCTCGGTGAACACCACGTCCAGCGAGGGGTCGGGGCCGCCGATGAGGATGAAGCTGGTCAGCGCGGTGCTGTGCGCCCCGGCGGCCAGCGGCAGCACCTGGATGGTGACGTGCGGCCGCTCGGACAGGTCCACCAGGTGGGCCAGTTGCCGCCGCATGACCTCGGGACCGCCGACGGGCCGGTGCAGCACCGATTCGTCCAGCACCGCCCACAGCGCCACCGGGTCGGGCCGCCGCAGCACCTCCTGCCGCCGCATCCTGGCCTCCACCCGCCGCTCGATCACGTCGCCCGGCGGCGGCACCGGCTCGGCCAGGCCCGCCGCCAGGGCGTACTCGCGGGTCTGGAGCAGGCCGGGGATGTGCGCGTTGGCGAAGTACTCCAGCCGGGACGCCTCGTTCTCCAGGGCCAGGTAGGTGGTGAGCGACGGGTGGAAGTCGTCGGCCGCCGACAGCCACCAGCCGCGCGCCTTGGAGGTGCGGGCCAGCTCCTTCAGCTCCAGGCGCTGCTCGTCGTCGGTGCCGTAGACGCGGCACAACTGGTCCACCACGATCCAGCGGACCGGGCCCTCGCTGCTCTCGTAGCGGCTGATCGTCGCCTTCGACACCCCGGCGCGCTCGCCCGCCTCCTCCATGGTCAGGCCGGTGGCCTCGCGCAGGGCCCGCAGCCTCATCCCGAGCCGCCGTCGCCGCATGGTCGGACCCACTGCCACGTGTCCGTCCCCCTCCCGAAGTGGTGTCGTCTCCCGCCCGCTCCGGCGTCCCACCGGGCGGCCGGGCGTTCCCCCGCATGTAAGTGCCCTTCGCGGGGCTCCACCGGGAAAGATCCCGTCGTTACCCCGGACGAGTGATGTGGAAGCGGAATCATCCGAAAACCGTCCGGGGCCCCGCTCCCCTGCGCCCCCGTGCGCGCCCTCGGCGGCGCCGCTTGCACCTCACGTGGCGTGAGGACCGACGCTGGTGTGTGTCAGGCAGCGACCGGAGGAACAGGAGCCGCCCATGTCCGCCGCGGGCCACTCCGTCGGCGAGGTCGCGCGGATCGCGAAGGTGACCGTGCGCACCCTGCACCACTACGACGAGATCGGGCTGCTCCGGCCGAGCACGCGCAGCACCAGCGGGCACCGCCGCTACAGCGACGGCGACCTCACCCGGCTCCAGCAGATCCGGTACTACCGCGAGCTCGGCTTCTCCCTGGACGAGGTCGCCGCCATCCTCGACGACCCCGGCGCGGACCCCATGGTCCACCTGCGGCGGCAGCACGGGCTGCTGCTGGAGCGCGCCGAGCGGCTCACCCGGATGGCGGCGGCCGTGGCACAAGCGATGGAGGCACACAGAATGGGCATCGACCTCACCCCCGAGGAGCGCTTCGAGGTCTTCGGCGAGGACGACCCGGAGCGGTACGCCGAGGAGGCCGAGCGGCGCTGGGGCGGCACCGAGGCGTACGCGGAGTCGCGGCGCAGGGCCGCGGGCAGGACCAAGGAGGACTGGATCGCGCTCAAGCGGGATTGGGAAGAGGCGGAGCGGCACCTGGCCGCGCTGCTCGGGCAGGGCGTGCCCGCGGACGACCCGCGGGCCATGGACGCGGCCGAGGAGCTGCGCCTCCAGATCGAGCGCCACCACTACCCGTGCCCGCACGGCACCCACCGGGCGATGGCCGCGCTGTACGTGGAGGACGAGCGGTTCACAGCCCACTACGAGCGGATCGCCCCCGGCCTGGCCCGGTACACCTACGAGGCGGTGTGCGCCAACGCGGACCGGCACGCGGAGGGGTGATCCCGGGGGGCTGAACCCGGGGGCCGGGCGGAGGGCGGACGCGGGGCCCGGGCACGGGGCCGGACGGCGGGGAGGGCGGGGCCGGGCGGCCGTACGGCGGGGAACCGGGAACCTCCGGCGGAACGTCCCCGTTGGTACCTTGGCCCCAGTGCACCTTCCGCACCCCCACGCCTCCGTGCGCGCGCCACACCCCCGCGCCCCTCCCTCGCAGGAGCTCCGACCCGTGACGAACCTCGCCCTCGGGCCCAGTTGGCTGGATCCCGATTACCTGATCTCCACCTTCGGGCTCATCGGGATCCTGGTCATCGTCTTCTCCGAGTCGGGGCTGCTGATCGGGTTCTTCCTGCCGGGCGACTCGCTGCTGTTCACCACGGGCCTGCTGGTGGCGGACGGGGAGCACCTGCACCAGCCGCTGTGGCTGGTGTGCCTGCTGGTGGTGCTGGCGGCGATCGCGGGCGACCAGGTCGGCTACCTGTTCGGGCGCAAGGTGGGGCCCTCGCTGTTCCGGCGCCCCGACTCCCGGCTGTTCAAGCAGGAGAACGTGGAGAAGGCGCACGACTTCTTCGAGCGGCACGGGCCCCGGTCGATCGTGCTGGCGCGGTTCGTGCCGATCGTGCGGACGTTCACGCCGATCGTGGCGGGCGTGAGCCGGATGAGCTACCGCAAGTTCGTCGTCTACAACGTCATCGGCGGCTGCCTGTGGGGCGCCGGAGTGGTGGTCCTCGGCTACTTCCTCGGGCAGATCGACTTCGTCGAGAAGAACATCGAGCTGATCCTCATCGCCATCGTGGGCATCTCGGTCATCCCGATCGTGTTCGAGTTCCTGCGGGCCAGGAAGCAGGGCAAGCAGGGCGCCGGGTCCGCCGCCGCGCCCGCCGCGCCCGGCGCGCCCGCCGTGGCCGAGGACGGCGGCGACCGGCCCGCGGCCGCCCAGCGCCAGCAGCGGGGCAGGCACCGGGCGGGCTCGCGGTAGGACGGCGGGACGGCTCAGCGGCGGGACGGCCGGGACGGCTCAGCGGCGGGCCCGCGCGAAGTGGCGGGCCACGGCGTGGAAGGACTGCTTGGGCTCCCAGTGCCAGGTGTCCGGGGAGTCCCTGATCACCCGCACCAGGTTGTAGCTCACCATGTCCAGGTCGTGGCGCGGGCTCGGGGACCAGGGGGTGTCCGGGTCGGCGAAGTTGTACACCAGCATCGCGTACAGCCGCGCCGCCTCGAACACCTCCAGTTGGCGCGCCAGGTACCGGGCCTGGGTCTCCTCGCTGCGGACCAGGCCCTCGGCGACCTCCGGCGGCGTCTTCGACCAGTCCACCTGGTACCAGCCCATGCCGCCCTGGTCCGGCGCGCCCTCGTAGGTGCAGGTGCCGAACTCGGTGACCGCCACCGGCCGTCCCCAGCGCCGGTACGCCGCGAGGTCGCGGAGGTGGTCGGCGGGGTCGCGGTGGTACGTGTAGTAGTTGACGCTGACGATGTCGAACAGGCTCCAGTCCACCTCCTCCTCGTGCGCCGCGCCGTAGGTCAGCGCGCCGCCGAACACCGACCTGCCGACGGCGGCGGCGCGGGCGGTGAAGCGGGCCTGCTCGCGGACCATGTGCTCGGGGTCGAAGTTCCCGTTCAGGACGTTCTCGATCCGCTCCAGGACGTCGTCGCCCGGGACGATGCCCGGCACGAACAGCACGAACTCGCAGCCGACGCTGAGGTGCACCCGCGCGCCCTGCCGCCGCATCCGCTCGGCGTGGCGCCCGGTCTCCGCCAGGTGCTCCAGGATCTCCTCCTCCGGGCGGTCCCCAAGGCGCGGCTGGAGCCACACGTGCAGCCCCCGCTCCGCGGCCTCATCGGCGGTGGCCGCGAGCCGGTCGACGCCGTCGCCGAACACCGACACCGAGGTGGCGTGCAGGTCCTCGGCGACGGCCCGGACGTCCTCGCGCATGCGGGCGGCGCTCCAGTGCTCGCCCACCTGGTAGCACACGCCCCGGTGCACGGGCCCGCGCCGGGGCCGGGCCTCGGCGCTCCCCGCGCCCAGCAGCACCCCCGCTCCCACGGCCCCGGCGCCCGCCAGGAACCCGGCGCGGCTGATCCCCCTGCGTGTCATCGTGCCTCCCCTGATCACTCGGGCTCCGAGTGTGCGCGGCCCAGGGCCGGGGAGGCGTCGGCGGAAGGGCTCGGGGTGGGCGACGGAGGTAGGCGACGGGCGGGGGAGGGGGCTACTTCGGTCGCGGGGGCGGGTTCGTAGGGGGCGGGGGCGGGGCGTCGGTGGGGCGGGTGGGCGGTGGGCGTGGGGCGGCGCGGGGGCGTTCGCGGCCGCCCGGGGGTGTGGGGCCGGGGCGCGCCGGGCACCCGTGCGGTCCGGTGGAGGAGGGGTGGGGCGACCCCGGGTCCGCCGTCGCCGGGGCGGGTCGGGCATCGTGGAGCGGGTAGGTGGCGTGATCGCGGGGAGGTGAGGGGACGAGGTGGCGGAGCAGCACGCGTACCCGCAGGACGGCGGGGACGAGGAGCGGTCGGCGTTCACCCCGCCACTCGGGGTGCCCCTGCCGCCGTCCCCGCAGCCCGGGCGGTCCGCGTTCACCCCGCCGGGCGGGGTGCCCCCGGCCCCCGCGGACGGGTTCTGGCAGGACCGGATGCGCACCCTGCTGCGCACCAAGCAGGCCGCCGAGCGGGCCACCCCCGAGCAGAGCACCCTGGGCGAGAACGCCCCCTCGGTGCCCCGGGTGCTGGACCTCACCCTGCGCCTGGGCGAGCTGCTGCTCGCGGGCGGCGAGGGCGCGGAGGACGTCGAGGCGGCGATGTACGCGGTGGCGCACGCCTACGGCCTGGACCGCTGCGAGCCGAACGTCACCTTCACCCTGCTGTCGATGTCCTACCAGGCGTCCCTGGTGGACGCGCCGGTCACCGCCAGCCGCGTGGTGCGGCGGCGCGGCACCGACTACACCCGGCTGGCCGCCGTGCACGGCCTGGTGAACGCCGTCGTCAACGAGAACCTGAGCCTGGAGGAGGCGTACCGGCGCCTGGCGGACATCCGCCGCAACCGGCACCCGTACCCGGGCTGGCTGCTGTCCCTGGCCGGAGGGGTGCTGGCGGGCGCGGCGAGCGTGCTGGTGGGCGGCGGGCCCACCGTGTTCTTCTCCGCGCTGGTCGCCGCCGCGCTCGGCGACCGCCTGGCCTGGCTGCTGGCCGGGCGCGGGCTGCCGGAGTTCTACCAGTTCGTGGCCGCCGCCATGCCCGCGGCGGCGGCCGGGGTGATCCTCCAGTTGTCCGGGGCGGACGTGCGGGAGTCCGCGGTGATCACCGGCGGGCTGTTCGCGCTGCTGCCGGGCAGGCCGCTGGTCGCGGCGGTGCAGGACGGGCTGACCGGCTTCTACATCACCGCCTCCGCCCGCCTGCTGGAGGTCGTCTACCTGGTGGTGGGCATCGTGTGCGGGGTGCTGCTGGTGCTCTACGTGGGCGTGAGCTTCGGCGCCGAGCTCAGGCCCGAGCAGGCGCTGGTGACGGTGGAGCGGCCCGCGGTGCAGTTGCTCGCGGCGATGGCGCTGACGCTGGCGTTCGCGGTGCTGCTCCAGACGGAGCGGCACGCCCTGCCGGTGGTCACCCTGAACGGGGCGGTGGCCTGGGCGGTGTACGGGGCGCTGCACGACCAGGCGGGGGTGTCGCCGGTGCTGGCGACGCTGGTGGCGGCCGGTCTGGTGGGCCTGTTCGGGCAACTGCTGGCCAGGTACAGGTACGCGTCGGTGCTGCCGTACGTCACGGCCGCGGTGGGGCCGCTGCTGCCGGGCAGCGCGATCTACCTGGGGCTGCTGTCGTTCGCGCAGGGGAACGCGGACCCGGGGTGGGGGCAGCTCAGCAAGGCGGCGGCGCTGGCGCTGGCCATCGCGGTGGGGGTGCACCTCGGCGGGGAGATGGCGCGGCTGTTCCTGCGGGTGCCCGGGGAGGGCGACCCGTCCCGGCGGCGGGCGGCGAAGCGGACGCGCGGGTTCTAGGCGGGCGGACTCCCAGCCGAGGAGAAACGTTTCCTTCCGTCTCGCCCGGCCGGTCTCCCCCGGCGGTCCCGGCCGCCGCGGGCGGCCCCGGCCCCGCGGGTTCCGCGGGTTCTGTGGGTTCCGCGCGGTGGCGGCGCATCCGGCCGCGGCTCACGGCCGCGGGGTGCGCCGCCCTTCTTCTCGCGCCGCCGTGCCGTCCCGGCCCGGCTCGGTCCGACTCGGCCCGGTCCGGCCCCGGGAGGCTCAGTGGGCCTCAGTGGGCCTGCCCGGACTCCTTCAGGCGCTTGATCGAGTTCTCGATCTCGGCCTCGGCCTCGGCGCGGCCCACCCAGGAGGCGCCCTCCACGGACTTGCCGGGCTCCAGGTCCTTGTAGACCTCGAAGAAGTGCTGGATCTCCAGCCGGTCGAACTCGGCGACGTGGTGGATGTCCCGCAGGTGCTCCATCCGCGGGTCGGCGGCGGGCACGCACAGCACCTTGTCGTCGCCGCCCGCCTCGTCCGTCATCCGGAACATGCCGATGGCGCGGCACCTGACCAGGACTCCGGGGAACGTCGGTTCCTCGAGGAGCACCAGCGCGTCGAGCGGGTCACCGTCCTCACCGAGGGTGTGCTCGATGAACCCGTAGTCCGCCGGGTAGCGGGTCGAGGTGAAGAGCATGCGGTCGAGGCGGATGCGGCCGGTCTCGTGGTCCACCTCGTACTTGTTGCGCGAGCCCTTCGGGATCTCGATCGTGACGTCGAACTCCACTGCTCCTCCAAGATCGATTACGCATGTGAGGTGATAAGTGTTACAGATCCGACGCCCGTGTCACTCCGCCGGGTGCCGCTCGCACCGGACGGCGGAAGCGGGTCCCGCGGGGCCCGCACCGGGGCGGCGCCGGGTCCGGGTACCCCCGGGGAACGCGGTTAGCGTGCCCTCTTCGTTGTACGCGGCATCACTCCGCGCGACACCTGCCGCCCACCGCGCCGCGGGCTAGCCGGGGGTGCCCGCGCCGGGCCGGGTCGAGGGCTCCCGAGGGGCGGCCACCAGCGCGTCGAGGCCGCTGAGCAGCGCCGGGAGGGCGGGGCCGCGGCCCACCGGGTGGATCTGCCCGGGCTCGTCGTCCAGCAGCACGAACGCGATGTCGTCCACCCGGGCCACCACGCTCCACCCGGGCCCGTCCGCCCGCAGCGTGGGCACGCCGTCCTCGGCGAGGGCCCCGCGGACGCGGCCGGGCGGCGGCGGGTCGGCGAGGTAGCCCTCCAGCGAGGACAGCACGCGGCGCACTCCGGTGTGGGGAGCGTCACTGCGTTCGACGAAGGTGATCTCCCGCTCGACCTGGCCTCGGTAGTCGCTCCAGCGGCGCGCGATCTCGTCGGCGCCCAGCCTGCGCTGCGCCGGGCCCCAGGCGGTGACGTCGGGCAGGCCGAGCGGGGGGACGTCCGCGTCCTGCGGGTCGTGCGGCTCGGGCAGCCCCGGGGTGGCGACGGCCAGCGGCAGCGGCCAGCCGGGCAGCTCGGCGGCCACGGCCCGCGGCGGCGGGGCGAGGTCGTACTCGAGACCGCAGTCCCAGGCGGCGATGGCGCAGGCCACCAGGGCGGTGTCGGTGACGGCGACGGTCCACCTGGCCCCGGCGGAGTCCTGGCCGAACAGCAGGCCGTAGCCCTCGAAGTCGGGGGCGAGGCCGAGGGCGGCGCACGCCTGCGGGTAGTCGTCCCCGAACACCCCGGGGTACTGGGCCGGGGTGAGCATCACCGCGGTCAGCACGTGAAAGGTGTCCTCTTCGGTGCCGCTGCCGCCCATGGCCGACCTCCCGGGGCTCGTCCGGTGACGGGCGTCCGCACGGCGCCCCGCTCGCCGCCGCGCGGCGCGCGGGCCCGGCGGCGTCGGGCGCCGGGCCCGCCGTGTCCGTGGCGCGAACCCTACTCATCGGTAGCCGAGGTTGGCCAGAGGGCGGCGGCCCAGCGGTTCAGCGGCGCCAGGGCAGGTCGGCACCGCCGCGGCGGTCGCCGGGGAGCAGGCCGTCGGCGATGGCCCGGGAGATCTCGCCGAGTTGGCGCACCTGCTCCGGGGTGAGCCGGTCGAACACGGCCCGCCGCACGGCCTCGACATGCCCGGGAGCCGCCTTCTCCAGCACGGCGTACCCGCGGTCGGTCAGGACGGCGAGCTGCCCGCGCCGGTCGGACGGGCAGTCCTCGCGGCGCACCCATCCGGCGTCCTCCAGGCGGGAGACGGCGTGGGAGAGGCGGCTGCGGGTGATCTTCGTCCGCTCGGCCAGCTCGGTCATGCGCATGCTGCGGCCGGGGGCCTCGCTGAGGTTGACCAGCAGTTCGTAGGTCAGGTGCGGGATCGCGGAGTCGCGCTGCAACTGGCGGTCCAGGTGGTCCTCGAGCAGGGCCCGGGCGCTGAGGTAGGCGCGCCAGACGTACTGCTCCTCGTCGGTGAGCCAACGGGGCTCCGCACCGGGGTCTGTCGTGGGCACCCCATGAGATTAGGACAGTCGTGCGGAAAAGCCGCCGCCGCGGGGGCCCGCCGCGGGTGCGCCCGCGGCGGGGCCGGTGGGTCAGTGGTCGGTGCGGTGGTGGTCGGTGCGGTGGTGGCCGGGCGGGCTCACCCGCGGGCGTTCCTGGCCAGCGCCAGGGCGTACTCGGGCCACCACTGGCCCGCCGGGGGGCCGCCCCGGCACTCGCCGTCGGAGTCGCCGGGCCGCTTGACCCACAGGTAGGCGTCCACCAGCGGATCGCCGGTCCTGGTGGTCGGCGGGGCGCCGAGCGCCCGGCCCGGCGGGTTGCACCAGCTCTCGCGGCGCCCGGCGCCCCGCAGCGGGCCGTTGCCGTTGCGGCTGGTGTCGATCACGAAGTGGGCGCCGTCCAGCGCCCGGGACAGGCGGCGGCCGTAGGCGCGGTTCGACTCGGTGGAGTGGAAGTTGGAGACGTTCAGCGCGAAGCCGTCCGCGTGGGCGACCCCGGCCCGGCGCAGCGCCGCCACCAGCACGGAGGTGTCCGCGATCCAACTGGAGTTGCCCGCGTCCAGGTAGACCCGGGTGCCGGGCAGGGCGGCCAGCGTCTTCGCGGCGTGGGTGAGCAGGGCGTACCGCTCCTCGTGCAGGGCGCTGGGGGTGCAGCCGTCCACCAGGTGCGGCACGGCGTCCGGCTCCAGGATCACGTAGGCGCGCCGGTTCCCGATGCCGTCGGCCACGGCGTCGATCCACTCGCGGTAGGCGGCGGCGTTCCTCGCCCCGCCGGTGGAGTACAGGCCGCAGTCGCGGTGCGGGATGTTGTAGGCCACCAGGACGGCGGTGCGGCCCTGGCCCGCGGCCGCGGTGGTCACCCGCTCGGCGTGCGCCCGGGCGCGGGCCGGGGTGTCGCCGAGCCACTCGGCGACGGGGCGCTCGGAGATCCGGCGCAGCAGCGCGGCCTCCGCGGCACGGCCCCGGCGCTCCCACACGTGGACCTGGCGGGCGGCGCGGCTGTCGGGGTTGACCCAGAACGGGGAGCCGGACGGGGCGGCGGGCGCCGTGGCGCGGGGGGCCGTGCTCCCGGAGTCGGCCGCGCCGGGACCGGCGGACGCCGCGGGGTTGGCGGACTCGGCGGGTTCGGCGGGCCTCGGGGTGGCGGCGCGGGGGGCGGCGGTGCGCGGGGTGGCGGCTGGACCCGCGGGGCCGGGCGGGGGTGGCGCCGGGACGGGCGCGGAGGAGCAGCCGAGCGCGACCGCCAGGGTGGCGGCGGCGGCGAGTGCGCGGACGCGCATGCTTCCTTCCTCCGGGCTGAGGCGGCGCTGAGACGGCGGAGACAGGGAAGGTGTCCCGGCAATCCTGACATACCGGGCAGCCCGGATCGGGGAGCCGGGACGCGCGCGCCGGGGCGGCGCGGGGACGTCCGGGCATGATGAGAGCCCCGGCGCGGCGGGGGGGATTGGGCCGGGGCTCTCCTTCCCCGTCCGGGGGGGAGGACGGGGGATGGGGGGGTCATCGCTTCGGCTGCCCTCACTCCGACGGGTGAAACGCCCTCGCTCGGAAAAACTCGCGCCGAAGTACTCGCTGCCGCAAGAAGCGGACGCAGGGCGTCCGCCGGGTAGCGGGGGCGGGGAGGTGAAGGGGCGGGGAGGCGAGGCGGCGGGGAGCGGGGGCGAGGCGCCGGGGAGCCGAAGCGGCAGAGAACGGGCCGGAGAGCCGAAGCGCGGAGCCGAAGGCGGGGAAGTCCAGCGGGGCGCCCGGACGGGAGCCCGAGACAGAGAACCGAGGCTGCGGGGAACCCAGGCAGGAGCCGGGGCGGGCAGCCCAAGCGGGGAAGCCGAAGGAGCAGCTCCGACCCGGAGACCGGCAACGGCAGGCAGCCGGGGCGGGGAGCCCGGCTTGGTGGGCGCTGCCCGCTCGCGGGAGTCGGCGTGCCCGTCCGCGCGGAGCCCGCCCTCCCCGCCCACTCCCGGAAGCGGCCCCCGGCCCGGGCGGCGCCACGGCGCCACCCGTCCGGCGGCGCGGCGGGACGGTGCCCCCGGTCCGGGGCGCGTCGGGGACGCGCCCCGGACCGCCCGGCGGGGACGTGCCCCCGCCGGGCGCGGTTGGGCTAACCGGCCGGGTGCAGGCGGACCGGCAGGGAGCGGTGGCCGTTGGAGATGAAGGAGTCGACCGGGAGGAGGTCCTCCTCGGGGGCGGCCAGGGCCAGGTCGGGGAAGCGCTCGAACAGCGCGGGCAGGGCGACGGCCGCCTCCATGCGGCCAAGCGGCGCGCCCAGGCAGTAGTGGACGCCGTGCCCGAAGGCCAGGTGTTCCTTGTTGATCCGGGTGATGTCGAACATGTGCGCGTCCGCGCCGTGCACGCCCGGGTCGCGGCCCGCCGCCGCGTAGCCCGCCAGGATCGCCTCGCCCTTCCTGATCGTCACGCCGCCCAGCTCGATGTCCTCCACCGCGTACCGCAGCGGCAGGCTGGCGACGGGCGCCTGGTTGCGCAGCGTCTCCTCGATGACGTCGCTCCAGTTGGCCCGCCCCGAGCGGACCAGCGCCAACTGGTCGGGGTGGGTCAGCATGGCGTGGATGGCGTTGTCGAGCAGGTTGACCGTGGTCTCGTGCCCGGCGCCGAGCAGCAGCACGAGGGTGTCGAGCAGCTCGGCCTCGGTCAGCCGGGAGCCGTCGCCCTCCTCCCGGGCGGCGATCAGGGCGGTGGTCAGGTCGTCGCCGGGGGTCTCCCGCTTGATCGCGACCAGCTCGCCGAAGATCTGGTACATCTCGGTGTAGATCGCGGTGACCTCCTCCGGGCTGGCGGAGGTGTGGAAGATGCCGTCCACCACCCGGCGCAGGCCCTCGCGCTGGTGGTCGGGCACGCCGGTGAGCTCGCAGATCACCTGGATGGGCAGCGGGTAGCAGTACGCCTCGCGCACGTCCACGACCTCGCCCGGCGGCACCTCGGCGAGCCGGTCGAGCAGCTCGGCGGTGATCTGCTCGATGCGGGGGCGCAGCGCGTTGGTGCGGCGCGCGGTGAACGCGGACGCGACCAGGGAGCGCAGCCGCTTGTGGTTCGCGCCGTACGCGGTGAACATGTTGGTCACCGAGACCCAGGTGTACAGCGGCCAGTCCGGCCGTATCTCACCGTTGATCCAGCGCGGCCAGTGCTGGTGGGCGTCCTTGGACACTCTGGGGTCGGTGAGCAGCTCCTTCAGCAGCGCGTGGTCGGTTACCGCCCACGCCACCACCTGGCCAGGGAGCTCCACCAGCGCCGCCGGTCCGCGCTCGCGGATCCGCTCGGCCTCTCCGTGGATGTCGGCGCCGGTGGGGTCGATCCTGATGGGCTCGACTGCGGGGCCGGGCTCTCCGGGGCCCGGGACGGACTCTGCGCTGAGGGTGCGTTCCATCTGCTGGTGTCTCCAAGGGTGTCGTCGGATCGACGTGCCTCGTCGTACCCGCGGTTCTCGTCGGGTTCGACCGGAACAGGGGGGAAACGCACCGGCAGTGCCGCCAGCGCGCGGTGGAACGGGCCGGGCCGCCAGGTGAGGCTCTCCACCGGCACCGCGAGCTCCACCTCGGGCAGCCGGTCGAGCAGCTTCTCGATGGCGACGGCGGCGATCAGCCGGGCGTGGCTCTGCGCCGGGCAGGCGTGCGGGCCCGCGCTCCAGGCCAGGTGGGCGCGGTTGCCCGAGCGGTGGTCGGAGGCCAGCGACGGGTCGTTGTTGGCCGCGGCGAAGCTGACCACCACCGGGTCGCCCTCGCGCAGCCGCACCCCGGCGAAGTCCACGTCCCGCAGCGGGAAGTGCACGCCGTAGTTGGCCATCGGCGGGTCGGTCCAGAGCACTTCGTCGAGCGCGTCCTCCACCGGCATGCTGCCGCCGGAGAGGCTGCCCGCGAACCGCTCGTCGGCCAGCAGCAGGCGCAGCCCGTTGGCGATGAGGTTCTGCTGCGGCTCGGTGCCCGCGCCCATCAGCAGCACCAGGGTGTGGATCATCTCCTCGTCGGACAGGCCGGCGGGGTGGGCCATCAGCCAGCTCGTGACGTCGGCGCCGGGCCGGCCGCGCTTGAGCCGGACCAGCTCGATCATGGTGGTGGTCAGCTCGGCGTTGGCCTTCTCCGCGTCCACGCCGTCGAAGATCCCGGCCATGCCGCGCACCAGGCGGTCGCCGAACTCCGGCGGCGAACCGAACAACTGGTTGAACACGAACAGCGGCAGCGCCCTGGCGTAGTCGTGCAGCAGGTCGGCCTTGCCGGTCTCGCAGAACTGGTCGATCAGCGCGTCGGAGCTGCGCTCGACGTAGCCGCGCAGGGCGATCGGGTCCACCCGGTCCAGGCTGTCGGTGATGGCGCCGCGCAGCCTGCGGTGCTCCTCGCCGTGCGTGAACAGCGCGTTGGGCCGCCACGCCATCATCGGCAGGGCCGGGTTGTCCGGCGCGATCCGCCCCTCCCTCAGGTCCCGCCAGGCCCGGGAGTCCTTGCTGAACGTCTCCGGGCTGCGCAGCACGTCGAGCGCCGCGTCGTAGCCGGTGACCAGGGTGGCCGGCACGCCGGGGTACAGCTCGACGGGCGCGAGGGGGCCCTGGGCGCGCAGCTTGGCGTACACGGCGGACGGGTCGGTGGCGAAGTCCTCCCCGTACAGGGGGACGGGGACGGCGCCCGCGTGGGCGGGGCAGCCCGGCGGAGGGGTGGCGCCGGAGTGGGGGGATGAGCTCACACGTGCTCCTGGACGATGGGGGAGGTGCGGGAGAGCAGGTACTGCACGAGGGCGATCAGCGCCTGCACCGAGGTGGTGTGGTCGCGGGCGTCGCAGGTCACCAGCGGTGTCTCGGGGAGCAGATCCAGCGCCTCGCGGATCTCCTCCTCCGGGTGGGCGGGCGCGCCGTCGAAGTGGTTGACCGCCACCGCGTACGGCAGGCCGTACTCCTCCAGCAGCCCCATCACCTCGAACGACTGCTCGAGGCGACGGGTGTCGGCGAGGACCAGCGCGCCGAGGGCGCCGCGGGTCATGTCCTGCCACAGCCGGGCGAAGCGCTGCTGGCCGGGGGCGCCGAACAGGTACAGCACGAGGCTGTCGCTGAGGGTGAGGCGGCCGAAGTCCATGGCGACGGTGGTGGTCGTCTTGTCCTTGATGCCGGCCAGGTCGTCGACGAGCGCGCCGGCCTGCGTCATCGTCTCCTCGGTCCGCAGCGGTTTGATCTCGGACAGGGTGCCGACGAACGTCGTCTTGCCCACCGCGAAGTGCCCGACGACGAGCAGCTTCACCGCGGTCCGGACCGACTCGCGCAGGTACCTGTCAGAGGCGAGCGCGGAGTCCATCGAGCACCTCCTGGAGGATTTGGGCGTCGGGGAGTTCAGCCTTGGGGATGGGCGCCCGGGTGACGATGTGGCCGCTGTCCACGAGGTCGCCGAGCAGGACCTTGGTGACGCTGACCGGGAGCTGGAGGTGCCCGGCGACCTCGGCGACCGACAGGGCGCCGGGCATGCACAGCTCCACCAGGCGGCGCTTCTCCGGCGACAGGCCGGCGAGCGGCCGGTCCCTGGCGCCGATCACCAGCGTGACCAGGTCGAAGGTGTTGCGGGTCGGGTGGGAGCGCCCGTCGGTCACGACGTACGGGCGCACCAGACCCTTCTCGCGCCTGGCGGGCGGGGTCATGCGATGCTGCCGCTGCCCTGCCGCGGCGGGCTGGTCAGTTCCCGGCCCAGTCGGTCCACCAGCTTGTGCATGCGGTAGGTGACCGCCTCCATGTCCACCTCCACGTCCGCGGACACCGCGAGGTAGGCGCCCTCGCCGGCGGCCACCAGGAAGACGTAGCCGGTGTCGAACTCCACCAGGGTCTGCCGCCACGGCGTGGTCTCGTGGCCGCAGAACTCGGCGGTGCTGCGGCTGATGGACTGGAGGCCGGACAGCGCGGCGGCCTGGCGGTCGGCCTCGTCGCGGGATATGTGCGCCGAGTGCGCCCGCAGCATGCCGTCGGCGGACAGCAGGATGGCGTGCCGGGCGTGGGGCACCTTCAGCACCTCGTCCAGCATCCAGCCCAGGTCGTTCGTCATGTGATCGATCACTACGGGTTCCCTTCGTGGTCGTCGGTGGTGGCGCGGCCGGACCGGGTGCCTCGGGCGAACGCCCCCATGCGCTGGGCGAACTCCTCGGCCGACCGGTCCCGGGTGAGGGCCGGCTCCGCCGGCGGGGTGATGACGGGTTCGTGGACCTGGGCCGCGGGCCTGCGGCGGCGGCGCTTGGGCAGCCCGCCGGGCGTGGAGCCGACGACCTGGTCCTCGGCGAACCGCTCGCCGCCCGGCAGGTCCGCCACGGCGCGGGCCACCGGGGTCCGCCCCACCGGGAGGGCGGCGCTCTCGGGCGTCATCTCCGGCAGGGACGGCGGCACCGGGGCCGGCTCGACGGGTGCCCTGGTGGTGGCGGCGGGCGCGGCGCCGTTCTCCTCGGCGGCCAGGTGGGTGAGCAGCGTGCTCGGCAGGAACACCACCGCCCGCACGCCGCCGTACGGGGAGCGGGTGTCCACCGAGACCCGGAAGCCGTACCGGGCGGCGAGCACGCCGATCACCGGGAAGCCGAACTGCGGCGGGTCGCCGAGCCGGGTGACGTCCAGGGAGGTCTGGCCGGTGAGGATGCGGGTGGCGCGCTCCATCTCGGGGACGTCCATGCCGACGCCGGCGTCGTCGATGACGATGCAGGCACCGTTGTGCGCGGGCTGGAGGTTGACCTCCACGGTGGTGTTCGGCTGGGAGTGCCGGGCCGCGTTGTCCAGCAGCTCGGCGACCGCGAGCACCACCGGCTCCACGGCCCGGCTGACCACGGCCAGGTCGACCTGGGTGCGGATCTGGACGCGGCGGTAGTCGCGGACCCGGGACTTGGCGCCGCGCACCACGTCGGTCAGCGACGAGGCGGCGCGCTGCCGTCCCGGCCAGGAGCCGCAGAGCACGGCGATGGCCTGGGCGCGGCGGCCGAACTGGGAGTTGGCGTGGTCGATCTCCAGCAGGTCGCGCAGCACGTCCGGGTTGTCGTGCCGCTCCTGCATCTCGGAGATGGACAACTGCTGCTCGTTCGCCAGCCCCTGGAGCGCGCGCATGGACGCCTTCAGCGCGGCCTTCGCCGACTGGTCGGCGCGGGACTGGGCCCGCTCCACCGCGCCGGCGAACAGGTCCATGACGGCCTGGAGGCTCTGCGCGAACCCGGTGCCGGACAGGCGCTGGTCCCGCAGCCCCGGCACCAGTACCGGCTGGTGCGGCGCGTCGGCGAGGGCCGGGAGCCGCACGGTGGCGAGGTGGCGCGCCTCCTCGTCGCGGGCGCGGATCCTGCCCTCGAGGGTGGCGTTCTCGTCGCGCAGTCGTGCGGTGATGACGCGCTGCCGGATCAGCAGCACCGCGATGACGAGCGCGAGCGCGGCCAGGCACCAGAACAACGCCGCCGGTATGTCTGTTCTCATCGGATCCTCGGGGAGCAGGGTGAGGTCGGGTCGAAACGCTGTCGGGGACTGGTACCACAACTGATTCCGCTTCGGGAGTCCCTGATCGGGTGAGGCCCGCGGCCGGGAAGCCACGGCCCGGAGGCGGAAAACGCCGATCATCCTAGCGATTACTGGTAAGGACCACTCAGTTGATCGGTATACGTGGCCGGTTCGTGAGCGTGACGCTCAACTCATCCGCCCCGCGGGGGGATTCCGCTTACCCCCGTTCGGGGGGAGCTCCGTGTCCGCCGCCCCGCCGGGCGGCGGCCGGCGGCCGGTTCGCGCGGCACCGGGTCGGTCAGTCCGGGCTGAGCGCCCAGCCGTCGGGGGTGAACAGGGCCGCGTCGCGGGGGCGTTCGCCGTCCAGCAGGACCCCGCCCCGGGCGTCGTGGACGCGGACGGCGTCCACGTACACGCCGCGGCCGACGCCCGCCCAGCCGTTCGCCGTGGTGTACCGCCAGCGCACCGCGGTCGTGCCCTCGGGCAGCGCCGCCCGCGCCAGCGCCCAGCGGCGTCCGCCGAACCCGCGCACGGTGCCGTCGGTGCGCCGGGTGGCGCGGCCCGCGGTCAGCCCGAACGGGACCGGGCGCCACGACGTGCCGTCCGCCGACGCCTCGAACGCGGCCTCGTCGTCGCCGTCCTCGGTGTCGTACCACAGCCAGAACCGGGCCTGGGCCGCCCCGGCCGGCACCGGCAGGGCCAGCGTGGCCGTGGTGCCCGCGGCCGTGCCGGAGAACCAGGCGGTGCGCCCGCGGCGGGGCCGCACCGCGACCGCCCGGCCCAGCGCGGTGGCCACGGCCCGGCGGGCGGGGTTGTTGGAGCCCCAGTCCCGGGTGGGGTGCACCCGGGTGGCCAGCAGGACGGCGATGGAGCGGGAGAGCGGGTCGATCACCAGCGACGTCCCGGTGTAGCCGGTGTGCCCGGCGGTGACCGGGGAGGACAGCGGGCCCATGTACCAGTGCTGGTTCAGCTCGAAGCCCAAGCCGTGGGAGTCGCCGGGGAAGGCGGTGTTGTGGTCGGTGAGCATCGCGCGCACCGAGTCCTCGGTGAGGATCCGGGCGCGGCCGTACCTGCCGCCGTTGAGCACCGCCTGGGCCAGCACGGCCAGGTCGCGCGCGGTGGAGAACACCCCGGCGTGGCCCGCGACGCCGCCCAGCGACCAGGCGTTCTCGTCGTGCACGCTGCCGCGGATCATGCCGCGCGGGGGGCTGGTCCACGTCATGTACTCGGTCGCGGCGATCCTGGGGAGCAGCTCGGCGGGCGGGGTGAAGCCGGTGTCCGCCATGCGCAGCGGGCCGGTGATGTCGTCGGCCACCACCCGGTCCAGGCGCCGGCCGGTGACGTTCTCCACGACCCGGCCGAGCGCGATCAGGTTCAGGTCGGAGTACAGGTAGCGGGTGCCGGGCGCGGCCTGCGGCGCGGCGGCGAACGCGGCGCGGAAGCGCTCGTCGGGGGTGGGCCAGTCCCGGTACAGCGGCAGCCAGGCGGGCAGGCCGGAGGTGTGGGTGAGCAACTGCCGGATCGTGATCGCTTCCTTGCCGTTCTCGGCGAACTCCGGCAGGTAGCGGACCACGGGGGCATCGAGCTCGATCCGGCCGCGCTCCATCTGCTGCACCACCGTGATCGAGGTGAACAGCTTGGTGACCGACGCCAGATCGAAGACGGTGTCGCGGCGGACCGGGACCCACTCCTCGGGCGGCAGCTCCACGGCCCGCTTGGTCGCCGCGTCGTAGCCGGAGTAGCGCACCGCGTGGCCGACCGCCTCGTGCACCGCGATCACGCCGTCCCTGGCCGCGAGCACCACGGCGCCCGCGTACTGCGGGTGGGTCGGCGAGGGCGCCAGGTACTGCGCCGTGTGGGCGGCGATGCGCTCGACGTGCTCCGGGAGCAGGCCCGCGTCCCGGGCGGAGCCGGGGCGCAGGGTGACGCCCGGGGTGAAGCGCAGGTCCTGGGGGGTGACGGTGGGCGGGCCCGGGTCGGGGTCCGCGGCGGGGGAGCCGGTGCTCGCGGCGGCGGGCCGCGCGCCCGGGGCGAGCGCGAGGGCGGGCAGGGGGGCGAGCCCGTACCGGAGCGCCTGCCGCCTGCCGAGCCGGGGTCCGCCGCCGCCCGGCCGCGGTCCCTGCTCGCGCGTCCAGCGTCTGACGTGGCCGGTCATGAACCGCACTCCTCCTGGTAGGGGCCCGCGCCGCGCCGAGGCGGTGCCGCTGATCCCTGCCTGCGTCGGCGCCGTTCGGGCTGACACCGAAGCGTGACCGAACGGGATCGTTCCGTCAACGCCGGGCCGCCGAGGGCGCCCGCTGTTCCCCTGTTCGGCAGCGGCCCTCACGGCTTCTCCGCCACTTCTCCCCGCTTCCTTCCCCTCCCCTCACCCGGCTCCCCACCTTCCGGCCGCCCCCACCGCGCCCCGGCGCCGTTGATCCGCCCCGGCCGTTTACCCGCCCGCTCTCGTGACAGAAGCTAAAAAGAATGGCCGAGTTCGATCGCTGCTCTTCCGGTCCCGGACGCCGTGTCGCCGTCGTGTCGTGAACTTCCGCGCGCCCCGGTATCCGTTCCCGTCGCCGGGGTAGTGATCACGTTTGCGACTGCCCTCCGACCGCCCCCTACCTCAACCCGATCAAACCTGTTCGTTTTCGTTCGACTCACGTCGAGTAGGGGACTGATGCAACCGATGACACCTCACAACCCCACACCTCGCCCCGCGGAACCCTCCGCCACCCGGCCGCGCCCCACCACGGGCCCGCACACTCCGGCGGTGGATCCGGCGTGATGCAGGCTCTGCTCGACCGGGTCGGCCTCGGCGCACTGCCCGCCGGGCTGGCCAGATCACGCCATGATCCGGTGGTGGTCCAGACGCTGCGGGCCACGGCCGGGGCGGTGCTCGCGTTCGTCGTGGCGCGCTGGCTGACGGGCTACTCCGCCCCCCTGCTGGCGCCGCTGACCGCGCTGCTCGTGGTGCAGGTCAGCCTGTACGCCACGCTGACCTCCGGGATACGCCGGATCAACAGCGTCATCGCGGGCGTGCTCATCGCGGCCCTGTTCAGCCAACTGGTGGACCTGGACTGGTGGAGCCTCGGCCTGCTCATCCTGCTCTCGCTGGTGCTCGGGCACCTGGTGCGGGTGGACGAGTTCGTGCCCGAGGTGGCGATCAGCGCCATGCTGGTGCTGGGCGTCTCCCATGTCGCGCAGACCGCCTGGGGCCGGGTGTGGGAGACGCTGATCGGCGCCGCCACGGGGATGCTGTTCAACGCCCTGTTCGTGCCGCCCGTCCTGGTCCGGCCCGCCGGGGAGGCCATCACCGACCTGGCCGGGCGGATGCGGGAGCTGCTGCTGCGGGTCGGGCGGGAGCTGCACGGGGAGGTCCCGCCGGACCGGTCCGGGGCGTGGCTGCGCGAGGCCCGCACCCTCGACCAGGACATCGTGCGGGTGGACGCCGCGCTGTCCACCGCGGAGGACACGCTGCGCTGCAACCCGCGGGTGCGCGAGGGCGTGCTCACCCGGATCGTCCTGCGCAGCGGCCTGGACACCCTGGAGATCTCCGCGGTGGTGCTGCGCACCCTGTGCCGGTCGCTGACCGACCTGTCCCAGGGGCGGCGCGGCGAGCGGCTGTACCCGCCGGACGTCGCGGAGGGGCTGGAGCGGCTGCTCACCCATCTGGCGGACGCGGTGCACAGCTTCGCCCACCTGATCACCGCCCAGGTCAGCGCGAACGCGGAGCAGGCCGAGGAGGAGCTGACCCGGGCGCTGGCCGCGGCCAGGGAGGACCGCAGGGCGATCGCCGCCCTGCTGCTCGCCGAGTCCGAGCGGCAGCCCGACCGGTGGCAGTTGCACGGGGCGCTGCTGGCCAACATCGACCGGCTGATGAGCGAGCTGGACGTGGAGAAGCGCTCGGCCTGGCTGGAGGAGGAGCTGGACCGCTACTCCGAGCGGCGCCGCCCCCGCACCCCCCTCGACCGCTTCGGGATGCGGGTGCGCACCGTCTGCGGCAAGCCCTGGCGGCGCTGACCGGGCGACCCGCCGGGCGGGCCGTCACCCGTTTCCCCCGCCCCGGATGCCGGGGGTGCGCGCCCCTGGTTGGGTGGCCGCATGACCGCACCCGCGCGCCGCGCCGGAGGGCCCCGGGCCCCCGCGCCGCCGCCCCGGGTCCTCCGCCTCGCCTCGGTGTTCGAGCCGCTGGACCTCACCCCGGACTGGGTGCGCTTCGACCCCGTCGGCGGCATGCAGAACCACGTCGCCGAGCTCACCCGCTGCCTGGACGGCCTCGGTCTGCGCCAGTACGTGCTCACCTCCCGCCTGGCGGGCCCCGCGGGCCGCTCCCGCCTCGGGGAGCGCGCGGTGGTGGCCCGCACCGGGATCCGCGTCCCCGCCCTGCGCCAACTGTGGGCACCGCCCGCCCTGGTGGCCGCGCTGCGCGCCCGGGGCCCGTTCGACGTGGTGCACGCCCACTCCGGCGAGGACCTGGCCGTCCTCCCCGTCGCCCGCCTGGCCGCCGCCAGGCACCGCTGCCCCCTGGTCGTCACCCTCCATTGCAGCCTGCGCCACACCCTCCGCGACGGCTCACCGCGCACGGCCCTGCTGCGGCTGCTGGGGGGCCGGGTGGAGCGGCGCTCGGTGGCCGCCGCGGACGCCGTCGTCGTCCTCACCCCCACCGCGGCGCGGCACCTGGCGGACGACGGCGTCCCGCCCTCCCGCCTGCACGTCATCCCGTCCGGCTTCTCCCCCGCCCTGTTCGCCGAGGGCCGCCCCGACCCCTTCCCCGGCCTCCCCCGCCCCCGGATCGCCTACATCGGCCGCCTCGCCCCCCAGAAGGGCGTCGCCACCCTCCTCGACGCCCACCGCCACTGCCGCGTCCCCGCCGCCCTGCTCATCGTCGGCGACGGCCCCTGCCGCCCCGCGCTCGAAGCCCGCGCCCGCGGCCGGGCCCACTTCACGGGCTTCCTCCCGCACACCCGCATCCCCGCCGTCCTGGAGCACATCGACGTGCTGGTCCTGCCGAGCGTGTACGAGGAGCTGGGCTCGGTCCTGGTGGAGGCCATGGCCGCGGCCCGCCCCGTCGTCGCGGGCCGCGTGGGCGGCATCCCCGACCTGATCCGGGACGGCGAGAACGGCCTGCTGGCCGACCCGGGCGACCCCCGTTCCTTCGCCGCCGCCATCGACCGCGTCCTGACCCACCCCTCCCTCGCCACCCACCTCGGCGAAACGGCCCACCGCACCGCCCGCCCCTACGCCTGGCCCCGCCTGGCGGAGCGGGTGGCGGGCGTGTACGACGAGGTGATCGCCCGGGCGCGGGGGGCGGGGCGGTGACCGGTCCGCGCCGTCCGCGTGTCGGACCCGGCGGTCAGCGGCCCCCTTCGGCCCGGTCCACCGGGTCCGAGCAGCGGGGGCACCAGTGGCCGTCGCCCTGGAGGTAGGTCCAGCCGAGTTCGGCGGCGCGGGGGGCGCCGGCGGTGGCCCGGTGGGTGATGTGGCCCCACAGGTCGTCCTCCAGGGACGGGCCCGCGTCCTCCACCACGACGTCGAACGTGGTCCGCGTGCCGCACCCCGGCCGGTCGCAGACCAGGTAGAAGCGTATGGGGCCGGGGGCCTTGCCGTCGGTGGCCATGGTCATGGATCAAGTCTCCAGATCCGCTCCGTCCCGCGAAGCCTCTTTGCGCCAACCGAGGCTCGGCCTCCGTGCCGCGCCGGGCCGGTCGGCGGGGCCGCCGCCGCGCGCGCCGCGGGTGCCGTCAGGCCCCCGGGGCGGCCAGGGGCAGGCGGGCGCACTCGCGGCAGGCTCGGGCGGAGGCGGCGAGTTTGGCGTGGGAGGCGAGGGTGAGGGCGCCGGCGAGGAGGCTCAGGGGCCAGTTCGCGGCGAGGAGTGAGGCGGTGGTGAGGGTCAGGGCGCTGACGCCGAGGGCCACGGCCGCGGTGGTGCCGGTCCAGGCGACCAGCAGGGGCAGGCGGCGGGGGGTGGGCAGGCGGCGGGCGAGGGCGCCGGTGGCGGCCAGGCAGGCGGCGGCGAGCAGGGCGGCCCCGGCCGCGGCGCCGCCGAGGTGGGCGGCGGCCAGTTGGGCGACGGGGGGCACGTCGCGGCCCCGGCTGTGGTGGGCGGCGCCCACCAGGTACCAGCAGGCGATGAGGAACGGGACGGTGAGCGCGACGGCCCTGGCGGTCCGCCGGGCCTGAGCGATGGTCAGCTCTTGCTGGAAGCTCGGCGCGACCTCCGCCACCGTCCCGAAGTCCCGCACCGCCCGCCGGGCCGCCCCGTCCCCGGGGTCCCCCTCGTGGGCGAGGTCGGCCGCGGCGTCGGCGAGGCCGTCGCGGACCTCGGCCAGCATCCGGGCCTTGACCCGCTCCGGCCCGTGCAGGGCCGCGTCCAGCGCCGCGACGTGCTCCGCGATGGGGTCGGGGCCGCGGGCGGGCGCCGTCACGTGACTCCTCCAGGGGCCGGGGCCGGGGCCGGGTCGAGGACGGAGCCGATGGCGGTGGTGAAGGCCCGCCAGGCCGTCCGCTCGTCCGCCAGGGTGCGGCGGCCCGCCTCGGTCAGTTCGTAGCAGCGGCGCCGCCGCTCGCCGACGGACTGCCAGGTGCTGTGGAGCAGGCCGAGCCGCTCCAGCCGGTTCAGCGCCGGGTACATCGTGCCCGTGCGCAGCTCCAGGGCTCCTCCGCTGCGCTGCTGGACGGCGGTGATGATCGCGTAACCGTGCAGTGGGCCCGATTCCAGGACGGACAGCAGCAGACCGTCCAGGTGCCCTCGCACCGCATCTCCCTTCATGGCAGCAGCGTACATGGGGCTCGTAGACGTCCTATACATTGGTTACCAACGTGTTGGTGCCCTACTGCACCAGCGAGGCGAAACAGGGGGTCGTGGTGACCAAGTTCCTGCTGTCCGTGCACGTCCTGGCGGCGATCCTGGCGATCGGGCCGGTGGCGGTGGCCGCCTCGGCGTTCCCGCGCTACGCCCGCCAACCCCCGGACGCGGCGGGCGGGCGGGCCGCCGGGACCGCCGCCTTCCTGCACGGCATCTGCCGCCGGTACACCGTCGTCGGGGTGGCCGTGCCCGTCTTCGGCCTGGCCACCGGGGCGCAGATGGGGGTGCTCACCGACGCGTGGCTGATCGCGTCGATCCTGCTGACGACGGCCGCCGCGGCCCTGCTGGCGATGGCCGTGCTGCCGGGGCAGCGGCGGATGCTGGCGACCGCGGGCGGCGGGGAGGGCGCCGCCGGGGCGGATGGCGCCGCCGAGGCGGACGAGGCCGGGGCGCGGGCGGCGGCGGCGCGGCTCGCCGGGCTCACCGGGGTGTTCAACCTGCTGTGGGCGGTCGTCGTCGTGCTGATGATCGTCCGGCCCGGCTCCACCACGGGGGCGTGACCCGGTGCGCGCCCTGCGGTTCGCCGCCGCCACCGAGGCGGTCTCGCTGGCGGTGCTGCTGCTCAACCTGGTCACGGTGCACGCGGAGCCGGTCTCGACGCTGTGCGGGCCCGTGCACGGCACCGCCTATCTCGCCGTCATCGCCCTCACCTGGACCACCCCGGCCACCGCCGCGACCCGCACCCGGTGGCAGGCCGCCGTCCCGGGGATCGGCGGGCTGCTCGTCCTGCGGCGGACCGACGCCGGCGGACGGGACGGCGGCGGCGGACGGGACGGCGGCGACGTCCCCGGAACCCGGAGCGGCCGCCGTCCGACCGTTTGAACGACCCCGCACACCCGACGGCCCACCCCCAAGGAGCGAGCGACATGGACAGACGGCACCTGCTGCGCACCGGCGCCGCCGCCACCGCCGGCCTCGGCATCGGCGCGGCCTCCACCGCCCCGGCGTCCGCCGCGGGACGGGACCGCGACGCGCCGCTGCGCGTGCACACCGTCCTGTTCGACGGCGTGGAGGAGCAGGACTTCGCCGGGCCGGTGGAAGTCTTCGGCATCGCCGGGCACCGGCACCGGATCACGCAGACGTTCGTCACCGCCGAAGGCCCCCGGACCGTGACCACCTCCTCCGGCATGGAGATCGTGGTGCGCGCCCCCTGGTCGCCCCGGTCCGCCGACGTGCTCGTGGTGCCCGGCGGCGGCTACCGGGGCGAGGGGCCCGGCGTGGCCGCGGAGATCCGTCGCGGCGTCCTGCCCCGGGCGCTGGCCGCCGCCGAGCGCCCCGGGCTCGTCCTGGCGGCGGTGTGCACCGGGACGATGCTGCTGGCTGCCGCGGGCGTCACCGCGGGGCGGCCGTGCACCACGCACCACGCCGCGAAGGCGGACCTGGCGGCCCGGGGAGCCGAGGTCGTCGGCGGACGGGTCGTGGACGACGGCGACCTGGTCACCTGCGGCGGCGTCACCTCGGGCCTGGACCTGGCCCTGTGGCTCGTCGAACGCCTCCACGGCCCGGCCACCGCCCTGTTCACCGAGGAGGTGCTGGAGTACGAGCGCCGCGGCACGGTCCACCGCACCCGCTGAGCGCCCGGCCGCCCCGTGGTCTCAGTGGTCCGTGGGAAAGGCGTTGATGCCGGTGCGGGCGGCCGACAGGGTCCACAGGCGGGCGGCTTCGGTGGGGTCCGCGGCGTGGGGGCGGACGCCGGTGGGGGTGGCGCCGGGGGTGGGGGCGGCGGGCTCGGCGATGTCGCAGTCCTCGCAGTACAGGCCGCCGAGGCCGGCCAGGCGGGGGGAGGTGGCCGCCCAGACCTGGGTGGCCGCGCCCTGCTCGCAGGACTTGAAGCCGGGGCCGGTCGCGTTGCCGTCGGCGTCGATCCAGCCCCGCTCGACGAGTTCGTCGCGGAGCGGGGAGTTCTGGAGGGAGGACAGGACGACGCCGGGGTTGGCGGAGAAGGCCCGCACGCCCCGGTCGCGGGCGAGCGTGTCGAGGTGGGCGGCGAACAGCGCGTTGGCGGTCTTGGCCTGCGCGTACGCCAGCCACTTGTCGTAGCCGGTGCGGAAGTCCACGTCGTCCCAGCGCACGCCGGTGTGGTGGTGGGCGCCCGAGGAGACGGTGACGACGCGCGCCCCGCCCGCCTCGACGGCCGGCCACAACAGGTTGACCAGCGCGAAGTGGCCGAGGTGGTCGACGGCGAACTGCGCCTCCCAGCCGGGGCCCACCCGGGTCGGCGGGCACGGCAGGAGCGCGGCGTTGGCGATGACGATGTCCAGGGTGCGGCCGGTGGCGAGGAAGCGCTCGGCGAACGCGCGGACGCTGCCGAGGTCGGCCAGGTCCAGCGCGTCCACCTCCACCCCGGCGAGGCCGGCCAGGGCGTCCCGGGCCGCGTCCGGCCTGCGGGCGGGCACCACCACACGGGCGCCCGCGCCGGCGAGGGCCCGCACCGTGGCCAGGCCGATCCCGGAGTAGCCCCCGGTGACCAGGGCGAGGCAGCCGGACAGGTCGATGCCGTGCAGCACCTCCTCGGCGGTGGACTCACCGCCGAACCCGGATCCGATCCTGCGCTGTGCGGTGTCCATGGTGGCTCCTCGGTGGCGACGTGACGGTGCGACGGTGTGACGGTGCGGCGAGGCGACGATGTGACGGCCCGGCGACGCGGCAATTCGGCGATGCGGCGAGCCGCGTCGTCGGGGAGGGGCGCGCCGGTCGGGCCGCCCGGCGCCCAGCCTGCCCGACCGCCCCTCGCGCGGCACATGATCGGCCCTCGCCGGACGGCGGGCGCCCGGCGGTCAGGCCACCACCGGGTCCTCGTCCCCCATCGCGTCCCCGATGCCGAGCGACGCCACCGCCGCCTGGGCGCGTTCGACGTGGGCGCGGCCGGCCTCCTGGAACTCCTCGGTGCGGACCTGGCGGCGGATGTGCTCCTCGACCGCCTCGCGGATCACCGCGTTGGCGGTGGAGTTCCGCACGGCGGCGAAGGCGTGCACGCGCTGGAGCAGCCCCTCGGGGAAGCGGACGGAGACGACGAGGTGCCGCTCCTCGTCCTCGGCGCGGGCCTGGGGGCGGTGGTCGTCGATCACGGGGTCTCCTTCGGCGGGGCCTTTGGTTCTCGCTTCGTGAGGCGGCGGCTACGGCAGGTCATCCCTTGGGGACCACAGTCCTACCAGGAACTCAACTTCCAGGAAACGGGCAGGTAGTTGGCGCGTTCGGGGTGGGTACTGTTGTCCGTCATCGGTGGCGGGGGACGCGTGACCGAAGGCGAGCCATCAAGGAGGATGAGCGTGCCCAGGTTGGACGATCGGCCATGCCCGGAAGCGGTGGCGATGGCCCGGGTGGGTGCCGCGTCCGTCTGGAGCTCGCTGCGCGACGTCCACACCGAGCTGTACCAGGACGAGGACGTCGAGGACACCCTGCACCGCATCCCCATGCCCACCACGGGCCGGGGCCGCGTCGAGTTATTGGCCAAGGACTACGCGTCGCCCGCGGACACCCGTCCGCCCGCCGGGGTGCCCAGGGCCGCCGCCCAGTGGTGGCAGAACGTGCAGCACGCCCGGGACACCCTGTTCGCCGACGCCGAGCACGCGCTGCGCCCGCACGTGCCGGGGCTGAAGGTGGTCGGGGCGCTGGGGGACGGCAGGAGCCGG
Organism: Streptomyces capparidis; assembly: GCF_054782095.1. Lineage (NCBI taxonomy): Bacteria > Bacillati > Actinomycetota > Actinomycetes > Kitasatosporales > Streptomycetaceae > Streptomyces > Streptomyces capparidis. Next base: position 296,760 of record NZ_BAAGTD010000001.1, on the reverse strand, counting down.
CTGGCGCAGGTGCAGCGGTGCCGTGAGGAGAAGCGTTCCTTCCTTTCCCTGTCGATCAGCGGTTCGCTGCGGAACTTCCTGGTCACGGGGGCCGGGGACACCCTGGCGGTGTCGATCCTGGTGTGGCTGCCCGGCGGGCCGCTCGCGGCGGCCGTGGTGACCGCGAACTCGGCGCTGGCCGCCGACTGCGGCAGCGCGTACCGGCTGCGGCCGGCGTACGCGGAGTGGGAGCGCATCACCGAGGACACCAGCCGCCAGCCCGCCGACACCGGGCACGTGGTGCTGCCCGTGGAGATGCGCTCCTCGGACGCGTGGCTGCGCGGGGTGTTCCACGACATCCACTACTCGCGGCTGACCAGCGCGACCATCACCGACGCCCTGCTGAGCCACAGCGTGCCGGTCGCGGTGAGCAGCTCGTCCGCGCCGCTGGACTCCGCCCTGCCGCTGGTCGCCGCCGCCCACGGCTTCACCGTCCGCCCGCTCGCCCCGGAGCGCTCCCCCGCCTGGGCGCCCTGGGAGGCGGCCGCCCGCGTCCTGCGCGCCCTGACCGAGGGCACCCCCCTGCCCGAGCTGATCATCAGCCGCGACCAGTTGACGGCGGGCAGCCTGGCCCGGGTCCTCCAGTTGCGGCCGTGAGCGGGGAAGCGCCGGCGCGGGAGCGCGCCGGGCCGCCCGGGGCTGCCCGGGCGGCCCGCCGCGCCACGCGTGGGGATCGCCGGAGCTACGCGTAGAACTCCGGGCGGTCCTTCATGTCCACGGGCACCACGCGGCCCGTGTCCAGGGACTCCACCGTCGCGCGGGTGATCACCGTGGCGGCGTAGCCGTCCCAGGCGGAGGGTCCGGTGGTGCGGCCCGCCGCGACGGAGGCGACCCACTCCTGGAACTCCACGTCGAAGGCGGCGCCGAAGCGCTCCTTCCAGTCCTGGACCACGGCCGTGCGGGACTCGCCGCCGGTGCGGACCAGGGCGCGGGCCGGGTCGGGGAGGCGGGCCAGGCCGGTCTCGCCGACGATCTCGCAGGCGATGTCGTACCCGTACTGGCAGTTGACGAAGACCTCCAGGTCGATCCGGGTCCCGGAGGCCGTCTCGAACAGCATGAACTGGGGGTCCCTCAGCCCCGCGGGGCCGCGGCCGGTGGAGCGGGGCACGATCACCTGGGTGGTGACGATCTCGTCGTCCAGCAGCCACCGCAGCACGTCGATCTCGTGCACGGCCGTGTCCAGCGCCGCCATCTCGGTGGTGTACCACGGCGGCGAGCCCGCGTTGCGGTGCGCGCAGTGCACCAGCAGCGCCGGGCCGATCGCGCCGCCCTCCACGATCCGCTTCAGCTCGCGGTACCCGGCGTCGTACCGCCGCATGAACCCCACCTGCACCAGCCGGCTGCCGTGCGCCATCTCGGCCTCGACGATGCGCAGGCAGTCCTCCGGGTCGGTGGCCAGCGGCTTCTCGCAGAAGACGGGCTTGCCCGCGGCGACGGCGTTCAGCACGTGCTCGGCGTGCGTCGGCCCCCACGAGGTGACGACCACCGCGTCCACCTCCGGGTCGGCGACCACCTTGGCCCCGGTGGCCAGCGCCCGCGCCCCCGAGTCCGCGGCGACCCGGGCGGCGAGGGCGGCGTCGATGTCGGTGACGGCGACGACCCGCGCGCCGTAGGTGACCTCGGTCAGCCGCCGGATGTGGTCCCGGCCGATCATGCCGGTCCCGATGACTCCCACACGGACGGTCACGAGCGGGCCCCCCTCTCGCGAGCAACGCCCCGGGTGCCGCCGGTGCCGCGGGTGACCCGGGAGGCCGGGCGGGTGGTGCCGGACAGGCCGCACGAGGCCAGGTACTCGCGGGTGCGGCGGGCGATCGGCAGGGGGACGTCCGGCGCGCACGGGTACAGGTCCTGCTCGACGATGACGAACACCTCGCCGTCCAGCGCGGACAGCTCCGCCACCACGGCGGCCGGGTCGGGCACCCCGGCGGGCGGCGAGACGCACACCCCCCGCCGCACGGCCTCCCCGAAGGAGAGGTCCTCCGCGGCGACCTGGGCGATGATCTCCGGGTCCATCTGCTTGATGTGGACGTACTCCACCCGGTCGCCGCAGCGCCGGATCAGGTCCACCGCGTCGCCGCCGCCGTAGGCGACGTGGCCGGTGTCCAGGCACAGGTTGGCGTACCGCGGGTCGGTGGCGTCCAGGAAGCGCTCGATCTCGGGCTGCGTCTGGATGTGGCTGTCCGCGTGGGGGTGCACGCACAGCCGCACGTCGTACTCCTCCAGCAGGATCCGGCCGAGGCCGTCGGCGACGCCGGCCATGGCCCGCCACTGCCCGGCGTCCAGGGTGGGGCTCTCGGTGAAGGCGCCGGTCCTCTCGTCCCGGTACATCGCCGGTATGGCCACCAGGTGGTGGGCGCCGGCGGCCGCGGTCAGCTCGGCGACCCTCCGGACGGTGGCGAGGGTCTGCTCCCACAGGTCGGGCCGGTGCAGGGCGGCGAAGGCGGTGCCGCCGGAGACGCGCAGGCCGCGGGAGCCGATCTCCTCGGCCAGTCGCCGCGGGTCCGTGGGCAGGTAGCCGAACGGGCCGAGCTCGAACCACGAGTACCCGGCGGCGGCCAGCTCGTCCAGGAAGCGGGTGTAGGGCACCTGGTGCTCGTCCTCGGGGAACCACACGCCCCACGAGTCGGGCGCCGAGCCGAGGCAGAGGTTGCCCGCGACGACGCGGGGGCTCGCGCCGGGGCCGGCGGAGGTGGACGCCGTAGTCATGGCCCTGGGTCCTTTCACGGTGGGGCTGGGGGTGGCGCGGTCAGGAGGAGGTGGGGAAGTGGAAGGCGGCCTCCACGGAGCGGTGCACATGCGGCCACCGGGTGGTGACGACCTTGGCGCGGGTGTAGAAGCGCACGCCCGCGGGCCCGTGGATGGGGCTGTCCCCGATGAGGGAGTCCTTCCAGCCGCCGAAGGAGTAGTAGGACATCGGCACCGGGATGGGCACGTTGACGCCGATCATGCCGACCCGCACCCCGCGCTGGAACCGCCGGGCCGACTCCCCGTCGGCGGTGAACACCGCGGTGCCGTTGCCGTACGGGTTGGCGTTGATCAGCGCGATCGCGTCGTCCAGGGTGTCCACGCGGACCACGGACAGCACCGGGCCGAAGATCTCCTCCCGGTAGGCGTCCATCGCGGGGGTGACGCGGTCCAGGACGGTGGGACCGACGAAGAAGCCGTCCTCGTGGCCGGCCACCTTCAGGTCCCGGCCGTCCACGACCACCGCGGCGCCCTGCTCGGCGCCCTTGGCGACGGCGCCGGCCACCCGCTTCCGCGCGGCCTCGGTGACGACGGGCCCCATCTCGCTCGCCGGGTCGTCGCCGGGGCCGACCCGCACCTCGCGGGCCTTGCGCTCCAGCACCGGCACCAGCGCGTCCGCGGCGTCCCCGACCGCCACGGCCACGGAGACGGCCATGCACCGCTGCCCGGCCGAGCCGAACGCGGCCGCGGTCAACTGGCTCGCGGCGAACTCCAGGTCGGCGTCGGGCAGCACCACCGCGTGGTTCTTGGCGCCGCCCAGCGCCTGCACCCGCTTGCCGGACTCCGAGGCGCGCCGGTGCACATACCTGGCGATCGGGGTGGAGCCGACGAAGGACACCGCGGCGACGCCGGGGTGGTCGAGGATCGCGTCCACCGCCGCCTTGTCGCCGTGGACCACGTTGAACACGCCGTCGGGCAGCCCCGCGTCGGCGTACAGCGACGCCACGAGGTTCGACACCGAAGGGTCGCGCTCGCTGGGCTTGAGCACGAAGGTGTTGCCGGTGGCGATCGCGATCGGGTGCATCCACAGCGGCACCATGATCGGGAAGTTGAACGGGGTGATGCCCGCGCACACCCCGAGGGGCTGCCGGAAGTCGTGCACGTCCACGTCCCGCGACACCTGGTCGGAGAAGCCGCCCTTGAGCGCGTCGGCGATGCCGCAGGCGTACTCCACGACCTCCCGGCCGCGCACGATCTCGCCGCGGGCGTCGTCGACGACCTTGCCGTGCTCGGCGGAGATCAGCCGCGCCAGCTCGTCCTCGTGCTTCACCAGCAGCTCGCGCAGCGCGAACATCACCCGGGTCCGCCGGCTCAGCGAGGAGTCCTGCCAGGTCTCGAAGGCGTTCGCGGCGGCGGTGACGGCGGCGTCCACCTCGGCGGGGCCGCCGAGCAGCACCCTGGCCCGCTCGGCGCCGGTGGCCGGGTTCCACACCGGCGCGGACCGCGTGGATCCGCCCGCGGTGGCCTGCCCGTTGATCCAGTGCTCGATGGTCCTCACGTCGCCTCCTCGGCGGGTCACAGGTAGTGGCGCTGGGCCTGCTTGGCCGCGCGGTAGTCGGCGTACGCCTTGCGGGTGCTCTCCAGCTCCGCCTCCTGGCCGACGGGCACGTCCCACCAGGCGCTGGAGGGCGGCCCCGGGGCGAGCGGGTCGGTCTCCACATGGATGACGGTGGTGCGGGCGGCCTTCCTGGCCCGCGCGACGGCGTCCCGGAATCCGGCCACGCCGTCCGCCCTGATCACCTCGGCGCCCAGGCTGGCGGCGTTCGCGGCCAGGTCCACCGGCAGCACCTCGCCGTCCAGGTCGCCGCTGGCCGGGTCGCGGAAGCGGTAGCTGGTGCCGAACCGCTGGGAGCCCAGCGACTCCGACAGCGCGCCGATGGAGGCGAAGCCGTGGTTCTGCACCACGATCACCACCACCTTGACGCCCTCGGCGACCATGGTGACCAGCTCCTGCGACATCATCAGGTACGAGCCGTCGCCGACCAGCACGAACACCTCGCGCCCCGGGTCGGCGAGCTTGGCGCCGAGCCCGGCGGCGACCTCGTAGCCCATGCAGGAGTAGGCGTACTCCACGTGGTAGGACTTCGGGTCGCGGGCCCGCCACAGCTTCTGGAGGTCGCCCGGCATGCTCCCGGCCGCGTTGATCACCACATCCCCTTCGCCGGTGAGCTCGTTCAGGGCGCCGAGGATCTCGGTCTGGGCGGGCAGCGGGCCGTGGCCCAGGTGGTAGCAGGCGTCGGTGACGCGCCGCCACTCCCCGGCCAGTCGCCGGGCGCGGGCCGTCCACGGCTCGGGGGCCCGCCAGCCGGCCAGCGCCCCGGTGAGGGCGGTCAGGCCCGAGCGGGCGTCGGCGACCAGCTCCACGGCGGCGTGCTTGGCGGCGTCCAGCCGGGCCACGTTGAGGTTGACGAACACCACCTCCGGGTCGCCGAACACGGTGTGGCTCGCGGTGGTGAAGTCGCTGTAGCGGGTGCCGACGCCCAGCACCACGTCCGCCTCGGCCGCCAGCGCGTTCGCGGCGGCGGTGCCGGTGGAGCCGAGGCCGCCGACCGCGCACGGGTGGTCCCACGGCACCGCGCCCTTGCCCGCGTGGGTGTCGGCGACGGGGATCCCGGTCGCCTCGGCGAACGCCCGCAGCTCGGCCACGGCCCGCGCGTACACGGCGCCGCCGCCCGCGACGACCAGCGGCCTGCGGGCCCCGCGCAGCGCGGCGGCGGCCCGCTCCAGCGCGGCCGGGTCGGCGGCGGGCCGCGGGATGTGCCAGACCCGCTCGCGGAAGAACGCCGCCGGCCAGTCGTACGCCTCCGCCTGGACGTCCTGCGGCATGCACAGCGTCACCGCGCCGGTCTCCGCCGGGTCGGTCAGCACCCGCATCGCGGCCATCGCCGCGGGGACGAGCTGCTCGGGCCTGCTGATCCGGTCGAACCACTTCGAGACCGGCCGGAACGCGTCGTTGACCGTCACATCGCCCGCCCGGGTGTCCTCCAGTTGCTGGAGCACCGGGTCGGGGAAGCGGGTGGCGAACATGTCGCTGGGCAGCAGCAGCACCGGCAGCCGGTTGGTGGTGGCCAGCGCCGCGCCCGTGATCATGTTGGTGGACCCGGGCCCGGTGGAGGCGGTGCAGGCGTACGTGGCCAGCCGGTCCCGCATCCTCGCGAACGCGACGGCGGTGTGCACCATGCCCTGCTCGTTGCGGGCCAGGTGGTACGGCAGGTCGGCCTCGCCGGTGCGGGCGGCCTGGAGCAGCGCCTGCCCGAGCCCGGCCACGTTGCCGTGCCCGAAGATGCCGAACACGCCGGGGATCAGCCGCTGCCGCTCCCCGTCCCGTTCGCTCCACTGGTTCGCGAGGAACCGCACCAGTGCCTGCGCCGTGGTCAGGCGCACCGTCCCGGACGACACCTCAACCACCGTCCTTTCCGCTCGCTGCGGGCCCGCGGCGGGCAGCCTTCCCGAACGGGAGCCGGGGGTCGGCCGGCCGACCGTCCCAGGTCCCGCGCACCCAGGCGTGCGCCGGGTCGTCGCAGATCAGCCAGGCCCGCTCCGGGCCCGGTCCGGCCATCACGTTCAGGTAGTACAGGTCGTAGCCCGGCGCGGCGACGGACGGGCCGTGCCAGCCGTGCGGAATCAGCACCACATCACCCGTGCGGACCTCGGCGAGCAGGTCCACCGGGCGGTCCTCGGTTCCGTACACCCGCTGGTAGCCCAGGCCGGGGCCGTGCGGCCCGTCCGCCACCTCGAAGTAGTAGATCTCCTCCAGCTCGCTCTCGCCCTCCCGCGCCTCGTCGTGCTTGTGCGGCGGGTAGGAGGACCAGTTGCCGCCCGGGGTGAGCACCTCGCACACGATCAGCCGGTCCGCCTCGAAGGTGTCCGGCAGGCAGTAGTTGTTGACCTGCCGCGAGCAGGCGCCCGCGCCGCGCAGCTCCACCGGCACGCCCTCGACCGGCCCGTAGCGGGCGGGCAGGCGGCGGGAGCAGCGCGCGGACGGCAGGGCGAACCGGCCGCCGCGCTCGCTGCGCAGCACCGCCTCGGCGTCCCGCGGCAGGTAGGCGAAGTCGGTGGGGGCGCAGAAGACGCCGTCCCGGCCGGCCAGGGCGAACCGCTCGCCGTCCACCTCGACGGTGCAGTCGCCGGCGAGGGGCAGCACCAGCGTCTCGGCGTCCCCGGTGGCCACGGCGCGGGACTCCCCCGCGGCCAGGTGCAGCACGGACAGGCCCGAGTGGCCCCAGCCGGCGGACTCCGGGGTGATCAGCACGGGGAACGGCCCGTCGGCGGTGCTGCCCGCCGGCAGGTGCAGGTCGCGGTCGAAGGTGGTCACAGCAGGCTCACCGCCCGGTCGACGGCCCCGGCGACGTCGCCGTCGGCGGGGTACAGCAGGGAGCGGCCCACCACCAGGCCGCAGACGGTCGGCAGGGCCAGCGCCCTGCCCCAGGCGGCGAACGCGGCGTCCGCGTCGTGCACCTCGCCGCCGAGCAGCAGCACCGGCAGGGTCGAGGAGGCCAGCACCCGTTCCATGTCCTCCACCACGGGCAGCTTCAGCCAGGTGTAGGCGGAGGTGCGGCCCAGGCCCGAGGCGATGGTGATGGAGCGGATCACCGCGTCCGGGCTGAGGTCGTTGCGCAGCCTGCCGTCCTCCCAGCGGGACAGGAACGGCTCGACCAGCGCGATCAGGCCGCGCTCGGCGAGCTCGTTCACCGCGCGCGCCGAGCTCTCCAGCACCGACGGGGTGGCGGGGTCGTCCAGCACGACGCGGGTGAGCATCTTGCCGCCGTCGAAGCGCATGGCGGCCACGGTCCGGGCGTCGTAGCCGGTGAACCGGTCGTCGGCCTCGAACACCGAACCGGCGATCCCGGCCCGGTTCATCGAGCCGAACACGGCCTTGCCGTCCAGCACGCCGAGCAGCAGCAGGTCCTCCAGGATGTCGGCGGTGGCCAGCACCCCCGTCACCCCCGGCCGCTCCAGCGCCGCGCACAGCCGGTCCAGCAGCTCGCCGCGGTCGGCCATGGCGGTCGGGTCGCCGCCGACGGCGTTGGCGCCGCGGGCCGGGTGGTCCGCGGCGACGATCATGGCCCGGCCGGCCTCGCCGAGCACCGAGGGGGCGGGGCGCCGCCGGGCGGCGGCCTCGGCCACGGCCCCAGGTCGGTGCGCCCGGGTCCGCACTATCCGCGCCACCCGCTCCGCCGCCGCCGGGCCCGTCGTGCGCTCAGGCATCGGCCACCTCGCCTAGCGCCGCGCGGACCTGCGCCTCCGTCGGCATGGCGTCCGAGCAGGCCAGTTGCCCGGCCACACAGGCGCCCGCCGCGTTCGCGAACTCGATCACCCGCCGCAGCTCCCAGCCCGCCAGCAGCCCGTGGCACAGCGCCCCGCCGAACGCGTCGCCCGCGCCGAGCCCGTTGACCACCTCCACCGGCACCGGCGGCACCTGGACCGCCCCGGAGTCGTCCACGGCCAGGACGCCCTTCGGCCCCTGCTTGACCACGGCCAGCGACACCCCGCGCTCCCGCAGCGCCGCCGCGGCCTCGCGCGGCTCGCGCACCCCGACGGCGGTGCGGCACTCGTCCAGGTTGCCCGCCGCGACCGTCGCGTACGGCAGCGCCCGGCCCACCCACTCGCGGGCCTCCTCGCGGGAGCGCCAGAACATCGGCCGGTAGTCCAGGTCGAGCACGGTGATCCCCCGCCCGCCGCGGGCCCGGAGCGCGGCCAGCGTCGCCGAGCGGCTCGGCTCGTCGCACAGGCCGGTGCCGGTCACCCACAGGATCCGCGCGGAGCGCACCGCGTCCAGGTCCAGCTCCTCGGGGCGGATCTCCAGGTCGGGGGCCTTGGGCTGCCGGTAGAAGTAGAGGGGGAAGTGGTCCGGCGGGAAGATCTCGCAGAAGGTGACCGGGGTGGGCAGCCCCTGCGCCACCCCGACGTACCGGTCGCTGACCCCGTACCCGGTGAGCGCCTTGCGCACGAAGCGGCCGAACGGGTCGTCCCCGGTCTTGGTGACGACCGCCGCGGAGCGCCCGTACCGGGCCGCGGCCACCGCCACGTTGGTGGGGCTGCCCCCGAGGTACTTGCCGAAGGAGGTGACGTCCTCCAGGCCGACGCCGGTCTGGAGCGGGTAGACGTCCACGCCCACCCTGCCCATGGCCAGCACGTCCAGCGGGGCGCTCCCCGCCGCCTGCGGGGCGCCGCCCTGGGGCGGCGGCTGCTCGTCACGCACCGGTGGTACCTCCAATGCCCCGGATCGGGGCGGCGGGGCGGCTCGTCGGAGAGCTTGCGCGCTCTACTGTCGCGCTCTAGTCCCGAGTACTATGTTTCCGGTCACAGGCAGTGTCAAGGGGCCCGGAGCAAACGCGGCCCGGATTCGGCGGGCCCGCGGCGGGCGCGGATCCGGCGGGCCCGGATCCGGTGACACCTGGCGGACGGAGAGCAGGTAGCGCCTCGTGCAGGACGACGACCCCCCGGGCCGGCCCGCGGGCGGCCCCCGCCCCGCCCCCGGCCGGCGCCCCACCATGGCCGACGTCGCCGCGAGGGTCGGCGTGTCCCGCGCGCTGGTCTCCCTCGTCTTCCGCAACCAGCCCGGCGCGGGCCGGGAGACCCGCGAACGGGTGCTCCGGGCCGCGGAGGAGCTCGGCTACCGCCCCGACAACGCCGCGCGGCTGCTCGCCCGCGGGCGCAGCCGCACCCTCGGCGTGATGATGAACGTCCACCAGCCCTTCCACGCGGACGTGGTGGAGGTCGTCTACCAGGAGGCGGAACGGCACGGCTACGACGTGCTGCTCTCCGCCAGCGCCCCCGGACGCGACGAGCGCAAGGCCGTGGACGCCCTGCTCGGCCACCGCTGCGAAGCCCTGATCCTGCTCGGCTCCGCCGCCGACTCCGCGCACCTGGACGACCTCGGCCGCCGCAGCGTCGTGGTCGTGGTCGGGCGGCGGGTCCCCGGGGCGCACGTGGACAGCGTGCACAGCGCCGACACCAAGGGCATACGCCAGGCCGTCGACCACCTGGTCGAACTCGGCCACCGCCGCGTCGCCCACATCGACGGCGGCACCGGCCCCGGCTCCGCCGACCGCCGCCGCGCCTACCGCGCGGCCATGCGCCGCCACGGCCTCACCGACCGGATCCACGTCATCCCCGGCGCGCACAGCGAGGAGGCGGGCATGGCGGCCGGGCAGCGGCTGCTGGACGGCGCCGAGCTGCCGACGGCGGTCCTCGCCGCGAACGACCGGTGCGCGCTGGGCCTGATGCACACCCTGGGCCGGGCGGGCGTCGACATCCCCCGCGACCTGTCCGTGGTCGGCTACGACGACAGCCACCTGTCGCACCTGTCCCACATCAACCTGACCACGGTCCGGCAGGACACCGCCCGGATCGCGCAGGCCGCCGTGAACGCGGCCATCACCCGCCTGGAGGACCCCACCACCGCCCCCGGCGAAACGGTGCTTGACCCGGCGCTGGTGATCCGGGGGACGACGGGGAAGCCACGGGACTGAGGACATCCCGGGCGGGCCGGGGCGGGGTGCTTCCGGGAGGGCGCGCCCCCGGGAACCGGCGGCCCGGGGCCGCGGGAGAGCCGTGGAACCGGGGCGGGCGCGTGGGGCGGGGGTCCGTGTCGCGGGTTCGCCGGGGCGGGGACCGGGCTGAGACGGCGGTCAGATCGGGGGCGGGGTGGCGCGGGTCTCGGATGGAGTGCCAGGCCGCCGGGGGCCGGGATTCGTCGGTATGTACAGGGCGGTTGCCCGATGGTCCGGGGTGGAGGGGCGGGGGCTTCCCGGTCGCGCGACGACAGGCGGAAAGGTGCGATCCGTAGGTATATGCCGTGTTTGACACCCCGCTCCGCGCGACACCGCGCCACCTGTAGGGGGTACACGGGGGGTTCGTCTCAGCGGGATCTCAGCGGCTTGGGCGGGCCCGTCCCGGCACCCCGCCCGGTCGGCGGGAGGCGGTGCGGGGAGGGTGCCGGAGCCGGCCGGCGGGGGTGGCCAGGCGCAGGTGGGGGCCGGGGCGGGGCGGTTCGGCGGGAGGGCGCTCCGCACGGGGGACCGTGCGCGCCACGGGGCCCGCCGCGGAGGTTTCCCGCCATCGAAGTCGCCCGCCTCGAGCCGCGAGGGCCTTCTTCCTGTCTTTTCGCTGAACCCGCCGTCGAGGACCCGTCAAGGTCCCCTTGGAACGGTCGCCTGCGCCGCGGGCCGCTCGGACGAGGGGCCGGTCCCGGCTGACCGAACGATGTCCACAAGACGGAGGACGGACGTGCGAATGAATGGGGTCAGCGGATCCGAGCCGTCGCGGCACCGTCAGGTCTGCGTGGTCGGGATGGGGCCGCGCGGGCTGTCGATCCTGGAGCGGATCTGCGCGAACGCGCGTCACGGAAGGCGGGTCACCCCCGTCACCGTGCACGTGGTGGACCCTCACCCCCCGGGAGCGGGTCAGGTGTGGCGGGTGGACCAGTCGCGTCGTCTGCTGATGAACACGGTGGCCGGTCAGGTCTCGGTGTTCACGGACGCGAGCGTCGAGATGGACGGGCCCCTGGAGCCGGGCCCGAGCCTGCACCGGTGGGCCGCAGACGCGGCGCGCGGGGGCGCGGGCCTGGACGAGGAGCTGGCCCGGGAGGCGCGCGGGCTCGGCCCGGACGACTACCCCACCCGGGCGCTGTGCGGCGCCTACTACCGGTGGGCCTTCACCCGCGTGGTGGAGCGGGCCCCGGAGGGCGTCTCCGTCGTCGTGCACCGGCGCCGGGCGACCGCGCTGCGCGACAGCGCCGGGCACGGCACCCGGCAGGTCGTCGAGCTGGACGGCGGCACCGTGCTCGACGGGCTGGACGCGGTGGTGCTCGCCCAGGGCCATCTGCCGCTGCGGCCGTCGCCCGAGGAGGCCCGGTGGTCGGCCTTCGCCGCTGAGCACGGGCTGACGTACGTGCCGCCCGCCAACCCCGCCGACCTGGACCTGTCCGCGCTGCCGCCGGGCGAGCCGGTGGTGCTGCGGGGCCTGGGCCTGAACTTCTTCGACCACATGGCGCTGCTGACCGAGGGCCGCGGCGGCCGGTACACGCGGCGCGGCGGGCGACTGGTGTACGAGCCGTCGTCCCGGGAGCCGGTGCTGTACGCCGGTTCGCGCAGCGGCGTCCCGTACCACGCGCGCGGCGAGAACGAGAAGGGCGCGTACGGGCGGCACGAGCCCGCGCTGCTCACCGCCGAGACGGCCGAAAAGCTGCGGGCCAGGGCGGCGGCCGACGGGGTGGGCCTCGACTTCGGCGAGACGCTGTGGCCGCTGATCGCCACCGAGGTGGAGATCGTGTACTACAGCCGGCTGATGGCCGCGCGGGGCCGGGCCGCGGAGGTCCACCGGTTCGGCGTGGACTACGCGGCGAGCATGCCGGAAAGCGCCGGGCGCGCCGCGCTGCTGCGGCGCCACGGCATCGGCCCGGGCGAGCGCTGGGACTGGTCCGCGGTGTCCCGCCCCTTCCGGGACCTGGAGTTCGGCGGCGCCGAGGAGTTCCGCGACTGGATGCTGGAGTACCTGCGCGGCGACGTCGCCGAGGCCCGCAGGGGCAACCTGACCAGCCCGCTGAAGTCCGCGCTCGACGTGCTGCGCGACCTGCGCAACGAGATCCGGCTGGCCATCGACCACGGCGGCGTGGCGGGCGACTCCCACGAGCGGGACGTGGACGGCTGGTACACGCCGCTGAACGCGCTGCTGTCCATCGGCCCGCCGGCCCGGCGGGTGGAGGAGATGACCGCGCTCATCGAGGCGGGCGTGCTGCACCTGATCGGCCCCGAGCTGCGGGTGACGGCCTGCGCCGAGGACGGGCGGTTCGTGGCGCACTCCCCGCGGGTGCCCGGGTCCGCGGTGCGCACCCGGGCCGTGGTGGAGGCCCGCCTGCCCGCGGTCGATCTGCGCGCCACCGCGGACCCGCTGCTGAGCGGGCTGCTCGCCGCCGGCCAGTGCCGGCCGTTCCGGATCGCCGGTGTGGACGGCGGGTACGAGACGGGGGGCCTGGACGTCACCGAGCGCCCCTACCGCGTGGTGGACGCCCAGGGCCGCCCCCACCCGCGGCGCTTCGCGGTCGGGGTGCCCACCGAGGGGGTGCACTGGGTGACGGCCGCCGGCATCCGGCCCGGCGTCGGCTCGGTGACGCTGACCGACACCGACGCGGTGGCCCGCGCGGTACTCTCCCTGGTCCGGGAGGCGGCGGTCGACGTGCCGCCGCCGGGCGCGCCGGCCCGCGCACCGCACCGGCCGGCGCTCGGAGAGGAGATGAGCGCGTGACCGCGCACGGCACCGAGCCCTTCCCCGAGGGCGCCGCCCCCGGCGCGCCGGACGGCGACATCGGACTGCTCTCCCCCGTGTGGGCGGGCACCCCGGTGGAGTCGCTGGTCGGCGACCGGGCGTGGCTGGCCGCCATGCTGGAGGCCGAGGCTGCGCTGAGCCGGGCGCAGGCCCGCCTGGGCACGGTGCCCGAGGCGGCCGCCCGGGTGATCACCGAGACCGCCGCGGACGGGCGGCTCGACCCGCTGGCCCTGGCCCGCCAGGCGCCCGAGGCGGCCAACCCGGTGGTGGGCCTGGTCAACGCGTTCACCGCCGCCGTGGCCGAGCGCGACCCGGAGGCGGCCGAGTACGTGCACCGGGGCTCCACCAGCCAGGACATCCTGGACACCGCGACGATGCTGGTCGCCCGGCGGGCCCTGGGGGCGGTCGCCGCCGACCTGGACCGCACGGCCGGGGCGCTCGCCGCCCTGGCCGCCGAGCACCGCGACACCCTGATGGCGGGCCGGACGCTGGCGCTGCACGCCGTCCCGACGACGTTCGGCCTGAAGGCGGCGGGCTGGCGGCAGTCGGTCCTGGACGCCGCCGCCCGGGTGGAGCGGGCCCGCTCGGCGCTGCCGGTCCAGCTCGGCGGCGCCGCCGGGACCCTCGCCGGGTACCTGGAGCACTCCGGGGGCGCCGACCCGGCCGCTTACACCGCGGCCCTGACCCGCGCCTTCGCCGACGAGCTGGGGCTGGCCGCCCCGCCGCTGCCCTGGCACGTGCTGCGCACCCCGGTGGTGGACGTCGCCGTCGCGGGCGCCTTCACCACCGGGGCGCTCGGCAAGATCGCGGTCGATGTGCTGGCGCTGACCCGCACCGAGGCCGGCGAGCTGCACGAGCCGGCGCCCGCGGGGCGCGGCGTGTCCTCGGCGATGCCGCAGAAGCGGAACCCGGTGCTGTCCACCGCGATCCGGTCCGCGGCGTTGCAGACCCCGCAGCTCGCGGCGACGGTGCTCGGTTGCCTGCCGAGCGAGGACGAGCGCTCCGCCGGGGCCTGGCACGCCGAGTGGCAGCCGCTGCGCGACATCCTGCGGCTGACGGGCGGCGCGGCCTGCCGCGCGGCGGAGCTGGCCGGCGGTCTCACGGTGTCCGCCGAGCGCATGCGGGCGAACGCGGGCCTCACCGGCGGGCGGATCGCCGCCGAGCGGGTGGCCGCCCGGCTCACCCCGATCGTGGGCAAGGTCGCGGCGAAGGACCTGCTCGCCGCGGCGTCCCGGCTGGCCGCCGAGGCCGGGGAGCCGCTGGGCGCCGCGCTGCGCCGCGACCCCCTGGTGCACAAGGCGCTGACCGAGGAGCAGCTCGACGAGCTGCTGGACCCGGTCGGCTACACGGGGGCGGCGGGCGCGCTGGTGGACCGGGCCCTGGCCCTGCCGGGGGCGGCGGAGGCCGCGGAAGTCGCGGAGGGCTCGTCCGGCAGGGACGGGTAGTCGCTGTACCCCTCGGGGCCGTGGGTGTAGAGGTACGCGTCCCTGACCGGGGCCAGCGGCGCCCCGGTGGCGATACGCCGGGGCAGGTCGGGGTTGGCGATGAAGGCGCGGCCGAAGGAGACCAGGTCGGCGCGGCCGGAGCGCAGCACCTCCGCGGCCTGCTCCGGGGTGGTCGGCTCGCGGTTCTCGCCCACGTTGGCGATCAGGGTGCCCGGCCACAGCGGGCGCAGGTCCGCCAGCGCCGGGTAGTGCGGGCTCCCCTCCGTCAGGTGCAGGTAGGCCAGGCCGAGCGGGGCCAGGGCCCGGAGCAGGGCGCGGTACACCGGGCCCGGGTCCGCCTCGGCCATGCCGGACTGCGGGTTGCCGGGGGACAGCCGCAGCGCGGTCCGCTCCGGGCCGACCGCGTCGGCCACCGCCCGCACCACCTGGAGGGGGAAGCGGATCCGCCCGGCGGTGGAGCCGCCGTACTCGTCGGTGCGGAGGTTGGTGTTGTCGGCGAGGAACTGGTGGATGAGGTAGCTGTTCGCGCCGTGCAGCTCCACCCCGTCGAACCCGGCGCGCACCGCGTTGCGGGCGGCGGTGGTGTAGTCGTCCACGGCGACGGCGATGTCCCGGCGCGTCATGGCCCGCGGCGGCACGGCCTCCCGCTTGCCGTCGCGGGTGTGCACCGGGTACGGCACGGGCACCGCGGACGGGCCGATGGGCTGCCCGCCGTCGATCCTGGCCAGCGGGTGGGTGGCCCGCCCGGCGTGCATGAGCTGGGCGAAGATCCGCCCGCCCGCGGCGTGCACGGCGGCGGTGACGGCCCGCCACCCGGCGACGTGCGCCTCGGTGGCCAGGCCCGGCATGCGCCACCCGCCCTGGCCGCGGTGGCTGGGCCAGATGCCCTCGGTGACGATCAGGCCGGCGCCGGCGCGCTGGGCGTAGTAGTCGGCGACGAACGGCTGCGGCACCCCGTCCTCGTCGGCGCGGAACCGGGTGACCGGCGCCATGACGACGCGGTTGGGCAGGGCGAGCACGGCGGAGGAGTAGGGGCGGAGCAGCGGCTCCGGCCGCTGCCGACTGGGCTTCGTGGGCTCGGTCATGGCGGTTACCGTAGAACCTCACATTGACGTGAAGTTCAAGTGCGGCGGCGTCCTCGCGCGGGCGCGGCCGTGCGGGCGAGCCTTCAGGAGTGCGGCATGCGCATCGGGGAACTCTCGGCCAGGACCGGCGTCAGCGAACGCTCCCTGCGCTACTACGAGGAGCAGGGCCTGCTCGCCTCCGACCGCACCCCCGGCGGCCACCGCCAGTACCCGGCGGAGGCCGTGGACCGGGTGATCTGCATCCAGGAGCTGTTCGCGGCCGGGCTGTGCAGCAGCAAGATCGCCGAGCTGCTGCCGTGCCTGCGCACCCAGGGCGGCAGGTCCACCGCCTCCCCCGACCTGGTCCGCAACCTGGAGGTGGAGCGGGCCCGCATCGACCGCACCATCAGCGACCTGGTGCGCTCCCGCGAGGTGCTGGACGAGGTGATCGAGGAGGCGCACTCGCTGGTGCGGATGGCGCGGGAGCAGCGGCGGGAGGAGCGGGAGGCGGCGGTGGGGGACGGCGGTGCGGGGAGCGGCGGGCCGTGACGCCCGCCCGCCGCGGCGCCGCCCGCGCGTCCGCCGCGGCTGCCGTCAGGTGTCAGGCCCGCGGCCGGTACACGTACGGGGTGGTGGTGCCCAGCGCCGTGAAGCCCAGGCGCAGCAGGATCGGGCGGCTGTCGTCGGAGGCGTCCACCTGGAGGAAGCGGTAGCCGCGCTCCACCGCGATCCGGGCGCGGTGGGCGACCAGCGCCCGGTAGATGCCCCGCCCCCGCCACTCCGCCGCGGTGCCGCCGCCCCACAGGCCGGCGAAGTCCGTGCCGGGGTACAGCTCCATCCGTGCCGCGCTCACCGGTTCGTCGCCCGCCATCGCCACGACCGCCACCACGTCCCGCGGGGCGTGGGTGAGCTGCGCGAGCAGTTGCCGCCCGATGCGGGAGCTGTCGGTGCCGAACGCCAGCTCATGGGCGCGGACCACCAGCTCCACGCCCTGCGGGTCGTCCACCGGGCGCAGCCGGACGCCCTCGGGCAGCTCGTACCCGGGCGCCAGCTCCGCCGCCTCCGCGACCAGCAGCGTCTCCGTCTCCTCCGGCTCGAACCCGGCCGCCGCCAGCCGCTCCCCCAGGTCCCGCGGCCGGTCGTGGCCGTACAGCTTCCACTCGAACTCCCGGCCGACGCCGGTGAAGTACCGGACCTGCTCGGCGATGGCCGCGTCCGCCCCGGCCGCGTCCAGGTCCGACCACAGGACGCCGCTCCACCCGTAGTCCCCCGCCCCGACCTGCCGCACCACGCTCCCGACCCGCTCCACCCGGGAGCCGGGGACGTCCGGGCGGGCGTCCGCCCTGAGCTGGCGGTCGAAGCGGGCCAGTACCGCGTCCGTGTTCATCGGGCCACCTCAGCACCGGGCCCGCGATCCGGCAATCGAATTCCCGGCGGGTGGTCGAGCGCCCGTGCGAGAATCCGCCGTTCCCGCCCCTGCGAAAGGAGCCCGCCATGACCGTCGAGCGCATCGACCCGCCCATGATCGCGGACGAGCGCGAGATGCTGCGCGCCTATCTCGACTACCACCGCGCCACCCTCGCGTGGAAGTGCGAGGGCCTCACCGACGAGCAGTTGCGGCGCCGCTCCATGCCGCCGTCCACGCTGACCCTGCTGGGCCTGGTGCGGCACATGGCGGAGGTGGAGCGGAACTGGTTCCGGCGGGTGATCGGCGGCGAGGACGTGCCGCTGCTGTGGTCGCCCGAGGGCGACTACCAGGCGGCGTACGACGCGAGCGGCGCCACCCGGTCGGAGGCGTTCACGGCGTGGCAGGAGGAGGTGGAGCACGCCCGGCGCATCGAGCGGGCCGCGGAGTCCCTGGACGTGGTCGCCCACAACGCGCGGTGGGGGCGGGACGTGTCGCTGCGGCTGGTGATGCTGCACATGATCCACGAGTACGCCCGGCACAACGGGCACGCGGACTTCCTCCGGGAGGGGATCGACGGAGTGGTCGGGGCCTGAGCCCGCCCGGCCGCCGTCCACCGCTCCGGCGCGCCACCGCCCCGTCACGCCGTCACGCCGTCACGCCGTCTTGACCGCGCCGCCGTCCACCAGGTGGTCGGTGCCGGTGGTGCTGGCCGCGAGGGGGGAGGCCAGGTAGGCGACGAGGCTCGCGACCTCGGCGGGGGCGACGAGGCGGCCGGTCAGCATGCCCGTGGCGGCGGGCAGGCCCGCGAGCAGCCGGTCGTGGGGGACGCCGAGGGTGCGGGCGAGGGCGGCGCCGTAGCCGTCGGGGCTCTCCAACAGGGCGGTGCGGACGGGGCCGGGCGAGACGGTGTTGACGCGCACGCCGCGGGGGCCGAACTCCTCGGCGAGGGCCTTGCCGAGGGCGGTGAGGGCGGCCTTGGCGGTGGTGTAGGTGACGGGGCCGCCGTGGGGCACCCGGGCGGTGATCGAGGAGACGTTGACGATCGCGCCGCGGGCGTCGAGGAGGCGGGGCAGCGCGGCGCGGGTGGTGCGGACCGCGGCCATCAGGTTGAGGTCGAACGCGTGCTGCCACTGCTCGTCGGTGAAGGTGAGGAAGCCGCCGGTCTGGTCCGCCCCGCCGTCGCCGCCGCCGACGTTGTTGACGAGCAGGTCGAGCGCGGCGAAGTCGCCGGGCAGCTCGGCGACGAGGCGGGCGGGGCCTTCGGGGGTGGACAGGTCCACCGGGACGGCGAGGGCGCCGGTGGCCTTCAGCTCGGGGGTGACGGTGCGGGCGGCGGCGGCCACACGCATGCCCTCCGCGACCAGGGCGGTGACGGTGGCCAGGCCGATGCCGCGGCTCGCGCCGGTGACGAGGGCGGTCTTGCCGGAGAGGTGCAGGTCCATGACGGATCCGTTCACTCGGAGAGGTGGGTCTTCGGTGATGCGGTGAGCATAGGAGTTGCAACATTGATGTTGCAACTGTCCGGCGAGCGGTGACCTGCTTGTAGCATTCCGGTGTGATGAGAGAAGGAAGCCCGCAGCGGCCCCTGCGGGCGGACGCGGAGCGGACCGTGCGGGCGATCCTGACGGCGGCCGAGCGGGTGCTCGGCGCCAACCCGGCGGCGACGATGGAGCAGGTCGCGGAGGCGGCCGGGGTGGCGCGGACGACCGTGCACCGCCGGTTCGCCACCCGGGAGGCGCTGGTGGCCGCGCTCACGGAGTGGGCGACCCGGCAGTTCCACGAGGCGGTGGTGAGCGCCGACTCCGACACCGCGCCACCGCTGGTGGTCCTGCACCGGGTGACCGCCAACGTGCTGCGGGTCAAGATCGGCTGGGGCTTCGCGATGAGCCGGACCGCGCCGGAGGACTCGCACGCGGCGCGGGTGCACGCCGATGTGCTCGAACGCTGCGAGCGCATGTTCCTGCGGGCCAGGGACGCCGGGGTGCTGCGGGCGGAGGTGGATCCGCGGTGGGCGCGGCGGGTGTACTACGCGCTGATCCACGAGGTGGCGCAGGAGCGGGCCGAGCGGGGCGACGAGGACGTGGACGCCCTGGCGACGCTCGTGGTGGACACGCTGCTGCGCGGGGTGGGGCGCTGAGGGTCCGCCCGGACACGCGCCGAGGGCTCCGGCCGCCGGAACGCCGAAGTCCGCTCGACCGGGAGTGCCCGCCCGCCGTGAGCCCCGCTCAAGAAACGGAACGGGCCCCGGCGGCCGTCTTGACTGGGCCAATCGGCATCCATTTACCTGACCGCATGAGCGAAAAATACAAATTCTTCCAGGACGCTTACGGCGAGAATTCCGACTTCGGCCGGATGCGCCCGCCGTGGGACATCGACGGACCGCAGCCGGTATTCGTCGAACTGGAACAGGCCGGAGCCATCGGCTCAGAGGTGCTCGACGCCGGATTCGGGCCCGGCGGCGTCAGCCTGTACCTCGCCTCGCGGGGATATGCGGTCACCGGTGTGGACCAGGCGCCGCAGGCCGTGGAAAAGGCGGCCGCCATGGCGGCGGAACGCGGTCTCGACGTCACGTTCGCGCTCGGCGACCTGCTCGACCTGTCCGACTACCGGGGGCGTTTCGACACGGTGGTCGAGTGCGGGGTCTTCCACGGGCTGACGGCCGACGAGCAGGCGCGGTACGCCGCTTCGCTGCACGGGGCGACCCGGCCGCGAGCGGTGGCGCACCTGTTCAACCTCAGCGAGCAGGGGCAGGCCGCCGCCATGGCCAGGTGCGCGGAGTTAGGCGCGCCGCCGCAGGCGCTGAAGGGGTTCCACCCGGTCACCCGCGAGCAACTGCGCACGGCGTTCGGCACGGGCTGGACCGAGGAGTCCATCACCGGCAGGCCCATGCGGCTGCACTTCCCCGGTGACGAGGCACCGGTGGAACTGCACGCCTGGCTGGCGACCTTCCGGCGCGTCTAGGGCGGCGGCGCACCCGATGCGGCGGCGCCGGTCCGGTGGGAGGGCCCCCGGACCGGCGCCGCGTCATGTCGTCGGCGCTACCCGAAGGTTCACCAGGTGACCGGCAGCGCCCGCAGGATCCGCATGATCGTGTTCGGGGTGATCTCCAGCTCGTCCACGGGGACGGTCATCCGCAGCCCGGGGAAGCGCTCCGCGAGCAGGCGCAGTCCCTCCTGGAGCTGGAGCCGCGCCATCGGCGCCCCGGGGCAGAAGTGGATGCCCGCGCCGAACCCCAGGTGGGGGTTGTCGGCGCGAGTGAAGTCGATCGTGTCCGGGTCGTCGAACACGGCGGGGTCGCGGTTCGCCGCGTCCATCGCCGGGATGACGACCTCGCCCGCCCTGACCAGCACGCCGCCCAGCTCCACGTCCTCCTTGACGACCCTGGGGAAGCCGCTGCCGATGTCGGTGCGGCGCACCACCCGCAGCAGTTCCTCCACGGTGGCGGGCACCTCCTCGGGGTGCTCGCCCAGGCGGCGCCACTGCTCCGGCCGCTGCGTCGTCAGGATGACGATGGACCAGCCGAGGACCGTGGTGGTGGCCTCGTGCCCGGCGACGAGCAGCAGCACGCACAGCGCCAGCATCTCCTCGTCGGTGAGCCGGTCGCGTTCGTCCCTGGCCTCGATCAGCGCGCTGACCACGTCGTCCGCGGGGGCCTCGCGCTTCATCGCGATCAGCTCGCCGATGAAGGCGATCAGGCTCCGGTAGCCCGCGGCGGCGGTCTCGGGGGCGCTGCTGCCGGACAGCGCCTGCGTGGACCACTCCACGAACTGCTCCAGGTACCGCTCCGGCACGCCCAGCATCTCGCTGATGACCAGCGCGGGCAGCGGCTGCATGAACCGGGTGACCAGGTCGACCGGGCCCTGCTCCCCCGCCATGGTCTCCCGTTCCATGGCGTCCAGCAGGCTCTGCGCGATCTCGATCACACGGGGCCGCAGGCTCTCCACGCGCCGCGCGGTGAAGGCGTGCGCGGCCAGGGACCGCAGCCGGGTGTGGTCCGGCGGGTCGAGGCCGATCAGGGAGGTGTTGACCACCGTGGCGGGCGTGAGCTTGCGGTTCTCCTGCTCCGCGGCCAGCGCGCGGCTGAAGCGGGGATCGACGAGGACCTTGCGCACCTGTGCGTGTCCGGTGGCGAGCCACGCCTCCTGCCCATGCGGTAATCGCACGCGGCTGACCGGGCACTTGGCGCGCTCCTCGGCGTATTGTGCGGGGAATTCCAGATGGCTCGGCGCGGTGAAGGGAAACGGAATCGCCGGTTCTCGTCCGTCCATGCAGTCCGCCTTCGGTCGATGGGGCAGTGGTTTTCGCGCGGCTCCCGATCGAGGTGCCGTCGAGTCTTTTATTTCAACGAGCGCTAGAGCGGTGATCGCCGACCACTGGACCGCGCCGGAAGCGGTATCCCCGCACCGGCGGGAAGTGCGCGGGGGCAGGGTGCGGAACGGGCGTGCCGCGCTTTCCCGGGCGGCATTTCCCGGGCCCCGGTCCGGCCGAATATCGAATTTGTGTGCGAGGGGTGCGCTCGTCCGGGCGCCGGGTCAGGCCGCCTGGCGGCGCCCCTGGGCCAGGAACCGCCGCAGCCTGTTGTACGGCCAGGCGTTGATCACGTCGTCCGGGGTGAGCCAGCCGCGCTGGGCGGTGCCCACGCCGAAGCGGAGGTGGGCGAGGTGGACCACGGCGTGGGCGTCGCTGTTCACGGCGAACCGCACACCGTGCCGCCTGGCCCGCAGGATGTGCTCGTCGCCGAGGTCGAGGCGGTCGGGGTGGGCGTTGACCTCCAGGGCGGTGCCGGTGCGGGCGCAGGCGGCGAACACCTCGTCCAGGTCGGCGTCCAGGCCGGGACGGCGGCCGATCAGCCGGGTGGTGGGGTGGCCGATGACGTTGACGTACGGGTTCTCGCAGGCCCGCACCAGACGGCGGGTCTGTTCCGCGCGCGGCAGGGTGAAGTGCGAGTGCACCGAGGCGACGCACAGGTCGAAGCCCTCGAGGAACTCGGCGGGCCAGTCCACGCCGCCCTCGGGGTCGATGTTCAGCTCGGTGCCGTGCAGCAGCCGCATTCCCCGTCCGCCCCCGCCGGGGCCGGTGAACGTGCCGTCCAGGCGCCGGACCAGCTCCCGCTGGGCGAGCATCCGCTCGTCGGTCATGCGCTGCATGTACAGGTTCGGGGCGTGGTCGGTGACCGCGTAGTACGCGTAGCCGCGGGCAGCGGCGGCCGCGGCCATCTCCTCCAGCGGGGCGAGGCCGTCGGTGAGGTCGGTGTGGGTGTGCAGGTCGCCGCGGATGTCGGCCTCGGTGACCAGGCGGGGCAGCCCGCCGCGCAGCCCGGCCTCGACCTCGCCGCGGTCCTCGCGCAGCGTCGGCGGGATCCACGGCAGGCCCAGGCGGGCGTAGACGTCCTCCTCGGTCTCGGAGACGATCCGCTCCCCCGTCCCGGCGTCGAACAGCCCGTACTCGGACAGCTTCAGGCCCTGGCGCACGGCCAGCTCGCGGGTGCGGATGTTGTGCGCCTTGGAGCCGGTGAAGTACTGGAGCCCGGCCCCCCAGGAGTCCGGCGGCAGCACCCGCAGGTCGGCGGCCAGGCCCTTGGTGGTGCGGATGGAGGTCTTGGTCTCGCCGCGGGCGACGACCTCCGCGGTGTACGGCAGACCGGTGAAGGCCCGCATCACCGGCTCGGACTCCTCGGCGGCGACGAGGATGTCGATGTCGCCGATGGTCTCGCGCACCCGGCGCAGCGAGCCGGCGTAGGCGCAGCGGGAGCAGCCGGCGAGGCGGGACAGCTCGGCGACGACGTCCTCGGCGAGGTCGGTGGCGACGTCGAGCAGCACCCGGTCGCCCGCGGCCTGCATCAGCTCCACGCCGTGCAGGATCCGCTCCTCGGTCCTCGGGCCGAAGCCCTTCAGGTCGCGCAGCCGCTCGGCGTGGATGGCGTCCACCAGTTCCTCCACGGAGGAGATGCGCAGCTCCTGGTAGAGGACCATGGCCTTCTTCGGGCCGAGGGTGGGGATGGCGGTGAGCTGCCGCACGCCCGCGGGGATGCGCGCCCGCAGCTCCTCCACGGCGGAGACGCCGCCGGTGCGGAAGTACTCCGCGATCTTCTCGGCTATGGACCGGCCCACGTTGGGGATCTCGGTGAGGCCCTGGAGGTCGAGCTCCGCGACCTCGGCGTGGTGGCCGCCGACGGCCCGCGCGGCCTTCTCGTAGGCGCGCGCCTTGAACGCGTCGCCTCCGGTGATCGAGATCAGGTCGGCGTACTCCTGGAGCAGCGCGGCGACCTCGTCGTTGGAACGGGCCACGAGATCCAGGGTGGCACGCTCCGGCGGGTCCGGCGACTCGCGGGAGAGGCGGCTCGGCGCGACCGGGGGGACGGCAGGGGGCGGGCGGGGTGTGCGCGGGCGCACCGGCCGGAACGGGCCTCGGCCGGTGCGCCCGGGTCGGGGGGCGGGCCGCTCAGCAGGTGAGGTTGCCGCCCGGGGTCACCCCGAGGAGCTGGGTGAACCGCTGGTAGGCGCTGACCCGGCTCTGCACCTGGGCCGGGTTGCGGCCGTCGCACTCCATGGCGCCGTTGATGCTGCGGATCGTCTCACCGAAGCCGCGGCCGTTGACCATGGCGTCGTGCGGGGTCATGGTGCCGGGGCCGGTCTGGGTGTTCCAGTACCACAGGGCGGTCTTCCAGGAGACGGCCGCGTCGTTCTGGACCAGCCACGGGTTGTTCAGCAGATCGATGCCCAGGGCGTCGCCCGCGGCCTTGTAGTTGAAGTTCCAACTGAGCTGGATGGGGCCGCGGCCGTAGTAGGCGGCCTGCCCGGCGGGGCAGCCGTAGGGCCGGCCGGAGTCGCAGTAGTGCGGGTAGTTGGCGGTGTTCTGCTCCACGACGTGGACCAGCCCGCCGGTCTCGTGGTTGACGTTGGCCAGGAAGGCGGCGGCCTCCTGCTTCCTGACCGTGTCGCTGCCGGTGCCCGCGAAGCCGGGGTAGGCGCCGAGCGCGGCGACCAGGCCCTGGTACGTGTAGAAGGGGTTCCGGTTCGGGAACATCTGCCGGAACTGCGCCTCGGAGACGGGGAAGGCGCCCGGGCCGGGCGGGGGCGTGGTGCCGCCGTCGCAGGCGTAGGGCTCCCAGTACCAGGTGCTGATCACGGGGTCGTAGCCCGGGTTGTCGTGCTCGGCGAGGTACAGCCTGCCGTCGGTGTACCGGACGACGCTGCCCGCGGCGTACCACTTCCCGGCCACCCAGTTCGGGTGGTCGCAGGACGGGGCGGGGCCGGGGCTGGAGGTGCCGCAGGCGCCCTGGTCCTTCCAGACGGCGGCGGCGCCGGGGGTCTCGTTCTGGGTCCACCACTGGGCGGACCAGTTGCGGCCGCCGTGGGAGACGACCGTGCCGCCGGTGTAGGCCGTGGCGGGGTTCCAGGAGGCGGCGCAGGCGGCGGCCGCCGCCTGAGACATGGGCATGACAATAAGCAGCGCGCATCCGAGCGCGAACGCGGCGAGGAACGCCGTCAGGCGCCGTGCCGCGGTGTGCGGGAGACGAGTCACCAAGGGCTCCTTGGAGGCATGGGGGGCCGCGCGAGAAGGGCTGCCCTTCCGCGGGCGGGTGAACTCCGGATCCACTGAAGCGGATTGGTCTGTACCGCGTCAAGGTATAGACCAATGCGTGTCGGGGGCGGTGGAGGTGAGGGGCGGTCGGGGACCGCGGACGGGACGGGCGCGGGCGCCGGGCGGGCACGGCGGCCGGGGACGGCGCGCGCCGGGCGGACGGGGGGCGGCGGGCAGGCGGGGGCGGCGGGCATGCGGCTTCCGGGCGGGGCGGGGCGCGGCGGGTGGGCGGGCGCGGTGGGTCCGCCTCAGCCGTCGGCGTCCCCCTCGTCGTCGTCCCCGTCCAGCGCCGCCAGGTCCGACAGGGTGACCGGGGCGGCGAACGGGCGGGCCGACAGGGCGCGCAGGTCCTCCGCCGAGGGCGCGCGCCCGCTCAGGGACGCGGTGAGGCACGCCGTGGCGAACCCGCAGATCCGCCCCTGGCACCAGCCCATGCCGGGGCGGGCCAGCAGCTTCATGGTGCGCGGGTCGTCCGCGCCGAGCAGGTCGTGGGCGTCGCGCAGCTCGCCGTGGGTGACCTCCTCGCAGCGGCACACCACCGTGTCCGGGCGCAGCCACCGCGTCCACCCCGCGGGCACCGGGTGGGCCCCGTGCACGGCGGCGGCGAACGCCCGGCCCCGCCGCACCGCCGCCCGCAGTTGCCGCACCCGCGCCGCCCGCACCGGCAGCCCCCGGTCCCCGGCCGCCGCCAGCGCGGCCAGCTTCCCCTCCGCCACGGCGAGCTCCGCCCCGCCGACCCCGGTGGCCTCCCCCGCCACGTACACCCCGGGCACCGAGGCCCGCTGCATCCCGTCCACCGCGACCACCGGCGAGCCGTCCGCGTCCACCCGGGTGGCGGCGCCCGTCATCAACGGCAGCTCGAGCGACGGGGTGAACCCCCAGCCCAGCGCCACCAGGTCGGCCGCCACCTCGGCGGAGGCCCCGGTGGGGCGGCCGTGCCGGTCGAGGGCACCGATCCGCACCGCCCGCACCCGGTCCTCGCCCAGCACCTCGGTGACGGCGGTCCTGGTCCGGTACGGAACCCGGTGCCGGGCCAGCGCCGCCGCGTACCCCGCGGCCTCGGCCGCCTTCCCGGGCAGGCGCGCCACCGCGGGCAGCCGGCGCAGCCAGCCCCGCACCGCGTTGGCCTCGCACACCGCGACCACCCGCGCGCCGGCGGCGGCCAGCCCCGCGGCCACGGGCAGCAGGAACGGGCCGGTGCCCGCGACGACCACGCGCCGGCCCGCCACGGTGCGGTGGCCCTTGAGCAGCGCCTGGGCCCCGCCGGCCGTCATCACCCCGGGCAGCTCCCAGTTGGGCACGGGCAACTGCCGGTCGTGGGCGCCGGGGCAGAGGACCAGGGCGCGGGCCGCCACCCGGTCCTGGGCCTGCACGGGGGCGCCGTCGTGGGGGGCGTTCAGCCGCAGGGTGAACGGCGCCCGCTCGCCGTCCGCCGCGCGGGGCGGGGTGAGCAGCCACACCTGGTGCCCCGGCAGGTAGTGGACGCGGCCCAGGGCGCGCTGCCGGTGCAGGCGGTCGCGCAGCAGGGCGAACGCGGCGGGCACGGCGTCCGGCCGGCCGGGGCCGGTCTCGTCGTAGTGCCGCCAGTACTGGCCGCCGGGCTGCGCGGCGGCGTCCACCAGCACCACGTCGAGCCCGGCCTCGGCCGCGGTGACGGCGGCGGCCAGGCCCGCGGGCCCGGCGCCCACCACGGCGGCGTCATGGACGTGCCGCATCGCTGTCCTCCGGGGCGTCGTCCGGGCCGGTGGTGGTCAGCCGCATGCCGTCGCGCGCGGGCACCAGGCAGGCGCGCTGGCCGGGGCGGCCGTCCACGGTGATCAGGCAGTCGAAGCACACGCCGATGCCGCAGAACAGGCCGCGCGGGCGGCCCAGGCGGCGGGTGGTGCGCCAGGAGGTGATCCCGGCCGCGGCGAGCGCGGCGCCCACGCTCTGCCCCGGCTCGGCCCGGACCTCGGCGCCGTCCAGCGTCATGCGGTACGCGCCGTCGCGCGGGCCGGTCACCGGGCAGCCTCCGCCCCGGCGAACCGCTGCGGGGCGAACGGCGCCAGATCGACCTCCGGGCGGGCCCCCGTCAGGGCCCGCGCCAGCAACTGCCCGGTGCCCGCCGCCAGGCCCACCCCGGCGCCCTCGTGGCCGCAGGCGTGCCACAGCCCGGGCGCCCGCGGGTCGGGGCCGATGACGGGCAGGTGGTCGGGGCAGTACGGCCGGAACCCGGCGTAGGCGCGCATCACCCGCACCCGGGCCAGCGCGGGGAACAGGCCCACCGCCTCCCTGGCCAGGGCGGCGACCGCGGCCGGGGACAGGCGGCGGTCGAAGCCGACCCGCTCCCGGGACGACCCGATGAGCACGGTGCCGCTCGCCGTTCCCTCCACCACGGGCGAGGTCACCAGATCGGCGCCGGAGCCGGCGACGGCGTCCACGTACTCGGCGGCGTACACCTTGTGCCGCACGGTCCCGCGCGGCAGCGGCTCGGTGACCAGCACGAACCCGCGGCGGGGCTGCACCGGCAGGCTCACCCCGGCCAGCGCCGCCACCTGCCCGGCCCAGGTCCCGGCCGCGTTGAGCACCGCGGGCGCGGCGACGGCGCCGCCGGGGGTGCGCACGCCGGTCACCCGGTCCCCGTCCCGCAGCAGGCCGGTGACCGGGGTGCGGGTGCGCACCGCCGCGCCCAGCTCGCGGGCGAGCCGCAGCAGGTGGGCGGTGGCGAGCATCGGCTGCACCTGCGCGTCCTGCGGGTACAGCACGCCGCCGCGCAGGCGCGGGGACAGCAGCGGCTCCACCTCGCGCAGTCGGCCGCGGGGGACCTCCCGCACCCGCACCCCGCGCTCCTCCTGCCGCCCGGCCAGCGCCCCCAGCGCGGCGAGCCCCGCCCCGGTGGCGGCGACGACCAGGCCGCCCTTGGGCTCGTACTCCCACAGCCCCGCGTGGCGGGCGAGCTCCTCCCGCCACACCCGCAGCGAGTGCAGGGCCAGCTCCAGCTCGGGGCCCGGCTCCTTGTCGGAGACCAGCAGGTTGCCCTCCCCCGCGCCCGAGGTGCCGCCCGCGACGGTGCCCCGCTCGACCACCACCACCCGCAGCCCCGCCAGCGCCGCGAAGTACGCGCAGGCCGCGCCGACCACGCCGGCGCCGACGACCACCAGGTCGGCGCCGTCCGGGCGGGCCGGGGGGCCGGGCACCGGGCTACCCCCCGCCGTGCGCCGCCCACAGGCCGCGCACATGCCCTATGTGACGCCGCGTCATCTCCTCGGCGCCCTCGGCGTCCCGGTCCCGCACCAGGTCGAGCAGCAGGTGGTGCTCGGCCGCGGACTCCCGCAGCCGCCCGCTCGCCACCAGCGGGGCGAGCCCCGGCAGCCGGGTCTGGGCGCGCAGCCGGGAGACCACGTCCACCAGGCGCCGGTTGCCCGCGTAGCCGAGCAGGGTGAGGTGGAACACCCGGTCCGCCTCCACGTACCCGATCAGGTCGCCGTCCTCCGCCGCCGCCACGATGTCCTGCGCCAGCTCCCGCAGCCGCGGCAGGTCGGCGTCGGGCACCAGCGGCACCGCGGCGCGCACCGTCGGCGGCTCCAGCAGCAGCCGCACCGCCGCCAGCTCGTCCAGGTCCCGCTCGGAGACCTCCGTGACCCGGAACCCCTTGTTCGGCAGGGAGACCACCAGGCCCTCCCCGACCAGGTCGAGCATGGCCTCGCGCACCGGGGTCGGCGAGACGTCGAACCGGGCGCCGAGCACCGGCGCCGAGTACACCACGCCGGGCTCCAGCTCCCCGGAGACGATGCCCGCGCGCAGGGCGTTCCTGACCTTGTCGCGCAGGTTCTGCCGCCGCGCCAGGGGCCGCACGCTGCCCGCCTCCCCGCTCACAGCAGGAATCCCGCGGGGAACGGGTCCGCCGGGTCCAGGTGGAACTGCGCCGTCCCCGTCACCCAGGCCCGCCCGGTGACCGCGGGCACCACGGCGGGCAGCCCCGCCACGGTGGCCGTCCGAAGGATCCGGCCGGTGAACGACGTGCCGATGAACGACTCGTTGACGAAGTCCTCGCCGACGGCGAGTTCGCCGCGGGCGTGCAACTGCGCCATGCGGGCGCTGGTGCCGGTGCCGCACGGCGAACGGTCGAACCAGCCGGGGTGGATGGCCATGGCGTGCCGGGAGTGCCGCGCGGTGGAGCCGGGCGCGGCCAGGTACACGTGGTGGCAGCCGGAGATGTCGGGGCGGTCCGGGTGCACGGGCCGCTGCCGCTCGTTGACCGCCGCCATGACGCGCAGCCCGGCGGTCAGCAGCTCGTCCTTGGCCGCTCGGTCGAACGGCAGCCCCAGCTCGGCCAGTTCCACGATCGCGTAGAAGTTGCCGCCGAACGCCAGGTCGTAGCGCACCTCGCCGAGCCCCTCGACCGTCACCACCCGGTCCAGGCCGACCACGAACGACTCCACGTTGCGGATGGTCACCGCCTCGGCCGCCCCGTCCCGCACCGCGACCTCGGCGGTGACCAGGCCCGCCGGGGTGTCCAGGCGCACCGTCGTCACCGGCTCGGTGACCGGCACCATCCCGGTCTCCACCAGCACCGTCGCCACCCCGATGGTGCCGTGCCCGCACATCGGCAGCACCCCGGAGACCTCGATGAACAGCACTCCCGCGTCGGCGTCCGGCCGGGTCGGCGGCTGGAGTATCGCGCCGCTCATGGCGGCGTGGCCGCGCGGCTCGTACATCAGCCAGGTCCGCAGCTCGTCGCAGTGCTCCATGAACCACCGCCGCCGCTCGGCCATGGACGCCCCCGGCAGCGTGCCCACCCCGCCGACCACCACCCGGGTCGGCATGCCCTCGGTGTGCGACTCCACCGTGTGCAGCACCCGGCGCGACCTCACCGGTACCCCTTGGCGAGCAGCGCCTCGGTGTCCCGGGTGACCCGCGCGGCGTCCTCCGGGGCGAGCGGGGACCGCGGCGGGCGGCACGGCCCGCCGTGGCGGCCCGCCAGGTCCATCGTCAGCTTGATCGCCTGCACGAACTCCGTCCTGGAGTCCCACCGCAGCAGCGGGTGCAGCTCGCGGTACAGCGGCAGCGCCCGCCGCAGGTCCTCCGCGTCCCCGGACGTCACCAGGCGGTACAGCTCGACGGTGGTGGCGGGCAGCGCGTTCGGGTAGCCGGCGATCCACCCGACGGCGCCCGCGAGCCCCAGTTCGAGCAGCACGTCGTCGGCGCCCACGAGCAGGTCGAGCCCCGGCGCGGCCTCCGCGATCTCGTACGCCCTGCGCACGTCCCCGCTGAACTCCTTCACCGCGGCGATCAGCCCCTCGCCGTGCAGCTCGGCCAGCAGGTCGGGCGTCAGGTCCACCCGGGTGTCGTGGGGGTTGTTGTACGCGACGACGGGCAGCCCGGCCCTGGCCACCTCCCGGAAGTGCGCCACCACCGTCCCCCGGTCGGCCCGGTACGCGTTGGGCGGCAGCAGCAGCACCGCCCGCGCCCCCGCCTCCGCGGCCTGCTCGGCCCACCGGCGGCTCTGCGCGGCCCCGTACGCGGACACCCCCGGCATCACCCCGAACCCGTCCGGCGCCGCCTCCACCGCGGTGCGCACGACCAGCGCCCGCTCCTCGTCGGTGAGCGACTGGTACTCCCCCAGCGACCCGTTCGGGCACACCCCGTCGCACCCGGCCGCCGCGAGGAACCGCACGTGCTCGGCGTACCGCTCGTGGTCGACGGAGAGGTCACCACCAAGCGGCAGCGCGGTGGCGACGTACACCCCGCGCCAGGGCCGGGCGGAGTCGGGAGCGGCCATGGGGTCCTCCTCGGCGGGGGAGGGGGCGGGTGGCGGTGGAACCAGGAGGAACACAAGTGCGTACGCCATACGGCCGTATGGACGCAGGGTCACCGTAGCAGTGCAATGTCACATGGCATAGAGCCCGCGAGGGCGCCGCGCGGAGTGCTCCGCGCGGCGCCCCGGGGCCCGGCGAGGTGTCAGCCGATCGCCACGTGGTCGTTCGGCGAGTCCACCGCGGCCGACACCGAGATCCCCGCGTACGACCAGCGCCAGTAGCCCGAGGCGTTCGCCGTGGTCGTGGTCCTCAGGTTGCCCTGGCTGTCGGTGTACACCGTCTTGACCGTGGTGTACGTGCTCGTGCCCGCCTTGCGGAACTGGAGCTTCACCGGCTGCTTGCCGTAGCCGCGCCACGTGAAGTCGGCCCAGTCCGCCCGGGTCAGCCTGCCGGTGGCGGTGAGGGTGCCGCCCTTCTTCACCGGCTCGGGGGAGGCGTTGACGGTCAGCGCGGTCTGGCGCTTGAAGGCGAAGGTGGCGGCCTTGGACTTGTACAGGGTGCCGCCGTCCTTGCCGTTGACCAGCACCGCGGCGTACCAGGTGCCGGCGGCGGAGTTGTCGCCCAGGTCCGCCCGCACGTCCACCGGCTCGCTGTAGGTGCAGGTGGACGTGGTGCCGGAGGCGGTGCAGCTCATCGCCGTGCCGCCGGTGGAGACGTCGGAGCGGGTGGGGGCGGAGTCGTACTGGGTCTCCAGCACCTTCGGCCACGGCAGGACCTTGACGCCCTTGACGCCGGAGTCGTCACCGGCCGTGACCTTCACGGTCCAGGTCTTGGTGCCGCTGGTGCCGAAGACCAGGGTGCTGGCCGACGCCTTGCTGACGGTGGGCGCGATCGCGGTGTCCGCGACGGCGGAGGGGGCGAGGAGGCCGCCGATGGCGAGAGCGCCCACGAAGGCGAAGGCGAGACGTATGCGCATGTCTTTCCGCATTTCACTCAACCCTCCGGAGAGGGTCCTAATGGAGGAGGTGAATGATACGTGGATCATTCACCCCCTCCACCGGGGGCGGTCAGACCGCCCGGCGCAGCCACTGTTGGTTGGTGCCCGACCCGCAGGTGTACTGGATCAGGCGCGTCCCGTCGGTCGTGGCGGCGCTGGTGACGTCCAGGCACTTGCCGCTGTGCCGGGCCACCAGCCGGTAGTGGCCGCTCCCCATGTCCTGGAACTGCCACTGCTGGTTGGTGCCGGAGCCGCAGGCGTACTGGAGGACGTTCGCGTTGTCGGCGGTGGAGCCGCTGCTGACGTCCAGGCACTTGCCGCTGTGCTGGGCGATGACGCGGTGGTAGCCGCCGCCCGCGTCTTGGAGGCGCCACTGCTGGTTGAGGTCGCCGTCGCAGGAGAACTGCACGACGGCGGCGCTGTTGGCGGCGGAGTTGTCCGAGACGTCGGCGCACTTGCCGCTGTGCCGGGCGGCCAGCGTGTAGTGGGGACCGCCGCCGACGCCGGTGACGGTGCCGGCCGCGGTGTCGATGGAGGTCTGCGGGTACCAGGGCAGGACCATGGTGCGCGCGGTCGGGAAGGACAGCGGCAGCCACACGTACTGGGAGCCCTGGACGTTGCTGCCCATGGAGTTGCCCCACCGGTCGCCGAGGTAGAGGTAGGAGGTGCCGGAGGTGCCCTGCACGGGCAGGACGTAGGCGGTCTGGGAGCGGTAGGTGGTGGCGTCGCCGACGTCGGCCATGGCGGACCACGGCCCGGCCACGCTGGTGGCGGTGGCGTACTGCTGCTGATTGGGGTTCCAGCCGGTGGCGCCGGAGGTCAGCATGAAGTAGACGCCGTCGCGCTTGAACAGGGCCGGCGCCTCGCGGTGGCCGCTGGGCCAGGGGTTGGCGACGAGCGCCTCGGCCTTCAGGTAGTCGGCGCTGAGCCGGTAGATGTGCAGGTCGTAGTTCTCCCTGGCGGCGGAGACCATGTAGCCGGTGCCGTCGTCGTCGCGGAAGACGGTGATGTCGCGGGACATGTGGCCCAGCGGCCGGAAGCTGCCCCGCCAGGTGTAGTCGCCGTCCACGGTGGAGGAGGTGGCGACGGCGGCGCGGGCCTCGCTGTAGTCGCTGCCGTTCTCCTTGTGCATCCACATCACGTACTGGCCGGTGGCCGAGTTGTACATGACCTTGGGCCGCTCGATGTTGGCCTTGGCGAGCTCGGAGTGGGTGGCCTGGGTGAGCACGTGGCGCCGGAACTCCCACGTCTTCAGGTCGGTGGAGCGGTAGGCGGAGACGTAGCGGAAGGTGTTGTCGGCGTTGCGGTTCTCGCCGAACCAGTAGTAGTACGCGCCGACCTTGATCACGCCGCCGCCGTGGGCGTGCACCACGGCGCCGGTCGTGTCGGTGAACTGGGTTCCGCTGGTGACGGTGACGGGCGCGGCGTGCGCCGGGCTCGCGGCGGCGATCAGCGGCGCGAGGAGCCCGGCGAGGGCCGCGAGGAGGAACAGACGGGCACGGCGGATCATCTTCGGTCCCTTCCGGTGGGTCCGTGCGGGCGGTCCCGGGGGTTCACGCCCACGGTCCGGCGGCGGTGAAGGAGCTGTCGGCGCGGAAGGTGGCGCTGTCCTGGTAGGGGTCCACGCGCAACTGGTAGTCGTAGTGCCGCAGGTAGCGGCCGGGGTAGTTGTACGACTCCAGCCGGACTGAGCCGGCGGCCGTGCCGGGGCGGGCGCAGTAGGTGGCGTCCTTGGCGAACACCGCGCTGCCGTCGCTCGCGTCGAAGCGGACACGGAAGTCCCAGTGGCGCAGGTAGCGGCCCGCCGAGTCGCGCAGGGAGTAGCAGTTGGCGTCCGCGAGGCCGGGGACGACGGTGAAGGTGGCGCTCTGCTTGACGGCGGCGGTGCTGCCGGAGGTGACCGGGTCCAGCCAGCCCAGGCCGTCGGAGCGCACCACGGCGTAGCGGCCGGGGTAGTTGGCCGACTGGAGGGAACGTTTGGTGTTCACCGGCAGGGTGGCGCCGCCGGACACGGTCTCCTTCAGCACCGTCAGGTGCCGGACGAAGCCGGTCAGGCCCGGCAGCTCGGTGGGCGCGGACCAGGTGGCGAAGCCGTCGTAGGAGTCGCTGTACCAGTACTTCCCGGCCGAGTAGGCGTCGTAGTAGATCCGCCAGCCGCCGTTGTCGAGCGGCACCAGCGCCGGGCCCTCGACGTAGGAGCCGAAGCCGGCCCAGTTGCCCGTCCTGCGGAAGGTGTAGGGGCCGGTGAGGCTGGTGGCGGTGGCGTACTCGATGTACTTGGTCGTCTCGTTCTTGGTGAACGCGTGGTAGGTGGAGCCGATCTTGACGATGAAGGTGTCGATGTAGTTCGGGCTGATGCCAGACAGGAGGACGGGGGCGCTCCAGGAGCTGAGCGAGGCGTTGGTGGCGGTGAGCTTGTAGGGCCGGAAGGTGTACTCGCCGCCCGCGGTGGTCGACGCCGACACGATGATGTTGACGCTGCCGTCGGTATCCACGAACCACTCGGGCGCCCAGGTGCGGGCCAGGCCGCTGATGGGGACGGTGTGCTCCCGCAGGAACGTCCAGTTGACCCGGTCGGTGGAGCGGGCGAAGCCGATGGTGGTGCTCAGCGCGGACCAGGTGCGGGTGGTGTAGGTCAGGTAGTAGTACCCGTCGGTGTGCCGGAAGACGCTGGGGTCGCGGATCATCCCGGAGGGCGGGGTGTAGGCCGGGCCCTTGAGCAGGGTGAACCCGGTCGCGTCCGGCGACTCGTACACATACATGTTCGACTCGCTGGAGTTGGTGAACGCGGTCATCGTGTACCGCGTGGCCTGGCCGGGCGGCGGGGCGGCGGCGGAGGCGGGGGGCTGGAGGGCGGCCAGGCCCAGCAGGGCCAGGACGGCGGCGAGGAGACAGGCGATCTGGCCGGTCAGCGGTCTGCGCTGGTGCGATGCGGTCAAGGCGGCGGCTCCTGAGGTGTCTGCGTGTCCGCTCCCCTCCGACCCCCCGTGTTCGAAAATGTCGGACACCATCCGTCGGATCGGTCAGAAGATAGGTGAGCGACATGTACCGGTCAATGGTTTGCGCACAGATCCGCACAGTTCCGCCCGTCCGCGCACACCACGGTGCCCCCGGGCGGGCCGGGGGCACCGTGGCAGTGCGTCAGTCGGATGTGTCGGACGGGTGCGTGGGACGGACGCGTGGGGCGGCGCGTCAGGTCGCGGTCAGCGCCTCCGTCGGTGCCAGGCGCGCGGCCCGCACCGCCGGGTAGAACCCGGCGAGACCGCCGATGACCAGCGTCGCGCCGACGCCTCCGGCCATCGCCCACAGCGGCACCAGCGCCGGCCAGCCCTGGTACCCGGCGTACCCGGCGGTCACCGCGATGCCGAGCGCCACACCCCCGAGGCCGCCCAGCGCGGACAGCAGCAGCGACTCGCACAGGAACTGCAACCGGATCTGCCCGCGGGTGGCGCCCAGCGCCCGGCGCAGCCCGATCTCGGAGCGCCGCTCCAGCACCGAGATCACCATGGTGTTGGCCACCCCGACCCCGCCGACCAGCAGCGCCACCGCGCCCAGCCCGAGCAGCAGCCCGCCCAGCGCGTCGTCGGTGGCCTCCTTCGCCTCCAGCGCGTCCGAGGGGCGGGACACCTCCACCTCGTTGGGGTGCTCCGGGTTGACGGTGGCGCCGAGCACCTCCTGCACCCCGGTGACCGCGGACTGCTCCGCCCGGGTGAACAGCGTCGTGGCGTGCCCGTCGAACGCCAGCTCCCGCTCGGCCGCGGGCCAGCCCACGAGCGCGGCGGAGTCCAGCTCCGGCACCAGCTCGCTCGGCGCGAGGATCCCGACGACGGTGAACCAGCGTCCGCCCAGCCACACCCGCGCCTCGGGCCCGGCCTGGTACACCCCCAGGTGGGCGGCGGCCCGCGCGCCGAGGACCACGGCCGGGTACCGGGCGTTCGCCTCGTTCAGCCAGCCGCCCGCGGCGAGCTCCACCCCCACCGTCGCCGGCAGGTCGGTGCGGGCCGCGTACACCCCGATGCCGCCGGTCTCCTGCTCCGGCACCAGGTCGTTGCGGTACACCCGGGCGTCGGTCCTGCCGATCGCGGAGACCGACTCCACCTCCGCCACGGACGCCGCCATCTCCACCGCGGTCCGCGGCAGCCGGGCCTGCTCGCCGCCGAACGACTGCCCGGGCGCGGCCGTGAGCAGGTTCGTCCCCAGCGCGTCCAGCCGGCGGTTCAGCTCCTCCTGGCTGGAGGTGGAGATGCCCACCACGCCGATCATGGCGGCGATGCCGATGGCGATGCCCAGCGCCGACAGGAACACCCGCATCGGCCGGGAGCGCAGCCCGTGGCCGCCGACCCGCACCACGTCCGCCGGGCCGAGCCGGGCCGGCCTCGGCCGGGGCGGGGCCGCGGCGCTCATCCGGCCACCGCCCCGCGGCGGGCGGGCGCGGCCGAGTCGTGCGCGATCCGGCCGTCCCGCACCCGCACCTCGCGGGGCAGCGACGCCGCGATCTCCCGGTCATGGGTGATCACCACGACCGTGGTGCCCGCCCGGTGCAGCTCCCGCAGCAGCTCCATCACCACCGCGCCGGAGCGGGAGTCCAGCGCGCCGGTCGGCTCGTCCGCGAGCAGCAGCGGCGGGTCGCCCAGCACCGCGCGGGCGATGGCGACGCGCTGCTTCTCGCCGCCGGACAACCGGTGCGGCTCGTTCCCCATCCGGTGCCCGAGGCCGACGCGGCGCAGCGCCCGCTCGGCGAGGGCGCGCCGCTCCGCGCGCGGGACGCCGCTGTAGAGCAGCCCGTCCGCGACGCTGTCCAGCGCGGGGACGCCCGGGGCGAGGTGGAAGGACTGGAAGACGAACCCGATGGTGCGGGCGCGCAGCGCGGACAGCTCCCGGTCGGTGAGGCCGGGCACGGCGTGGCCGTCCACCCGCACCTCGCCCGCGGTCGGGCGGGACAGGGTGCCCATGATGTTCAGCAGCGTGGACTTGCCGGATCCCGAGGGCCCGACGACGGCCAGCAGCTCGCCGCGCCGCACCACCAGGTCCACGCCCGCGAGCGCGGCCACGTCCCCGTACACCTTGGTCACCCCGGTCAGCTCCACGACGGGCGGCGTCACCGCGGCACCCCCACGCGCAGCCCCTCGGTGACGCCGCCGCCGGAGACCTCCACCATGCCGTCGGCGAACACGCCCACCTCGACCGGCCGGTACTCCACGCCGCCTTCGGTGACGGCCTGCACGGCGTAGCCGCCGCCCCTGCGCGCCACCAGTGCGTTCACCGGCACGGCCAGGACGTCCTCGCGGCGCTCCGCGGTCAGCGTCACCTCGACCGGGGCGGCCTGGTAGCGGCCGAGCCCCTTGCCGTCCTTCGCCGTCAGCTCGACGGGGATGGTGGTCTCCCCCGCGCCGCCCGCGCCGTCCTTCGGCGCGGCCGTCACCGCGCTGCCGACCTCGCTCACCACCGCCTGCGCGGTGGTGCCGTCCGGCAGCTCCACGGTGGCCTTCCCGCCCTTGTCCACCAGGTGCTCGTACCGGGTGGGCAGGTCCACGGTGACGACGGGCTCGACGCCCGTCCAGGTCAGCAGCTCCCCGCCGGGCGCGGCGCCGGGCACCGCCTTCACCTCGGCGACCCGCCGCGCGCCGGGCGCCACCACGGCCTGGTCCGGCTCCACCCGCCCGGTCTCCTCCCGGCCCAGGTCCTCCTGCCAGGCCCGCACCGCGTCGGCGGTGGCGGAGGTGAAGCTGTCGTCCACGGTGAACCCGGTGTGGCCGAGCGCCGCGAGGTTCTCCTCCAGCATCTCGACGTCGCCGCCGGACACGCCCGCCTCCAGGGTGCGGTACAGCGGCGCCGCCCCGTACAGCAGCGGCACCTTCTCCTCGTCCACGCGGTACACCGGCTCGCCGCGCTCGATCTCCGCCCCGGCGGCGGGCAGCCGTGTGAGCACCCCGCCCGGCGCGGGGGCCTGCCGGTCCTGCCCCGCCCCGGCGGCCGCGCCCGCGGACGGGGCGAGCAGCGCGGTGGGAGCCCCGTACCCGAGGGTGCCCGCCACGGTCTCGCCGCGGGTCAGCGTGGTGCGCTCCACCGGGACGGTCCGCGCGGGGCCGATCCGCCCGGCGTCCGCCGCCGCGCCGCCGTCGCCGCCGAGCACCCCCGTCGCCGCGACCCCCGCGGCGCCGGCGACCAGCAGGGTGGCCAGCACGGCGAGCGAGGTGCGCAGCCCGCGCCGGCCACGGGCGCGACCCGGCGCCGCCGCGGGACCGGCCGTGTCGGGGCGGTCCCGGCCGTCCGGCCGCGCGCCCTCCTCCCCGGCGCCGTCCGGCCGCTGACCCGCGGCACCGGTGACGGCCCCTCCGGTGCGGTGCGCCGCCGTCATCCGGCCCCACCGCCCTTCAGCATGACCCCGCCGCCGGGCCACTTGTCCTGGCAGGCGTCCATGGCCTTCTGGAACCTGTCGTCCTCGGGCCCGATGCCCAGCGCGCCCAGGTCGATCTCCATGGAGCCGCCGTTGACCTGCGGATCGGTGAACTCGGGGACGCCGTTCTCCCGGATGCACTCCGACCACTCGGCGACCTTCGCGGAGTCCAGGGAGCCACCCGGGCCGCCCCCGCCCTGCGGCGCCAGGTCCCGGCACGCGTCCTGCGCGTCGGCGAACGCCTGCGACTTCGGGTCGATGCCGCTGCCCGGGCCGAGCTTCAGCCGGCCGCCCTCGTCCGGGTCGGGGAACTGCGGCACGCCGTTCTCGCGCATGCACCGGGCGTACGCCAGGGAGCGGCTCGCGGGGCCACTGGCGGACGGGCCGCCGGCGTCGGCCCCGTCCGACGGGGAGTCGTCGTCCGAGCACCCCGTCAGCAGCGCCCCGGCGAGCAGCAGCGGGGCGAGGGCGGGAAGGATGCGCGCCATCGCGCGTCTGGTGGTGGTTGCCATGCCGCCAAGGAGTACCGACCGGCCGGTTACACGGCGGGAACGCGCGCTGTTATGCCGGTGTAACCCCCGCTGCCGCATGCTTGGCGCATGCGCCTACTGATCGTCGAGGACCACTGGGAGCTCGCCGAGACCGTGGCCACGGGTCTGCGGCAGGACGGCATGGCCGTCGACACCGCCCACGACGGGCTGCGGGCCCTGGAGATGACGGCGGTGCACGACTACGACGTGGTCGTCCTCGACCGCGACCTGCCGCTGCTGCACGGCGACGAGGTGTGCCGGGCCCTGGTGGGCCGCGGCGGACGGCCGCGCGTGCTGATGCTCACCGCGTCCGCGACCCTGGAGGACCGGGTGGACGGGCTCGACCTCGGCGCCGACGACTACCTGGCCAAGCCGTTCGCGTTCGCCGAGCTGATCGCCAGGATCCGGGCGCTGGGCCGGCGCGCCCAGCCCGCCGTGCCGCCCGTGCTCGTCCACGGCGACCTGACGCTGGACACCACCCGCCGCGTCGCCCGCCGCGCCGGCCGCAGGCTCGACCTGTCCCCGAAGGAGCTCGCCGTCCTCGAACTGCTGCTGTCCGCGCGCGGCGGGGTGCTCTCCGCCGAGCAGTTGCTGGAGCGGGCCTGGGACCACGCCGCCGACCCGTTCACCAACACCGTGAAGGTGACGGTCAGCAGGCTGCGCCGCAAGCTGGGCGACCCGCCGGTGATCGAGACGGTGCCCCATGCCGGCTACCGCATCTGACGCCCCGTCCGCACCGCGGGCCCGCCGCAGGCGCCGGCTGAGGTGGACCGCCCGGCTGCGGCTGACCCTGCTGTACGGGGCGCTGTTCCTGCTGTCCGGGGCGGTGCTGCTCACCCTCACCTATCTGCTGGTCGCCTCCCGCGGCCACATGAAGGTGCTGATCGCCAACGGCGGCGGCCAAGTGCCGCTGGACCCCGACCTGATGCGCGAGGCGGCGAACGCCCAGGCCGCGCGGCAGCGCCGGGCCACCCTGCGGGAGCTGCTCACCCAGTCCGCGGTCGCCCTCGCCTCGATGTCCGCGGTGTCGGTGGCGCTCGGCTGGCTGATGGCCGGGCGGGTGCTGCGCCCGGTGCGGACGATGGCCGAGCGGGCCCGCCGCATCTCCGAGCGCAACCTGCACGAACGCCTCGCCCTCACCGGCCCCGACGACGAGCTGAAGGACCTCGCCGACACCTTCGACGACCTGCTCGGCCGCCTGCACACCGCCTTCGACGCGCAGCGCCGCTTCGTCGCCAACGCCTCGCACGAGCTGCGCACCCCGCTCACCCTGCAACGGGCCACCATCGAGGTGGCGCTGTCCAACCCCGCCGCCGACGCGGCCGCGCTGCGCGCCGTGTGCGAGCGCGTGCTGGCCGCGGGCGAGCACCAGGAGCGGCTGATCGACGCCCTGCTGACCCTCGCCCGCGGCCGGCGCGGCCTCCAGCGGCGCGACCCGGTGGACCTGGCGGCCGCGGTCGGCGAGGCCCTGCGCACCGTCCCCGGGGACGGGCCGCGCCTGGACGCGTCGCTGCGCCCGGCCCGCGCCCTGGGCGACCGGCGGCTGGTGGAGCGGCTGGTGACGAACCTGGTGGACAACGCGGTCCGGCACAACGTGCCCGGCGGCTGGCTGCGGGTGGCCACCGGCGAGGAGGACGGCGCCCCGTTCCTGCGCGTCGCCAACAGCGGCCCGGTGATCCCCGCCGACCGCGTGCCCGCGCTCCTCGAACCGTTCCAGCGGCTGACCGCCCGCACCGGCGCCCCCGAGGGCCACGGCCTGGGCCTGTCCATCGTCGCCGCCGTCGCCGAGGCCCACGACGCGGAGCTGACCCTCGTCCCGGTGCCGGAGGGCGGCCTGAGCGCGACGGTGCGGTTCCGGGCGACGGCCTGACGGGCGGGCGGCGGGGCCTCGGGCCCCGGCCCGGCGGCCCGTCTCAGGGCGCGGGCGGGGCCGGCCGGACCAGCCCTGACTGGTAGGCGATCACCACCAACTGCGCCCGGTCCCTGGCGCCCAGCTTGGTCATGGCGCGGTGGATGTGGGTGCGCACGGTCAGCGGGCTGACGACGAGCTCGTCGGCGATCTCGCCGTTGGACCTGCCCTCCGCGGCCAGCGCCATCACCTCGCGCTCCCGCGCGGTCAGGTCGGCCAGGCGCTCCGGCGGGACCAGCCCGGCGCCGGGCGCGGGCGCGGCGAGGAAACGGGTGATCAGGGCGCGGGTGGCCGCGGGCGAGAGCAGCGCGTCCCCGGAGGCCACGGTGCGGATGCCGGCGAGGAGGTCGTCCACGGTGACGTCCTTGCCGAGGAAGCCGCTCGCGCCGGCGCGCAGCGCCTGGGCGACGTACTCGTCGGTCTCGAACGTGGTGAGGATCAGGACGCGGGTGGCGGACAGCTCCGGGTCGGCGCACACCGCCGCAGTGGCGCTCAGGCCGTCCGTGCCGGGCATGCGGATGTCCATCACCACCACGTCCGGGCGGTGGGCGCGGGTGAGCGCCACCGCCTCCCCGCCGTCGGCGGCCTCGCCGACCACCTCCATGTCGGCGCAGGAGTCGATCAGGATCCGGAAGGTGGCCCGCAGCAGGGCCTGGTCGTCGGCGAGCAGCACACGGACGGTCATGGGATTGGCTCCTCCTGCGGCGGGCGGGGGTGCAGCGGCAGCGCGGTGGTGACCTCGAAACCGCCCCCGGGGCGGTGCCCCGCGCTGAGGTCGCCGCCGACGGAGTGGGCGCGTTCGCGCATGCCGATGAGGCCGAAGCCGCCGCACCGGTCGGGGCCCGCGGGCCCGGTGGCGTGGCCGTCGTCGCTGACCGTGATGGTCAGGCGGTCGCGGGTGTAGGCCAGCCGCAGGTGCGCCGCGCTCGCGGCGGCGTGCTTGGTGACGTTGGTCAGCGCCTCCTGCACGATCCGGTACGCGGTCAGGTCCACCCCCGGCGACAGCGGGCGCGGCTCCCCCTCGGTGGCGACGGTGACCCTCAGCCCGGCGGAGGCGCACGCCGCGACCAGTTCGGGGAGCCGGTCCAGGCCGGGGGCCGGCTCCAGGGGGGCCTCCGGGTCGTCGGACTGGCGCAGCAGGCCCACGGTCGCCTTCAGCTCGCGCAGCGCCGACGAGGTGGTGCCGGCCAGGTCGGCGAGGATCCGCCGGGTCTCCTCGGGCCTGGTGCCCGCCAGGTGGGCGGCGGTGCCGGCCTGCGCGTTGGCCAGGGCCAGGTGGTGGGCGACCACGTCGTGCAGCTCGCGGGCGATCCGCATGCGCTCCTCGGCGACCCGGTGGCGGGCCTCCTCCTCGCGGGTGCGCTCGGCGTGCTCGGCCCTGGCCTGCACCGCCTCCAGGTAGGCGCCCCGCAGCCGGGACGCGGTGCCCGCGGCGACCGGCAGCAGCAGCCAGAAGACGGGGCCGACCGTCCTGAGCACCAGCGGGTGCTCGCCGGGCCCCGCGACCACCGCGGTGGTCACCAGCAGGGCGGTGGCGGCGACGGCGTGGACGCGGGTGGTCCCGCGCTCGGTGAGCGCGGCCAGCCAGTACAGCGCTGCCATGACCGGCGCCAGCAGCAGCGGGGTCAACAGGTAGCCGAGCGCGCACACGGCCGAGGTGCACAGCGCCGCCACGGCCACCGCGGCCCGCGGGTGGGTGCGGCAGCCCAGCAGGGCGGCGCAGGCCACACCCGCGAGCAGCGCGACGGGCCAGATGCGGCTCGGCTCGTCGTAGCCGGGCAGGGTGAGCGCGCTGCCGAGGACCGCGAAGCCGTACACCGCGAGGACCACCGCCACATGGGCGGCACGGCGGTGGCGGCCCGTGTGTCGCTCCAGGATGGACGTCATCGAGGTCTCCGGGTCGGTGGGGCTGCGTCTGTCCATGGTGGACGACGGGGGCGCGGACCTGCGCGGACGGGGCGGGAGGGAGGCGGTGCGCCGCCCGGGCGGCGCACCGCGGGTGCGGGGTGGGGCCGCGGGGCGCTGCGGCGCCCGGCGGCCCTCCCGGCGGCTAGCGGCGCGCCGGCACCGGCTCGGCGTCCGGGGCCTCGGGGGCGTCCGACGGGGCGGGGGCGGCGGAGGCCCGGTGACCCAGCGCCTCCCCCTCGATGTCCACCCGGGGCAGCAGCCGGTCCAGCGGGCGCGGCAGCCACCAGGCCCGGTCGCCGAGCAGGGCCAGGACGGCGGGCACGATCGCCATGCGGACCACGAACGCGTCGAACAGGACCGCGGCGGCCAGGCCGAACCCGATCATCTTGATCATGGAGTCGCTCTCGCCGACGAACCCGGCGAACACGGCCGTCATGATCAGCGCGGCGGCGACCACCACGCGGGCGCTGTACCGGAACCCGCTCACCACGGCCTGCCCC
This sequence comes from Streptomyces capparidis, assembly GCF_054782095.1. Classification (NCBI taxonomy): domain Bacteria; kingdom Bacillati; phylum Actinomycetota; class Actinomycetes; order Kitasatosporales; family Streptomycetaceae; genus Streptomyces; species Streptomyces capparidis. Next base: position 254,227 of record NZ_BAAGTD010000001.1, on the reverse strand, counting down.
GGCCGGTCGCCGTGGACGTACGCCTCCCGCATCCGCGAGACCAGGAACACCTCGTAGTCCATGGCGAGGCCGAACACGATGCCCACCAGGAAGATCGGCATCAGGCTCATGATCGGCCCGGTCTGCTCCACGCCCAGCAGCTCCGCGCCGTGGCCCCACTGGAACACCGTGACGACCGCGCCGAGGGCCGCCAGCACCGACAGCAGGAAGCCGAGCGCCGCCTTGACCGGGACCAGCACCGACCGGAACACCACCAGCAGGAGCAGGAACGCCAGCCCGACCACGACCGCGAGGTAGGGGACCAGCGCCGACTGCACCTTCTGCGCGATGTCGATGTTCATCGCGGTGGTGCCGGTGACCTCGTAGGTCGCCCCCGCGGCGGTCTCGACCGCCGCGCGCTCGCCGCGGATGCTCTCGACGAGGTCCTTGGTCCGCTCGTCGGTGGGCGCGGTGGCCGGGGTGGCGGAGAACATCGCGGTGTCCCCCTCCGGGTTGAACCGGGGCGCCGACACCGACACCACCCCGTCCGTGCCCGCGATCTCCTTGGAGACGGCGGCCACCGCCGTCTCCGGGTCGTCCGCGCCCCTGGCGTCCACCACGATCGTCAGCGGCCCGTTGAACCCGGGGCCGAAGCCCTCGGCGAGCGCGTCGTAGGCGCGGCGCTCGGTGGTGGAGGTGGACTTGGCCTCGTCACCCGGCATGCCCAGTTGCAGGTCGGTCACCGGAAGCGCGATCACCCCCAGTCCCACGACACCGAGGAGCAGCACCGGCAGCGGACGGCGCAGCACGAACCCGGCCCACCGCGAACCCCCGTTGCTCTCCCCGCCGGCCCCCTTCGCCCGGCCCTTCCTGGCGGCCCTGGACAGCACGGCCTCGGGCCAGAAGCCGAGCAGCGCGGGGACCAGGGTCAGCGAGATCAGCACGCCGACGACGACGGCCCCGGCCGCGGACAGGCCCATCTTGGTCAGCATCGGGATGCCCACCACGGAAAGGCCGGCCAGCGCGATGATCACCGTCAGCCCGGCGAAGACGACCGCGGAGCCGGCGGTGCCGACCGCGAGCCCCGCGGCCTCCTCGGGCAGGCGTCCCTTGGCCCGCTCCTCTCGGTAGCGGGAGACGACGAACAGGGCGTAGTCGATGCCGACCGCCAGGCCGAGCATGGTGGCCAGCGTGCCGGTCGTCGCGGACAGGCCGAAGGTGCTGCCCAGGGCGATGATCGAGGCCATGGAGACGCCGACGCCCAGAACCGCGGTCAGCAGCGGCAGCCCGGCGGCGGCCAGCGACCCGAAGGTGATCAGCAGCACCACGGCGGCGATCACTATCCCGATCGCCTCGGCCGCGCCGCCCGCCGAGGTCTCGCTCGCCATCGCGTCCCCGCCGACCTCCACGGTCAGACCCGCGTCCCGCGCCCGCTCGACGGCGTCCCGGAGCGTGTCCTTGGCGGCGTCCGAGAGGTCGTCGGCGGCGACCCGGTAGGTGACGGACGCGTACGCCGTCGAGCCGTCCTCGCTCACCCCCTTCCCCTGAAAGGGACTCACCGCGGCGGCCACCTGCGGCCCGCGGGCCACCTCGTCCACCGCCTCCTCGACGGCCGCCCGGTTCCCGCCCGCGGTGACCTCCTGCCCGTCCGGCGCGGCGAACACGATCCGCGCGCTCGCCCCGTCGGCCGCCGAGCCGGGGAAGCGCTCCTCCATCAGGTCGAACGCCTTCTGCGCCTCGATCCCCGGCATGGAGAACCCGTCGTCGGGCGCCGCGGGCGCCTTGGCGGCACCGAAGCCCACCGCCGCCAGGACGGCCATCCACACCAGGACGACGTACCACCGCCGCCGAAACGCCAGACGGCCCAGTCGACTCAGAACTTCAGCCACAGCAGGGTTCTCCACATCCACACTCGGGAACCCAGCCAGCCTCCCCCGCCGCACCCCCTCCCGTCGTCGTCCCCCTGCCGACAACCCCCTCTACTCAGAACGCAGTACCCACCCCCTCCCCCTCCTCCCCCGGACGGACCGCCCCCTCATCCCCACGGGCGGCCGGACATGAAAAAGACCCAGGTCAGTACTGCTCTGACCTGGGCCCCGGTGGAGCCGCCTGTGGGAATCGAACCCACGACCTACGCATTACGAGTGCGTCGCTCTGGCCGACTGAGCTAAGGCGGCGTGCTGCCGACAGCGCTCAGCGTGGCATCGGCAACGGCGCCCAGTCTACACAGTTTCCGGGGGCGCCCCGCCCGCCCCCGGAGGGCTACGAGCAGCGCTTGTTGCCGGCCGGGGGGCGGCCCTGGAGGAGGTAGGTGTTGACGGTGGTGTCGACGCATTCGTTGCCGCGGGCGTAGGCGGTGTGGCCGTCGCCCTCGTAGGTCAGCAGGACGCCGGAGTCGAGCTGGGAGGCCAGGGAGCGGGCCCAGGTGTAGGGGGTGGCGGGGTCGCGGGTGGTGCCGATGACCAGGATGGGGGCGGCGCCCTCGGCCTCGATGCGGGTGGGGGTGCCCTGGGGCTTCACCGGCCAGTCGCCGCAGATGAGGGTGGCCCAGGCCATGGACGCGCCGAAGTTGGCGGACGCCTTGCGGAAGGCGGGCAGGGCCTTGCGGACGTCGGCGGGGGTGCGGGCGGCGGGCGGGAGGTCCAGGCAGTTCACGGCGGCGTTGGCGTACATGATGTTGCCGTAGACGCCCTCCTGGCGCTCGTAGTAGACGTCGGACATGCGCAGCAGGTCGGAGCCGTCGCCGTCGAGGGCGGAGCGCAGGGCCTCGCGGAGCAGGGGCCAGTAGCTCTCGTCGTACATGGCGAGCAGGACGGCGGTGGTGCCCAGGGCCTCGTTCAGGGTGCGGGAGCCGTCGCGGGTGCGCAGCGGCTTGCGGTCGAGGCGGGCGAGGAACGCGTCCAGGCGGCGGCCGGCGTCGTCGGCGGAGTCGGTGCCGAGCGGGCAGCCGCGGTGCGAGACGCAGTCCTCGGCGAAGGCGCGGAACGCGGTCTGGAAGCCGCCGGCCTGGGCGCGGGCGGCCTCCTTCGCGTCCACGGACGGGTCCATCGCGCCGTCGAGCACCAGGCGGCCGACGCGGCCGGGGAACAGGCCGGCGTAGGTGGCGCCGATCATCGTCCCGTAGGACAGGCCGGTGTAGGTGAGCTTGTCGTCGCCGAGGACGGCGCGCAGCACGTCCATGTCCCGGGCCGCCTCGACGGTGCCCATGTGCGGCAGCAGGCGCGCGGCCGAGCGCTCGCAGCCGCGGGCGAAGCGGCGGTCGGCGGCGACCAGGCGGTCGATCTCGCGCTGGTCGTCGGGGGTGGTGTCGACCCTGGTGAACGCGTCCATGTCGGCGTCGGACAGACAGGTGACCGGCACGCTTCCCCCCACGCCGCGCGGATCGAACGCGACCAGGTCGTAGGCGTCCCTGACCGGGGCCGGGTAGCCGACCGCCGCCTGCTGCTGGAGGTAGTCGACGGCGGAGGCGCCGGGGCCGCCGGGGTTGACCAGGAGGGAGCCGAGGCGGGCGCCCTGGTCGCGGGCGCGCTTGCGGGCGACGGCGAGCTTGATGTCGCCGCCCTCGGCGGGCTTGGCGTAGTCGAGCGGGACGCGGAGGGTGGCGCACTCGAAGCCGGAGGTGCGGCAGGGCTTCCAGGCCAGGGTCTGCCGGTAGTAGGGGCGCAGGGCGGCGGGGGTGGCCGCGGGCAGGGGGCGCAGGGTGCGGGTGGTGGAGGTGCCGGGGGAGCCGGAGGGGCTGCGGTTCTCGACCGAGGAGCCCGAGGACGAGGAGGCGGTGAAGGAGCAACTGGACAGCAGCAGCGCGGCCACCGCCGTCGTCGCGGTCACGGCGGCGCGGAGCGGGTGCGTGGTGGGCATGGGCTTCCTCGCGTTCGGCGGCACGGTGGATCGGGAGCTCGGGGGCGGAGCACGGGCGGGCGCGGGGGCACGACACGTTCGGCCGCATGACGGAGGGTAGCGGGGTCGTCGCTGTGCGCCTCGGATGTCGCGCGTCTCCGCGCGTCCGCCTCAGCCCGCGCGGAGCGCGAGCGTCATGGCCTCCACCGCCAGCAGCGGCGCCACATTGCGGTCCAGGGCGCGGCGGCAGTCCAGGACGGCCTCGACGCGGCGCAGCGTGTTCTCCGGCGCGGAGGCGGCGGCTATGCGCTCGATGTCGGGCCTGAGCTCCTCGTTGGCCAGGGCCGTCGCGGCGCCGAGCTGGACGGCGAGGACGTCGCGGTAGTAGCCGGCGAGGTCGATCAGGGCGCGGTCCAGGGTGTCGCGCTGGGTGCGGGTGGCGCGGCGCTTCTGCCGGTCCTGGAGGTCCTTGAGCACGCCCGCGGTGCCGCGGGGCAGCCGGCCGCCGGTGCCGGAGGCGGCGCCGAGCGCGGCGCGCAGCTCCTCGGTCTCCTTGGCGTCGGTCTCCTCCGCGACCTGCTTGGCGTCCTCGGCGGCCGCGTCCACCAGGCGCTGCGCGGCCTTCAGGCAGCCGCCCACGTCGCCGACCTGGAGCGGTATCGCCAGCACCTCGGCGCGCCTGGCCCGCGCCTGCTCGTCGGTGGCCAGGCGGCGGGCCCGGCCGATGTGGCCCTGCGCGGCGCGGGCCGCGAACGCCGCCATGCCGGGCTCGACGCCGTCGCGGCGCACCAGCGCGTCCGCGACCGCGTCGATGGGCGGGGTGCGCAGCACCAGGTGGCGGCAGCGGGAGCGGATGGTGGGCAGCACGTCCTCCAGGGAGGGCGCGCACAGCAGCCAGACGGTGCGGGGGGCGGGCTCCTCGACGGCCTTGAGCAGCACGTTGCCCGCGCCCTCGGTGAGCCGGTCGGCGTCCTCCAGGACGATGACCTGCCACCGGCCGCCCGCGGGCGACAGGGAGGAGCGGCGCACCAGGTCACGGGTGTCCTTCACACCGATGGACAGCAGGTCGGTGCGGACGATCTCCACGTCCGCGTGCGTGCCCACCAGCGTGGTGTGGCAGCCGTCGCAGAAGCCGCAGCCGGGGGCGCCGCCGAGGGCCCGGTCGGGGCTGACGCACTGGAGCGCGGCGGCGAAGGCGCGGGCCGCCGTGGACCGGCCCGAGCCGGGCGGGCCGGTGAACAGCCAGGCGTGGGTCATCGACGACTGCCCGGGGCGGGCCTCACCGCCGCCCGACGCCAGCGCGTCCGCGTCCCTGGCCGCCGCGGTGAGCTGCTCCACCACGCGGTGCTGCCCGATCAGGTCGTCCCAGACGGCCATGGGCGCCCCTACCCGCGCCCGCGGCGGCCCCGGCGGCCGGGGCGACCGTCGTGGTGGCCGTCGTGGTGGGCGTCGCCCGCGGGGCCCTCGGGTGCGCCGGGGTGCTCCTCGTCGCCGTAGGCGTCGTCCTCGTGGGGGCCGAGGAGTTCGTCGGCGAGGCTGGGCAGGTCGTCCAGCGGGGTCTCCTCCGCCCAGTACGGGCGCTGGCGGCGGCGCGGGTGGTCCTCGCCGTGCTGCCCGGCGGGGTCCTGCTGACCGGGGTCCTGCTGCCGGGGGTCCTGCTGACCGGCGCCGTGCGGGTCCACCTGGGGCAGCTCGCGGGTGCGCTCGTTCTCCGCGGGGCCCGGCTCGGGGCGCCACAGCCACGGCGGGACGCGGTCGGCCGGGTCACCCTCGGCCGCGGACCCGGGGTGCGGGGCGCGGGCGCGGGGCAGCGGCCTGGTCTCGTCCTCCGGGGCGGGGGCGGCCGGGGGCGGGGTGCGCCGGGCGGAGCCGCCGCCGCGGGCCGGGGGGATCTGCGGGAGCACGGCGGTGCGCGCCTGGCTCGGGTCCTCGGGATCGGCGGGCGGGGTGCCGGAGGGCCGGGAGTCCGAGGGCTGGGAGTCCGAGGGCTGGGAGTCGGAGGGCTGGGAGTCGGGGGACGGGACGACGGGCGGGAGGACCTTCGTCTCCTCCGCCGGGTCCACGGCCGGGCGGGGGGTCTCCAGGGTGCGGGTGGCCTCCTCGTCCCCGGGGGCGTCCGGCTCGTCCCGCGGCGCGGGCGCGGGCAGCGGGGTCTCGATCGTCTCCGCGGCGTCCGCCGGATCCCCGGCGGGCGGGGCGACGACGGGCGTCTCGACGGTGGCGGCCTCGGCCTCCTCCTCGGCGCGGCGCCTGGCCTCCTCGGCGCGACGGCGCGCCTCCTCCTCGCGGCGGCGGACCTCCTCCGCCCGGAGCCTGGCCGCCTCCTCGCGGGCCCTGGCCTCCTCCTCGCGGAGCCGCGCCGCCTCGGCCTCCTCCGCTTCGCGGCGGGCCCTGGCCTCCTCCTCGGCCCTGCGGCGCTCCTCCTCGGCGCGCAGCAGCGCCTCCTCGGCCCGGCGCTGCTTCTCCAGGCGGCGCTCCTCCGCCTCGCGACGCAGCCGCTCCTCCTCCTCGGCCTGCCGCCTGGCGCGCTCCTCGGCCTCCCGGCGGGCCTGCTCCTCCGCCTCCCGGCGGCGGGCCTCCTCCTCGGCGCGGCGACGGGCCTCGGCGGCGAGCCTGCGGGCCTCCTCGGCCTGCCGCTCCTCCTCGCGGCGGCGGGCCTCCTCGGCCTCTATCCGCTTGCGCTCCTCCTCCTCGGCGCGCAGCCGGGCGAGCTGCTCCTGGCGCTCGCGCTCCAGCCGCTCCTCCTCGGCCTTGCGCCTGGCCTCCTCCTCGGCGCGGCGGCGGGCCTCCTCGGCGGCACGGCGCTCGGCCTCGGCGCGGGCCTGGATCTCCTTCTCGGACAGCGGCAGCTCACGGTCCAGGCGGTGCCGGATCGCGGTGGCCACGGCCTGCGGCTCCTGCCCCGCGTCCACCACGAGGTAGCGCGCGGGGTCGGCGGCGGCGAGCGCGAGGAAGCCGTCGCGCACCCGCTGGTGGAACTCGGCGGGCTCGGACTCCAGCCGGTCCGGGGCCTCGGTGAACCGCTCGCGGGCGGTGTCGGGCGCCACGTCGAGCAGCACGGTCAGGTGCGGCACCAGGCCTCCGGTGGCCCAGCGGGAGATGCGGGCGACCTCGGTGGGCGACAGGTTGCGGCCGGCGCCCTGGTAGGCGATGGAGGAGTCGCTGTACCTGTCGGTGATCACCACGGCGCCGCGGGCCAACGCCGGCCGGACCACGCTCTCCACGTGCTCGGTGCGGTCGGCCGCGTACAGCAGGGCCTCGGTGCGGTGGGACAGGCCCGTGCCGGAGACGTCGAGCAGGATCGAGCGCAGCCGCTTGCCGAGCGCGGTGGCGCCGGGCTCGCGGGTGACGACCACCTCGTGGCCCTTGTTGCGGATCCACTCGGCGAGCAGCTCCACCTGGGTGGACTTGCCCGCGCCGTCGCCGCCCTCCAGCGCGATGAAGAACCCGGTCGGCGCGGTGCGCTGCCGCGGGTCGGCGCCGCCGCGCAGGGCGTCGCGCAGGTCCCGGCCGAGGGGGGCGCCGTGCCGGTCGTCGATGCGGCCGAGCGCCAGCGCGGCCACGGGCAGCAGCAGGGCCCCGGCCAGCATCAGGGTGAACGAGGCGCCGCCGTGGTCGAAGGTGAACGCGCCCTCCTCGACCCGGTGCGGGCCGATCGCCGCGGCGAGCAGCGGCCCGCCGACGGCGGCGGAGGCCACGAACAGGCGCACCACGGCGTGCAGGTGCTCGGTGACGCGGCCGCGCCCGGCCTCCTCCGTCTCCTGGTCGAGCAGGGCGTGGCCGGTGTTCGCCACCACGCCGAGGCTGTAGCCGGCGAGCAGGGTGAGCAGCAGCACCGTGGTCAGGTCGGGGACGAGCCCGGCGAGCAGCAGGGCCACCCCGGCGAGCGCCACGGCGAGGGCGAACAGCCTGCGCCGGGAGAACCCGGGCAGCACCTTGGGGGCCGTGCGCACCCCGGCGACCGCGCCGCCGGTCAGCGCCAGGACCAGCAGGCCGTAGGCGATCGGGCCGCCGCCGAGGTCGTGGGCGTGCAGCACGGCGAGGGCGACGGCGCAGGCGACGGCGGCGCAGGTGGCGGCGGTGCTCAGCACGAGGGCGGGCACCGAGCCGGTGCGGCCCTTGCCGCCGGGGAGGTCCTTGGGCAGGCGCAGGCCCTCCAGCGGGGAGCGCGGGCGCGGTCCTGCCGCGTCCGGCAGCTCCAGCGGGTACAGCACGGCGGCGGACGCGGCGAAGAGCGCGGCGGCCCCGTAGCAGGCCAGCGCCACCTGGTGGGTGTGGAACCAGTCGACGCCGACCGCGAGCAGGTTGCTGAGCAGGGTGACGGCGATCAGCGCCGCGGCGGCGAGGGGCAGGGCGCCGTAGCCGGTGCGCACGTCGAGGCGGTGCAGCGCGTCGAGGTGCTCGGCGGGGGGGTGGACCGTGACGGGCCGGGGCCCGGAGGGCTTGGGCTTGCCCTGGCCGGGTGCGGCGGGGCCGTCGCCGGGGGTGGCCGGGGCGTCGGCGTCGGTGATCTTGCGGAGGCGGACCGTGGCGTCCGGTTCCGGGGCCCGTCCGGCGGGGGCGGGCGGGGTCGCGGACGGCGGGGTCGCGGGCGGCGGGGGCACGGTCACCCGCACCGTCTCGCCGGGGCGCTCGGCGAGGGCGGCGATGGCGGCGCGCGCGGCGAGCGGCTCGGGGGCGGTCGCGGGCAGCAGGGCCGGGGCGGCGGTGTTCTTGGCCACCGTCCACACCCGCTCGGCGACGCCGACGAGGAACGCGGTGACCAGCAGCCACACCACGGCCGACGATTCCGTCCAGTCGATCCACAGCGGCGCGGGGACCAGCGCCAGCAGGCGCAGCGCGTCACAGCCGATCATGGTCCAGCGCCGGTCGAGGGTGCCGCCGGGGGCGACCAGCGCGGCGACGGGGCCCAGCAGCAGCGCGCCGGTGAGCAGCGTGGCGAGCAGCCGCGCGCCGAGCACCGCGGCGACCGCGACCGCCACCCCCCGGTAGCCGCCGCCGAACGCCTCCGACTGCCAGGCGGCCTGCACCGCGAGCACGGTGAGGACGAGCACGGCGAGCCGGTCCGCCGTGCCGCCCATGAGCTGCGCCGTCCACAGCCTGCGCAGCCGTGGGATGCGCAGCAGGGCCCCCACCGCCCGCTCGCGGGAGTCGGCGGCGAGCGCCCCGGCCCCCGTGGCCGGTGCGCTGGTGCTTGCGGTTTCGCTGGTCGGCCTGGTCACGTCCCTCGTCACGTCCGTTGGCTGGTCGGCGCCCGTCATCCTGACAGCGTATCCGGCGCACTGGAATCCATGCCGAACGCCATCCGAACAGGTGAACGATGAGGGTTCGACGTTGACGCAGGGGCTCGAACGCGCTCCGGCCGGACGACGCGTGCGCCGTCCGGCCGGAGCGTTCCGATCGGGCAGTTCAAAGGGGTGCCGGGCCCCAGGGCCCCGGGCGGGCCGGGGCCGCCGGTCAGCGGCTGTCCACCCGCTCAGCCTCGACTTCCGGCACCACCATGTCGCCCCCCGCGCCCGGGCGGGTCGGGGCGGTGTCCGCGGAGGCGGAGGCGGCCCCGTTCGCGGCGGGCGCCTCCCCGGCGGCGGCCGTACCCTGCCCCGCCGTCGTCTTCCTGGCCGCGGTCTTCCCGGCCGTGGTCCTCTTCGCGGCGGTCGTCTTCGCGGCCGTCTTCTTCGTGGTCGTCTTCGCCGCCGTCTTCTTGGCGGCCGTGCCCTCCGACGGCTCCTCGGCGCCCTTGGCCGCCGTCTTCTTCGCGGTGGCCTTCTTGGTGGTGGCCTTGGCCGTCTTCTTCGCCGCCGTCTTCTTCACCGGACCCTTGGCCCGCTTCTCCGCGAGCAGCTCGAACCCGCGCTCCGGCGTGATCGCCTCGACGTCGTCGTCGCGCCGCAGCGTCGCGTTGGTCTCCCCGTCGGTGACGTACGGGCCGAAGCGCCCGTCCTTGACCACGACGGGACGCCCGCTCACCGGGTCGGTGCCCAGCTCCTTCAGCGGGGGCTTGGCCGCCGCCCGCCCGCGCTGCTTGGGCTGCGCGTACAGGGCGAGCGCCTCCTCCAGCGTCACCGAGAAGATCTGGTCCTCGGTCTGGAGCGAGCGGGAGTCCGTGCCCTTCTTCAGGTACGGCCCGTAGCGCCCGTTCTGCGCGGTGATCTCCTCGCCGGAGCCGGGCTCCACGCCGACCACGCGCGGCAGCGAGAACAGCCGCAGCGCGTCCTCCAGCGTCACCGTGTCCAGCGACATCGACTTGAACAGCGACGCGGTGCGGGGCTTGATCGCGCCCCGGCCCGTCTTCGGGGTGTCCTCGGGCAGCACCTCGGTGACGTACGGGCCGTACCGGCCGGCCTTCGCCACGATCTGCCGCCCCGTCTCCGGGTCGGCGCCCAGCGAGCGCTCGCCGCTCGGCCTGGCCAGCAGCTCCTCGGCGAGCTCGACGGTCAGCTCGTCCGGCGGCAGGTCCTCGGGCACGTCGGCGCGCTGGCCGTCCTTCTCCACGTACGGGCCGTAGCGGCCCACCCGCAGCACGATGTCGCCGCCGACCGGGAAGGACGACACCTCCCGCGCGTCGATCGCGCCGAGGTCGGTGACCAGCTCCTTCAGGCCGCCGAGGTGGTCGCCGTCGCCGTTGCCCGCGTCCGCCGCCGACACCTCGGCGGCCTCCGCCGCCTCGGGGCGCTCGCCGAAGTAGAAGCGGCGCAGCCACGGCACGGCGCGCGCCTCGCCCCGCGCGATGCGGTCGAGGTCGTCCTCCATGCGGGCGGTGAAGTCGTAGTCCACCAGGCGGCCGAAGTGCTTCTCCAGCAGTCCCACCACCGCGAACGACAGGAAGGAGGGCACCAGGGCCGTCCCCTTCTTGAAGACGTAGCCGCGGTCGAGGATGGTGCCGATGATCGACGCGTAGGTGGAGGGCCGGCCGATCTCCCGCTCCTCCAGCTCCTTGACCAGGCTGGCCTCGGTGTAGCGGGCCGGGGGCTTGGTCGAGTGGCCGTCGGCGCTGATCTCGTCCGCGGTCAGCGGGTCGCCCTCGGCCACCTGCGGCAGCCGCCGCTCGCGGTCGTCCAGCTCGGCGTCCGGGTCGTCACGGCCCTCGACGTACGCCTTGAGGAAGCCGTGGAAGGTGATGATCTTGCCGGAGGCGGAGAACTCGGCGTCCCGCCCGTCGGCGGAGCGCCCGCCGACCCGCACCGTCACCGACTGGCCCACCGCGTCCTTCATCTGGGAGGCGACGGTGCGCATCCAGATCAGCTCGTACAGGCGGAACTCGTCGCCGCTCAGCCGCGTCTCCGCGGGCGTGCGGAAGCGGTCCCCGGACGGGCGGATGGCCTCGTGCGCCTCCTGCGCGTTCTTCACCTTGCCGGTGTAGGTGCGCGGGGTGTCCGGCAGGTAGTCGGGGCCGTAGAGCTGGCGCACCTGGCTGCGCGCCGCGGCCACCGCCGTCTCCGACAGGGTGACCGAGTCGGTGCGCATGTAGGTGATGAAGCCGTTCTCGTACAGCTTCTGCGCCACCTGCATGGTGCGCTTCGCGCCGAAGCCCAGCTTGCGGGAGGCCTCCTGCTGGAGGGTGGTGGTGCGGAACGGCGCGTACGGGCTGCGGCGGTACGGCTTGGACTCCACGCCGCGCACGGCGAACGCGGTGTCCCGCAGCGCCGCGGCCAGGGCGCGGGCGGCCTGCTCGTCCAGGTGGAGCACCTGGCCGGGGGACTTGAGCTGCCCGTTGGAGCCGAAGTCGCGGCCCTGGGCGACCCGGCGCCCGTCCACCGCGACCAGCCGCGCGCCGAAGGTGCCCGGGTCCGTGGCGTCGCCGGGGCGGCCGGTGGAGAAGGCGGCCGTCAGGTCCCAGTACTCGGCGGCGGTGAACGCGATGCGCTCCCGCTCGCGCTCCACCACCAGGCGGGTCGCCACCGACTGCACCCGGCCCGCCGAGAGCCGTGGCATGACCTTCTTCCACAGGACCGGCGAGACCTCGTAGCCGTAGAGGCGGTCGAGGATGCGGCGGGTCTCCTGGGCGTCCACCAGGCGCTGGTTCAGGTCGCGGGGGTTGGCCACGGCCTGCTGGATCGCGTCCTTGGTGATCTCGTGGAAGACCATCCGGCGGACCGGCACCTTGGGCTTGAGCACCTCGCGCAGATGCCAGGCGATGGCCTCGCCCTCGCGGTCCTCGTCGGTGGCGAGGAAGAGCTCGTCGGCCTCGGCGAGCAGCCCCTTCAACTTCGTGACCTGGGCCTTCTTGTCGCTGTTGACGACATAGATCGGCTCGAAGTCCTGGTCCACGTTGACGCCGAGGCGCGCCCAGGGCTCGCCCTTGTACTTGGCGGGCACTTCGGCGGCCCCGTTGGGCAGGTCGCGGATGTGCCCGACACTGGCTTCGACCACGTAGCCCGGGCCCAGGTAGCCCTTGATCGTCTTCGCCTTGGCCGGCGACTCGACGATGACGAGTCGGCGGCCGTTGCGCGCGGTCTCGCTGGTCGGGGACAACTTCGCTCTTCTCTCCGGGTCGAAAAGGGTGACGTCGCGGAGTGTGACCGTAACCCAGCCCCCCGTGTCAAACGGGAAAAGCCAGCAACGCCACTCGAACGGTAACCCGACAACCGGTATTCATGCGCCACGGACCGCCGCCGATGTCCGTTTCGTCACCACAGCGGCAGGTCTCAGCCAAGATCGATTGCCCGGATTACCGGGTGGTTGGTCGTTGCCAGCGTTCGCCGGTGTCCCTTTTATTCCCGTGAGTGCGGGGGTGCAGTGCCGCCGGGTGCGACGGTGTCCCAGAACTGCGGTGCCACGGGGGTCCGACGTGGCCCGGAGCGGTCACATGAACCCCGAGGGGCTACACCGACAACAGGCACCACACGCCCGCCGCCACCGACGCCAGGCCCGTCGCGGTGTACAGCACCACGGCTCCGGCTCCCCCGCCGTGCACCACGGGCGCACGGGAGCGGGCGCGCGCCCCGGTCCACAGCAGCAGTGCCGCCCCGAACAGCGAGAACACCGTTCCGGCGAACACCGCGGGCCCGCTCTCCATCCGCCTCCCCTTCCCTGCGGGGACGTAAGGCTCGCCCGCCGCGGGGACGGGCGGGGCACGGCCGGGAGACCCGCGGGCGAACCCCGGGTGAAGGCCGGGTGCCGGGACCGGTCCGGGCAGCGGAGGGTGCTGGCAGGATGACGGGGACAGACGCGCCGGCGGAAGAGGGCCTGTCCTGCCCGCCTCCTCCGCCGTCCCCCCGACCCGGGGGACCTGCCGCCGGGGCCCGGACCGCCCCGTCCCGGCCGACGGCGGCGGCGCGGCGCTCCGGGGGCGCATCCGGCACGGAGGGTGACGACATGAGCGAGACGGGCGCCAGGGGCGTGCGTCCCGGAGAGGACGCGCCGCGCGGACGGCTGCGCACCCTGGCCGCGCACCCCGCGGCGACCCCCCTCGGACTGCTGGCCGCGGGCCTCGCCGGAGCCGCCCACCTGTACGGGACGAACCCGCACGAACCCGGCTCGCTGCTCCCCCGCTGCCCCTTCAACTGGGCCACCGGGCTGCTCTGCCCCGGCTGCGGCGGCACCCGGATGGCGTACGACCTGCTGCACGGGGACCTGGTCACGGCGTTCCACGACAACGCGGCGCTGCTGGCCGCCACCCCGGTGCTCGCGCTGCTGTACCTGCGCTGGCTGGGCGCGGGCCTGCGGGGGCGGCGCAACCCGCCGCGCCTGGGCGGGCGCGGCGCGGCGGCGGTGCTGGTGGCGGCCGTGGTGTGGGGCGTGGTGCGGAACGTGGTGTAGGGGACGCGGGGCCGGGCGGGCCGTCAGGGCGCGGGTTCGAGGAAGCCCTGCTCCACCAGCGTGCGGATCGCGTCGGGGGTGCGGGCGCGCAGCACCACCGGGTCCTCGTCGACGAGCTGCGCGATCGCGTCCAGGATCACGCCCGCGGGCAGCGTCCCGTCGCAGGCCCCGGCCAGGCCGGCGCAGACGGTGTCCACCGTGGTGGCGCGGCGCATGCCCCGGTTCTGCCGCAGCACCACGTGCTCGGGGTCCTCGGCGCCGGGCAGCCCGACCTGCTCCTGCACCACCTCCTCCGCGAGCCGCAGCCGGGTGCCGAGCAGCGCGGCGTCGTCGTGGTCGCGCAGGAAGTCCTGCCGGGCGAACCACCGCTCGACGTGCGCGCCGAGCGGCTGCTCCACGGAGTGCGGCCACTCCTCGGCACGGACCGAGGGGCGGGCGGAGCCGGTCCTGCGCAGGGTGATCCAGCCGAAGCCGATCCCCCTGACCCGCTGCTGTTCGAACTCTTCCAGCCATGCGTCGTAGCGCTTGGCGTAGTCGGCGGGGTCGCCCCGGTGGTCGCCGCTGTCGCGCAGCCACAGCTCGGCGTACTGGGCCGGGTCCTGCACCTCGCGCTGCACCACCCACGCGTCGCAGCCGGGCGGGACCCAGCCCGCGAGCCGGTCCCGCCAGTCCTCGCCCTCCACGTGCTGCCAGTTGGCGAGCAACTGGCAGTAGCCGCCGTCCGTCAGGTGCTCCGCGGCCCGGCCGACCAGGGTGCGGCACAGCTCGTCGCCCTGCATGCCGCCGTCCCGGTAGGTGAGGCGGGCGCCGGGCGAGACCACGAACGGGGGGTTGGAGACGATCAGGTCGTACCTGGCGCCGCCGACCGGCTCGTACAGGCTGCCGCGGAGGAGGTCCACGTTGTCCGCGCCGGACAGGGCCAGGGTCAGCCGGGCGAACGCCAGCGCTCGCGGGTTGACGTCGGTCGCGGTGACCCGGTCGGCGCGGCGGGAGGCGTGCAGGGCCTGGACGCCCGAGCCGGTCCCCAGGTCGAGGGCGGAGCCCACCCGGCGGGGGACGGTGATCCCGGCGAGCGTGGACGAGGCCCCGCCCACCCCGAGGACCAGGTCCGCCCCCGCGCCGCCGGCCGCCCCGGACGCGCCGCCGACGGAACAGCCCAGGTCGGAGACGATCCACCAGTCCTCGCCCGCCTCGCCCGCGTACGGGCGGACGTCCACCGTGGCGCGGACCAGGTCCTCGCCGCCGGGCCCGGCGTCCGCCTCCAGCCAACCGCCCTCCAGGCACTCCCGCACGGGCAGGGCCGTCGCGGCGTGCTTGTACGGGACGGCGGCGCGCAGCAGGAACAGCCGCACCAGCGCCTCGAGCGGGCTGTCGCCGCGGGTGGCGCGCAGGGCGGGCACGGTCTCGTTCCTGGACAGCGCCGCGTACGCGGTGGCGCCGAGCAGGTCCAGGCAGCCGTCGGCGGTGAAGGCGGCGGCGCGCAGGGCTTCGCGCATACGGGGGCAGGTGGCGGGGTTCGGGCTGGGGCCGGGCATGCCGTCATTGTCCAACGGGCGGCGGGGGACGGCGCCCGGAGGGCCGCCCCGGGCGCGGCGGACGGCTTCCGCGCCGCGCGCGCCCGCCGTGGACGGCGCGTCTCAGCCCGCCGTGGACGGCGCGTCCGCGGCGTCGGACGCCGACTCCGCCGGGCGGCAGCCGGGCTGCTCGGCCATGGCGCGGCCCAGCTCGCCGGACTGGAGCCTGGTCAGGCCGTCGCTGCTCCTGCGGCCCAGGGCCTCCCGCTCCTCACCGATGCCGGTCAGGCCGTCGGCGAAGTCCGCGCGGTCCTTGGTGTCGAGCTCGTCCACCTTCGTCTTCAGGTCCTGGTACGCCTTCGCGGTGTCCCGCAGGTCGCCCGAGGCGTCCTTGGCGAGCTTGTCCCCGTCGTCCACGGGCGGGGTGCCCGCCTTGTCCACGGCGTCGGCGAGCTGCTCGAAGGAGGCGGCCACGGTGCCCATGTCCTGCGACAGGCGCTTCTTGAGCTCGTCGGGCTTCTCGTCGTCCTTGACGACGCCGGTGTCCTCCAGCGCCCGGGTGGCGTTGTCCAGGGGGGTCTTCAGCGAGGCGCAGATGTCCTTGGCCCAGGCGTCGAGTTCCCCGGAGTTGTCGTCGCCCCCGCCCCCGCAGCCCGTGAGGGCGAACGCCGCCAGGACGGCTCCGGCCAGTGCGGTGGCCACCTTGTCGTTCACTGGTTCTGCCCCTTCCATGGCTCGTGCGCTCGGCAACATACACGCCGGTGCCGCGCGCCCGGCGGCTCCCGGGGGCGTTCGGTCGCCCTGTGTGACCATTCGCACCTCGCTGACCGGCAGGGCGGGCGCGAACGACGGCGGGCGGCGCGCGTGGTGTCACGCGTGCCGCCCGCCGGTGGGGCCCGCCCCTACGACACCACCGCGGGGTCGGCGGCGCGGGCCTCGCCGCCGCTGTCCGCCTCGCCCTCGCCGTCCATGCTGACGGGGCGGCGCTTGGACGCGTACACGGCCCCGACGATGACCGCGAACGCCGTCGCGGCGACGACGATCCGCACCGCGAGGTTCTCGTCGTCGCCGAAGCTGTAGGTGACGATCGCCGGCGCGATCAGCAGCGCCACCAGGTTCATCACCTTCAGCAGCGGGTTGATCGCCGGGCCCGCGGTGTCCTTGAACGGGTCGCCGACGGTGTCGCCGATCACCGTGGCCGCGTGCGCCTCGCTGCCCTTGCCGCCGTGGTGGCCGTCCTCGACCAGCTTCTTGGCGTTGTCCCAGGCGCCGCCGGAGTTGGCGAGGAACACCGCCATCAGGGTGCCGGCGCCGATCGACCCGGCCAGGAACGCCGCGAGCGGCCCGACGCCGAGGGTGAAGCCGACCGCGATCGGGGCCATCACGGCCAGCAGGCCGGGGGTGGCCAGCTCGCGCAGCGCGTCCCGGGTGCAGATGTCCACCACGCGCCCGTACTCGGGCCGCTCGGTGCCGTCCATGATCCCGGGCCTGGTGCGGAACTGGTTGCGCACCTCCAGCACCACCGCGCCCGCCGAGCGGGAGACGGCGTTGATGGCCAGGCCGGAGAAGAGGAACACCACGGCCGCGCCGAGCAGCAGCCCGACCAGGTTGTTCGGCTGGGCGATGTCGAGGTTCAGGCTGAGGTCGCTGGGACTGCCCACCGCGGCGATCTCGTCGTCCACGTCGCTGGTGTACGACCCGAACAGGGCGGTCGCCGCGAGCACCGCCGTGGCGATGGCGATGCCCTTGGTGATGGCCTTGGTGGTGTTGCCGACCGCGTCGAGCTCGGTGAGCACCTGGGCGCCCTCGCCGTGCACGTCGCCGGACATCTCCGCGATGCCCTGCGCGTTGTCCGACACCGGGCCGAAGGTGTCCATGGCGACGATGACGCCGACCGTGGTGAGCAGGCCGGTGCCGGCCAGCGCCACCGCGAACAGCGCGAGCGTCAGCGTGCTGCCGCCGAGCAGGAACGCCCCGTACACCGCCATGCCGATCAGCACCGCCGAGTAGACCGCGGACTCCAGGCCCACCGACACACCGGCCAGCACGACGGTGGCCGGGCCGGTCCGCGAGGTCTTGCCGATGTCGCGGACGGGGCGGCGGGTGGTCTCGGTGAAGTAGCCGGTGAGCTGCTGGATGAGCGCGGCGAGCACGATGCCGATGCTGACCGCGGCGAGCGCGAACACCCGCGGGTCGCCGTCGTGCTCGCTGATCCCGCTCGGCACGTTGTCGAGTTCGGCGAAACTCGACGGCAGATAGGCGAACGCGGCGATCGCGACCAGTCCCAGGGAGATCAGCGCGGAGATGAAGAATCCCCGGTTGATCGCGGTCATTCCGCTGCGGTCGTTCACCCGCGGGGAGACCGCGAAAATTCCGATCATCGCGGTGAGCACGCCGATCGCGGGAACGATCAACGGGAACGCCAGTCCGTCGTTCCCGAACGCCTCCAGGCCGAGGATCAACGCGGCCACCAGGGTCACCGCGTAGGACTCGAAAAGGTCGGCGGCCATGCCCGCGCAGTCGCCCACGTTGTCGCCGACGTTGTCGGCGATCGTGGCCGCGTTCCGCGGGTCGTCCTCGGGAATGCCCTGTTCGACCTTGCCGACCAGGTCGGCGCCGACATCGGCTGCCTTGGTGAAGATCCCGCCGCCGACCCGCATGAACATCGCCAGCAGCGCGGCGCCGAAACCGAAGCCCTCGAGCACCTTGGGGGCGCTCTCCTCGTAGATCAGCACCACCACGGCCGCGCCCAGCAGGCCGAGGCCGACGGTGAACATGCCGACCACACCGCCGGTGCGGAACGCGATCCGCATGGCGCGGTGGGAGACGGTCTTCACGTCCACGGCGGACTTCACCGCGCCGCCCTCGTCCGCGGCGCCCGACTGCGACGGGACACCGGGGGTGGCCGCGCGGGCCGCCGCGGCCACCCGCACGTTGCTGCGGACCGCGAGCCACATGCCGATGTAGCCCGTGGTCGCGGAGAACACCGCGCCGACCAGGAAGAAGAGCGATCGGCCGATCCGCTCGTTCCAGTCGTCCGCGGGCAGCAGCATGAGCAGGAAGAAGACGATGACGGCGAAGGTGCCGAGGGTGCGCAGTTGCCGCGCGAGGTAGGCGTTGGCGCCCTCCTGCACGGCCGCGGCGATCTCCTTCATCCTCGGCGTGCCCTCGTCCGCGCGGAGCACCTGGCGCACCAGGATGCCCGCGAGCACGAGCGCGGCCAGGGCCACGGCCCCGACGGCGAGGACGATGGCCCGGTTGCCCCCGGTGAGTACGGCCGTCACCTCGTTGGAATCCGCGGCGAGACTCCATTGTGCAATGAAATGATCTTTTGGCGGCCCGGTGGGAATGATCTCCGAGGAAGTGATCTCGGCAGCCTGATTTCCGGGGAAGGGAGACCCCGCCATTCGTCCTCCTTGACGTTTGGCACGTGGGTGCCGCGGAGGTCCTAGCGACCGCGGAACAGTCGCGACCATCGACGGTGCGCACGTAACTGCTCGGCTGTGCGGGCACGCTGAACCGGCCGGCGCGGGCCGGATCCAGCACCGCGGGACAGGGAGGAATTCTAGGGATCAAGGCGTGATCAAAACAGGGCGCGACGGACCATAATCACTTTCGTTCGCCCCTTGCAGTGAAGGTAAATGCAGAGTACTGACGCAGGAAACCCGGTAATGGGCAATGGGAATGATTTGATGTTTGAATTACCGGCGGGCCGGGGATCATTCCTGTTTGCGGTTCGCGCGCTGCATGTGACGCCTGGAGGGCGGGGGTGGGCGCTCGCGGCCTGCGGGGCGGTGGGGCCCTCGGGGGCGGTGCCGGGCGGTTGGCAGTGCCGGGCGGGCCGGGTGGCCTGGGGCCGGTGTCCTGCGGCTGTGCGGCGCGGGGTACCGCCCGCCGTACCGGGACGGAGGTGGCGGCGGTGCGCAGGCGGGGGGAGGGCGATTCGGCCCCGGGCGGGGACCCGCGGGGCGCGGAGTTCGGGCCGGGCGGGTCCGGGCGTGTCGGGGGGCCGGTGTCAGGGGCCGGTGGGCCGGGGCCAGCGGGCCGGCGCGGGGCGGGAGCCGCCCCGGCCGGGTCAGGAGAGGACGGAGGCCGGGGTGGTCGGCCAGCTCATCCTGATCGTGCCGCCGGTCTCACCGCTGGTGACCTCGACGTCGTCGACGAGGCCGCTGATCACCGCGAGGCCCATCTCGCCCTCCTCGCCGACGTCCTCACCGGGCGCGCCCACGGCCCCGGCGCTGCCCGGGACCTCGTCGCCCACCTCGATCGAGAACTTCTTCTCCTCCTCGACGAGCAGCACCCGCACGGGCCGGTCCACCCCGCTGCTGCGGTGGAGCCCGACGGCCCGGGAGCACGCCTCACCGACGGCGAGGCGCACCTCGTCGAGGACGGACTCGTCGACCCCGGCACGGCGGGCCACCGCCGCGGCGACCAGCCGCGCGGTCCGCACGTGTTCCGGCAGTGCGCTGAAGCGCAGTTCGACGGTGGCCATGTCGTCCCCCTCGGTGCTCGGGCGTGCCGCGCGGGGGCCCCGGACAGGTGCCCGGTGCCCCCCTGATTGCCGACCCTACGCGGTCGTCAGTCGGTCGCGGCGACGGCCTCGTCCACCGAGGTGTGGATGGGGAACACCTTGGTGAGGCCGGTGATCCGGAAGATCTTCAGAATGCGCTCCTGGTTGCACACCAGGCGCAGGGAGCCCTCGTGGGCACGCACACGCTTCAGACCCCCGACGAGCACCCCGAGGCCGGTCGAGTCGAGGAAGTCGACACCCTCCATGTCAACGACCAGGTGGTATTTGCCGTCGTTGACGAGCTCGACGAGCTGCTCCCGCAACTTGGGCGCGGTGTACACATCGATCTCGCCGCCGACATCGACGATCGTGCGATCGCCGACGGTACGGGTCGACAGGGACAGGTCCACGGATCCTCCAGCACCTTGCATCGAGCGGTCGCCCCCCATGGATCGGCAGCCGCGATGGCATTCAATCACTTACGCACAGGCGCGCACGACGCCTTGAAGCGATTGTCCGTCATGCCAGTGACACACTGAGTGTCAATGGCTCACGATTCCTTCCCGCAGGCGACGCGCCAACACGCTGCTCCCGGCGCGGTGCTCCGGCGGCTGGCCGAGGTACCGGACAGGGGTCAGCGCCTCACTCATACGGAGCACTTGCCCCCGCGCGTCGGCCGCCATGCCCCCTGGCCGGAGCGGATCCGGCCCGAGGTGGTGGCCGCGGTGCGGGCCACCGGGATCGACCGGCTCTGGGAGCACCAGGCGCGGGCCGCGGAGGCCGCCCTGGACGGCCGCTCGGTGGTGGTGGCCACCGGGACGGCCTCGGGGAAGTCGCTGGCCTATCTGCTCCCGGTCCTCACCTGCCTGCTCGACGGCGCCGAGGCCCCGAACGGCCGCGGCGCCACCGCGCTGTACCTGGCGCCCACCAAGGCCCTGGCCGCCGACCAGAAGCGGGCCCTGTCCGGCCTGGCGGCCGGCCTCGCCCCGGGCGTGCGGGCGGCCGTGTACGACGGCGACACCCCCGTGGAGGAGCGCGAGTGGATCCGCGGGTACGCCAACTACGTCCTCACCAACCCGGACATGCTCCACCGCGGCGTGCTGCCCGCCCACGCCCGCTGGTCCTCCTTCCTGCGCGCGCTGCGCTACGTGGTGGTGGACGAGTGCCACACCTACCGGGGCGTGTTCGGCTCGCACGTCGCCCAGGTGCTGCGGCGGCTGCGGCGGATCTGCGCCCGGTACGGCGCCGACCCCGTGTTCCTGCTGGCCTCCGCCACGGCCGCGGACCCCGGGGCCTCGGCCGGCCGCCTGACCGGCACGGACGTGATGGAGATCACGGAGGACGCGTCGCCGCGCGGCGAGGTCGTCTTCGCCCTGTGGGAGCCGCCGCTGACCGAGCTCAGCGGGGAGCACGGCGCCCCCGTGCGGCGCACCGCCACCGCGGAGAGCGCCGAGCTGCTGGCGGACCTGGTGACCAGGCGGGTGCGCACCGTGGCCTTCGTCCGCTCCCGCCGGGCCGCCGAGCTGATCGCCCTGGTGACCCAGGAGCGGCTCGCCGACTCCGGGACCGGCCTGTCCGGCCGGGTCGCCGCCTACCGGGGCGGCTATCTGCCGGAGGAGCGCAGGGCGCTGGAGCGGGCCCTGCACTCCGGGCGGCTGCTCGGCCTGGCCTCGACCAGCGCCCTCGAGCTCGGCGTGGACGTCTCCGGTCTCGACGCCGTCCTGCTCGTGGGCTATCCGGGGACCCGCGCCTCCCTGTGGCAGCAGGCCGGCCGGGCCGGGCGCGCCGGGGAGGGAGCTCTGGCCGTGCTGGTGGCGCGCGACGACCCGCTGGACACCTATCTGGTGCACCACCCCGACGCCCTGTTCCGGCGGCCGGTGGAGACCACCGTGCTCGACCCGGACAACCCCTATGTACTGGCGCCGCACCTGTGCGCCGCCGCCGCGGAGTTCCCGCTCACCGAGGCCGACGTGGACCTGTTCGGCCCCTCGGCCGCCGAGCTGCTGCCGCAGTTGGAACGGCGCGGGCTGCTGCGGCGCCGGGAGCTCGACGGGTCGGGGCGGGCCTCCGGGCGGGGCGGCGGGCGCACCGGGTGGTTCTGGACCCGGCGGGAGCGGGCCGCCGACCTGACCGACATCCGCGGCGCCGGGGGCCGCCCGGTGCGGGTGGTGGAGGAGGGCACCGGCAGGCTGCTGGGCACCGTGGACGCCGCTGCCGCCCACACCGCCGTGCACGAGGGAGCCGTCCACCTCCATCAGGGCCGCACCTATCTGGTCCGCACGCTGGACCTGGAGGAGTCGGTCGCCCTGGTCGAGGAGGCCGACCCGCCGTACACCACGATGGCCAGGGACACCACCTCCATCTCCGTGCTGGACACCGACGCCGAGGAGTCCTGGGGCGAGGCCCGGCTCTGCTTCGGGTCGGTGGAGGTCACCAACCAGGTGGTCTCCTTCCTGCGGCGCAAGCTGATCACCGGCGAGGTGCTCGGCGAGACGAAGCTGGACCTGCCGCCGCGCACCCTGCGCACCCGGGCCGTGTGGTGGACGGTGACCATGGACCAGTTGGAGCGGGCGAACGTCCTGCCGGAGGAGCTGCCCGGCGCCGCGCACGCCGCCGAGCACGCCTCCATCGGCATGCTGCCCCTGTTCGCCACGTGCGACCGCTGGGACATCGGAGGCGTGTCGGTGCCGCTGCACCCCGACACCGGCCTGCCCACCGTCTTCGTCTACGACGGGCACCCGGGCGGCGCGGGCTTCGCGGAGCGCGCCTTCCGCACGGCCCGCTCCTGGCTGACCGCGACCCGTGAGGCCATCGCCTCCTGCGAGTGCGAGTTCGGCTGCCCCTCGTGCATCCAGTCCCCCAAGTGCGGCAACGGCAACGAACCCCTGGACAAGCCCGGCGCGGTCCGCCTCCTGGACGCGCTGCTGTCCGCGGCCCCGGTGGCTCCCGAGACCGTCGATGGCGCAGGCACCACCACCCGGCCGGAGGGCTCCGGAGCCGCCGGGGCAGGGGCGGACGGCGAGGGACGAGGAGCCCCGGAGAGGGGCTGAGGAGGCTTGGGTGGCGGCGCCCGGCCCCGTGGCGGTCGCCGCCGCGGGGCCGGCCCGTGAGCGGGCCCGGGCGGGTGGCGCGGGCCACGGCAGCCCGTGCGGCCGGGTCTCCGCCGTGACGTCGGCGACATCGCCCCGCACATGGCACTCCACCAGCCGGGCGCCCTGCGCGGCGGCCACCCTCGCGGCCGAGGCACACGCCTTCCGCGGCCCGTCCAGGGCGAGGTCCGCCGCGGCGAGCGCCGCGAGGTCGGCCGCCGTCCACGCCCGGTGCCGCGCCGCCACCGCCTGCCCGAAGGCCAGCACCGCCGCGAACGCGCCGACCGCGGCGACCGCCATCACCAGCGCCCACACCGTCGCCGAGCCCCGGTCCCGCCCGCTCACGGCTCCCCCCGCCCGACGGTGTCCTCGGCGAGCGCCACCGCCTCGGCCCGCACCCGGGCGGACAGCAGGGACGACAGCCGCCCGGGGCCGAGCGCCCGCGCCACCACCTCCACCCGGACCAGGTCGCCCTCGCGCCAGGACCGCACCGAGGCCCCCTCCGGGGCGCTCCGCTGGGCCGCGGCGACCACCACCTCCTCCCCCTCGCCGCGCGCCGCCGCCCTGGCCCCGGCACCGGCCGCGTCCACGCAGGCGATCCGCGCCCCCGCCGCCAGCACCCCCCACACCAGCATCGCCGTGAACAGCACCAGGGCCGGGATCACCACGGCGGTCTCCGCCGTGACGTAGCCGCCGTCGCGCCGCCACCGGCCCCGCCCCGGCGGCCGGTCCTCCTCCGCCGCGGCGCCGCGGTTCCGCCGGGTGCCCGGCGCGGGCGGGCCGGGGGGCGCGGACGCCCTCCCGCCCTCGCGCCCGCCGCCCCTGTCAGAAGGGCGAGCGCAGCGCACTCTCCACCATCCCGCTCAGCGCGGAGGCGACCGCGTCGCTGGAGAGGACCTTGACCAGCACGGCGCCGAACCCGCAGGCCGCCACCGTCCCCACGGCGTACTCCGCCGTGGTCATCCCCGCGTCCCGCCGCCGTGCCGCGAGCACCCTGGCCCCCGCCCACCGCCGCACCGCGGTCACCGGACGCGCGACCGCCCACCGACCCCGCGGCGCCCGGCTTCCGTCCGGCCGCCCGCACGGCATGTGCCTCACCGTCATGTCTGTCCCCCTCCTGGGAGGTGCCGTATGTGTCGTTCCGTCAGTTGTGGGTGAGCATCGTGCCGGTCAGGCCGATCACCAGGGGCACGACGCCGACCAGCAGAAAGGCGGGAAGGAAGCACAGCCCCAGCGGTGCCGTGGCCAGCACTCCCGCGCGGCGGGCCCTGGCGTGCGCCTCCCTGGCGGTCTCGGCCCTGCACTGGGCGGCCAGGGCCTCCACCGGCCGCACCGGAGGGGCCCCGGAACCGCACGCCCGCTCCATCCGGCGGCCGAGCACCGCCGCGCCCGGCACCGCCCCGAACCTGGCCCAGCACCGCGCCGGATCACCGCCCAGGCGCAGCTCGGCTGCCACCCGCACCAGCCGCTCCCCCAGCGGGCCGCCGATCGACCCGCCCACCGCGGCGGCGGCCTGCCCCGGCCCGGCGCCCGCCGCCAGGCAGGCGGCCAGCAGGTCCGCGGCGAGCGGGAGCTGCCGCCGTATCCGCTCCGCGACAGCCGCCTCCTCAGCCCGCCCGGCCTCGGCGGACCGCCCGCGCTCCCGGACGAACACGGCGACCCCCACCGCGAGCCCGAGCACGGCCCCGACCAGGCCGCCGACCAGCAACGCGGTACCCGCGCCCGCCCCGGCCGCCCGCACATGCCCCGCGGGCACCCGCCGCCCGGAGCCGCGCCACCGCCGCAGCGCCCGCAGTCGCGCGACCACCCCGGGCCGGCCCTTCCCCGGCGGCACCCCTCCCGCCGCGGGCAGGACCGCCGCCAGGCGCCGCCGCACCCGCCCCGCCCTTCGCCTGCCGGCGAGGAGGGGCCACACCGCGCACACCGCCGCGACCAGCAGCGCCGCCACCAGCGCCTCGCGCACCGCGGGACCGCTCATGACGCGCCCCGCACGATCCGGGCCGTCCACGCGAACCCGGCCCACTCCAGGGCGGCGCCGAGGACCAGGCAGGCCAGCCCGGCCGGGGTGTGCAGCAGCACCCGCAGCGGGTCGGCCCCCAGGGCGGTGCCGAGCAGCACACCGGCCGCGGGCAGCAGGGCGAGCAGCACGGCCGTGGACCGCGGACCCGCCAGTTGGGCCTTGAGGTCCTCCCGCTGCCGCTCCTCGGCGCGCAGCGCCGCCGTCACCCGCTCCAGCCCCTCGGCGAGCCCGCCTCCGCTGTCCACGGCGACCTCCCAGCAGGCGGCCATCCCCGCCAGCCCCTCGGCGCCCGGCGCGGCGGCGGCCCGGCGCAGCGCCCCCGGCACGTCCCCGCCGAACCTGGCCGCGGCCAGCACCCCCGTCCGCGCGGCCGGGTCCTCCCGCAGCCCGCCGTCCGCGACGGCCTGCGCCAGCGCGTGCAGGGGCGGCCGTCCCGATCGCAGCTCCCCTGCCACGCAGGAGCACAGCTCGATCACCGCGGACCTGCGGGCGGCGGCGAGGCGCTCGGCGGCACGCCGCCGCAGCAGGCGGCGGACGACCGGCACCGCGGCCAGCCCGGCGAGCGCGGGCGCGGGGGAGCGCAGCAGCACCGCCGCGAGCACGCCGAGGCCCACGCACAGCCCTTCCCGCGCCCAGCGCGCCCGTACGAGGGCGAGCAGCTCACGCGGCGCTCCGGCCCGCTCCGCCCAACGGCGCGGCAGCAGGCCCCCGCCCAACGGCCCGGGCGGAGGCGCGCCGACCACCTGCCCGGCTGCGCCGGTGAGCCGGCGCGCCCGGCGCAGCGTCTCGTCGTGCCCGGACAGCGTCCAGGCGGCGGCGCCCGCCAGCCCCACCAGGGCGGCGGCCGTGACCTGGTTCACCGGGCACCTCCGCGCCGGCACAGCTCGTCCAGCCTGCGCCAGCCCCGCTCCCGCACCAGCCGGCCGTCCCGCTCCATGACGGCCGCCGGGACGGTGGCCACCAGGCCCGACGGGGTGCGCTCCAGCACGTGCACCTCGGCCACGCGGCGCCCGCCGCCGCGCTCGCGCACCATGTGCACCACCGCGGCGACCGCGGCGGCCAACTGGCTGTGCAGCGCGGGCCGGTCGAGCCCGGCCGCGGCGCCGAGGGCCTCCAGACGCGCGGGCACGTCGGCGGCGGCGTTGGCGTGCACCGTGCCGCAGCCGCCCTCGTGCCCGGTGTTCAGGGCGCTCAGCAGCTCCGTGACCTCGTGGCCGCGGACCTCGCCCACCACCAGGCGGTCGGGCCGCATCCGCAGCGCCTGCCTGACCAGGTCCCGCAGGGTCACCAGGCCCGCGCCCTCCTGGTTGGCCGGGCGGGCCTCGAGCCGCACCACGTGCGGGTGGTCGGGCCGCAGCTCCGCCGAGTCCTCGGCCACCACGATCCGCTCGTCGGGGGCCACCCGGCCGAGCAGGGTGCCGAGCAACGTCGTCTTGCCGCTGCCGGTGCCCCCGCTCACCAGGAAGGACAGCCGCGCGTCGAGCACCGCGCCGAGCAGCGCCGCGCCCTCGCGGCCGAGGGTGCCCGCTGCCACCAGCTCCTCCAGGGTGAACGCCCGCTCGCGCACCACCCGCAGCGACAGGCAGGCCGACCCGACGGCCACCGGCGGCAGCACCGCGTGCAGCCGGGTGCCGTCCGGCAGCCTTGCGTCCACCCACGGCCGGGCGTCGTCCAGCCGCCTGCCCGCCGATGTCGCGAGCCGCTGCGCGAGCCTGCGCACGGCGGCCGCGTCCGGGAAGGAGACACCGGCGCGCTCCAGGCCGCGCCCGCGGTCCACCCAGACCTCGTCGGGGCCGTTGACGAGCACGTCCGTGACGTCCTCGTGGGCGAGCAGCGGCTCCAGCGGGCCCGCCCCGACCATCTCCGAGCGCAGGGCGCGCACCACTCCGAGCACCGCGGTGTCACCGAGCAGCCTGCCCTGGGCCCGCAGGGCGGCCGCCACCCGGGCGGGAGTCGGTTCGTCGCCGGACTCGGCGAGCCTCAACCGGACGGCGTCCACCAGCGAGGCGTGGTCCTGCGCCGGTGCCGCGGTGCCCCGGGCCGGGGGCGGCAGCCCGCTCACGCCGCCACGCTCCCGGCCGCCGGGGGCAGCACCTCGGCGAGGAACGCGGAGCAGAACCGCGCCAGCGGGCCCTGAGGGCTGCCGCCTGGCGGCTGCCCGTCGGCCGGCGCCGCGGCGAGCCCCGGCTCGGGAGGGAGCTGCCCGGCGAGGCGCAGGCCCAGGGTCTCCGCGATCGCCTCGTCGTCCAGCCCGCGCGCCACCGGCCCGCGCACCACCACGCGCAGATCCCTGAGCACCATCCCCGCGGCCGCGGCCACCCGGCCGGCCGCCACCACGGCACGCACCTCGGACGGGACGACCAGCAGCCCCAGATCGGTCTGGGACAGCGCCTCGGCCACCGAGTCGTCCACCCGCCGGGGGAGGTCCACCACGACGAGGCCGCCGCGCCTGCGCACCGCGGCGAGCACGGAGCGCATCGCCTCCGGCGGGATGCTGACCGCGTCCCTGCGGTCCCACGAGAGCATCGCCAGCTTGTGGGAGCGGGGCAGGGACCTGTCCAGCACGCCCGTGCTGACCCGCCCCCGGGAGCCGGTCAGATCCGGCCAGCGCAGGCCCTCGGCGTCCTCGGTGCCGAGCAGGGCGTCCAGACCGCCGCCGAGCGGATCGCCGTCCACCAGGACGGCGCGCTGCCCGGAGCGCGCGGCCGTCACCGCCAGGGCGCAGGCCAGCGTGCTCGCCCCGGCGCCGCCGCGGCCGCCCAGCACGGCGACGGTGAGCGCCTGCCGGCCGACGCCCTCGGCGGCGTCGGCGATCCGGTCCACCAGCCACTGCTCGGCGTCGGGCAGGAACAGCACGTGGTCCGCGCCGATGTCGACGGCCCGCCGCCACACGTCGGGGTCGTCCAGGTCCCGTCCGATGAGCAGTACACCGCCGCGCCTCGCCGCGACACCGGCCCACGGCCCGGACACCCGCGCCGCCGACTCGTCCCCCACCAGCACCAGCGGCGCCCGCTCCCAACTGGCCCGGCCCGGTGGCGCCCCGTAGGCCACCTCCGGCTCGGTGCCCGCCGCCGCGCACAGGCGCAGCAGGTCGTCGAGCAGTTGCTCGTCCTCGGTGACGATCAGCGGACTGCCCGCGCGCTCCGTCGCGGGTGGGCGCCGCCGGCCGTCGCTCCCCCGCTGTCCCGGCTCCCCGCCGTCCCGGTGCTCCGCCTCGCGCCGCTCGCGCGGCTCCCATCCGTCGGTTCCGGTCGGTCCGGCCATGGTCCCTCCCCTCGTCGGCGCGCCCGGCGGCGCGCCGACGACCACGGTGGACCCGCTGCCGCCTCCCGTGCGGATCTTGCTGCCGATCTGTGGACAACTGACCGCTCGAGGAAAACTCCGTCACCCGTATGGGTGACTTAGTGGCTGTTCCGGAACATCGCGGCTCGGCAGGGCGTACTCACGAACAGAGCGCACAGTCCTCGGCACGGTTCGTACTCGCCCGCACATCGATCCCGACACAGCGCCACCGGCAGAACACTCATTGCAATGATGCGGCCAAGGAACTATCGGGCACGTCACAACGAAACGCGAAGATAGAGAGGAAGGGGTGCCGCGACGGAAGTCAGACGAAGACGCCGGAAAAGTATCCGGACATGCGACGACCCCCGCCGGGGGGGAGAGCGGGGGTCGTCCCCACGGCCGACTCGGGGGGGGAGGAGTCGGGCCGGGTTAGCACGGTCGCGAACGATCCGTGACTTCCATGGTGTACCCGAGAGCCTTCTCAAGCAAACCCACGCGCCCCAGCTTACGCCGAATGGTGGGCGCATATCCTCATCCTCGTGGAAAATCGCCCCCAGCCCCGCGCAGCGGCCTTCTTCGACCTGGACAAGACAGTCATCGCCAAGTCCAGCACTCTCGCCTTCGGCAAGCCCTTCTACCAAGGCGGCCTGATCAACCGCCGGGCGGTCCTGCGCACCGCCTACGCGCAGTTCGTCTACCTGGCCGGAGGCGCCGACCACGAGCAGATGGAGGGGATGCGCGAGTACCTCTCCAAGCTGTGCCGGGGGTGGAACGTCCAGCAGGTCAGGGAGATCATCGCCGAGACGCTGCACGAACTGATCGACCCGATCATCTACGACGAGGCGGCCTCCCTGATCGAGGAGCACCACGCGGCGGGGCGGGACGTGGTGATCGTGAGCACGTCCGGCGCCGAGGTGGTCGAGCCCATCGGCGAGATGCTCGGAGCCGACCACGTGGTCGCCACCCGCATGGCGGTCGAGGACGGGTGCTACACCGGCGAGATCCTCTACTACGCCTACGGCGAGACCAAGGCCCAGGCCGTGCGGGAGCTCTCCGAACTCGAGGACTACGACCTGACCCGCAGCTACGCGTACAGCGACTCGATCACGGATCTGCCCATGCTCGAGACCGTGGGCCATCCCCACGCGGTGAACCCGGACCGCGCGCTGCGCCGCGAGGCGGTCTCGCGGGGCTGGCCGGTGCTGGTCTTCAGCCGCCCGGTCCGGCTGCGCCAGCGCATCCCGTCACTGACGGCGGCCCAACTGCCGATGCTCGCCGCGGCCGCCGTGGGCGCCGCCGCGACCGCCGCGGGGCTGGTGTGGTTCGCCTCGCGCCGGCGCAGGCCGTCCGGTTTGGCGTGATTGGTGACCGAAGCCAAAGAAGTGCGGTGAACCCTTCCGGTCCGTCCCGGAGCGCGGTAGAAAGGAAGTAGGCCCGCGAGACCAGGGAAGACTCAAGAGGTCGCCCGCAGTGGCCCACGGACCGAGCACAGAAGTCGGGTACCCACGCGCAGCCGACCCGCGATAGGGCCAGCCGCACCAGGTACGGGCAAAGAACCCGGCCTGATGGGCAGAGAAGGTGCACGCACTGGTAACCCGGCGGACGTGCCAGCGGCGGCGCCCCACGGACGCCGCCGCATCTCTGTGTCAGCGCACCTCCGTGCCCGCGCGGACACGGCACACGCCTCAAGCGTCGGCGCGCGCCAACCCGGCCGACGCCGCGCCCGCCGCGCGCTCCCCTCGGCACCGCTTCAGGCCGCGCCTCGTTGCAGGGCCTCGCACACCGCGGTCGACTCGCGCGCGCCCAGCGTCACCGCCTCGGCGCAGTGGCCGATCCACGCCGCCACACCCTCCGGCGTCCCCGACGCATAGCCCTCCAGGGCCCGCGCGTACGCCTCCGTGCCCAGTTCGGCCAGCCCCACCTCGGCCGGGCACACGGACTTGGGGTCCAGTCCCGAGGCCACCAGGACGACGCGCTGCGCGGCCCTCGCGACCAGCCCGTTCATCGAGCCGAAGGGCCGCAGGGCGAGCAGTTCGCCGTGCACCACCGCGGCCTGCACCAGCGCCGGGGCGCCCGTTCCCGCGAGCATCACCCGGGCGAGCCCGTCCAGCCGCGCGGAGACCTCGTCCGCCGGCGGCACGGGCAGCCCCGCGGCCGGAGCCGGCGAGGGCACGGACTCCCCGTCGCGACGCGGGCGCCCGACCCGCTCCTCGTCCAGGACGCCGCTCGCCGCGACCAGGTGCAGCCGCGCCAGGACCCGCAGCGGCGACTGCCGCCACACGCCGAGCAGTTGCCCGGCCTCCGCGCACAGGCGCAGCGCGGCGCCCACCTGCTCGGCCCCGCTCTGCCCGCCGTCGGCGCCCGGCCGGAAGTCCGTGCGCCGGCGCACCTCCTCCAGCGCCCAGTCCGCGCCCTCGCACGCCGCCGATGCCCTCGCTCCGCGCAGCGCCGCCTCGGAGGAGACCTCGTTGCTGCGCCGGCGCATCACCCGGTGCCCGTAGACGCGGTCCACGGACCGGCGCACGGACTCCACGGACTCGGCCACGCCAGGCAGTCCGGCCAGCGCGGCGAGAGGGTCGCTCGTACTCATGGGTCAAGACCCTACGCACTCCCGCACGCCGGGTCCGGGAGACCCCCGATGGAGTGACCCGCACGGAGGGAGGGTCACTCTGCGCACAGGCACGGCTACGATTGCCCCCATTCACTCGGTGACGATAACGGTTACCAGTTCCGCCGAGACCGGCCGCCAGGACCGGCCGGGGGCACCGCGGGCCGGGTCGGCCCCGGCCTCGCGCCGCCCTCGGTCCGTACCTTCACCGGTCACGTTTCCGCAGTTCAGGAGCTCGCTCATGAAGATCGCCTTCGTCGGCAAGGGCGGCAGCGGCAAGACCACGCTGTCCTCGCTGTTCATCCGGCACCTGGCCGCCGCCCGGTTTCCCGTCGTCGCGGTGGACGCCGACATCAACCAGCACCTGGGCGCGGCCCTCGGCCTGGACGAGCGCGAGTGCGCCGCGCTGCCCGCGATGGGCGCCCACCTGCGCCGGATCAAGGACCATCTGCGCGGCACCAACCCCCGGATCACCGACGCCGACACGATGATCAAGACGACTCCGCCGGGCCGGGGCTCCCGGCTGCTGCGGGTGACCGAGGACAACCCGGTGTACGACCTGTGCGCGCGCCCCGTCCCCCTGGAGGGCGGAGTGGTCAGGCTGATGGCCACCGGCCCGTTCGAGGAGGCCGACCTCGGGGTCGCTTGCTACCACTCCAAGGTCGGCGCGGTGGAGCTGTACCTGAACCACCTGGTGGACGGCCCCGCCGAGTACGTCGTGGTGGACATGACCGCGGGCTCGGACTCCTTCGCCTCGGGCATGTTCACCCGGTTCGACATGACGTTCCTGGTGGCGGAGCCGACCCGCAAGGGCGTCTCCGTCTACCGGCAGTACCGCGACTACGCGCGCGACTACGACGTCGCGCTGCGCGTGGTGGGCAACAAGGTGCAGGGGCCGGACGACGTGGCGTTCCTGCGGGAAGAGGTGGGGGACGACCTGCTGGTGGCGTTCGGCCACTCGGACTGGGTGCGGTCGCTGGAGAAGGGGCGCCCACCCCGGTTCGACGCCCTGGAGGCGGACAACCAGGATGCGCTGGCCACGCTGGTCCGGACCGTGGACGCCGCCCTGGAGCGGCGCGACTGGGCCCGCTACACCCGGCAGATGGTGCACTTCCATCTGAAGAACGCCCGGAGCTGGGGCAACGCCAGGACGGGGACGGACCTGGCGGCGCAGGTGGACCCGGACTTCTGCCTCGGTGACGCCGCCGCCGCACCGGCCTGACGGTGCGCGCACCCCGAGCGGCCGGACGGAGTCAGCACCCTCCGAGCGGCCCGCCGCGGCTCTCCCCCCTCCCCCGGGCGACCGCGGCGGGCCTTCAACTCACGTGCGGCACGACGGCGCGGGCGCCGCCCTTGCCGCCGCCGCGGACCTCAGTCCGTCCGCGTGCGCCGGCGCGCCCCGCTCCCGCGCGCCCCCCTGCCCGCCGCCGCACGACCGGCCGTGGTGCCCGCGTCCTCGGGCCCGGACCGCGAGCCCGGCGCGGCGCCGCCGGAGGCGGCCAGGAACGTGGACCAGTCCGGCTTCTGCCCCACCTCGAGCGTCCGCAGCTTGTCCAGCACCTCGGGATCCTGCGCGTCGAGCCAGTCGGCGAGCTGGCGGAAGGACACGCACCGGACCTCGTCCTTCACGCACACCGTCTTGATGACGTCCTCCACGGCGCGCATGTAGATGCCGCCGTTCCACTGCTCGAAGTGGTTCCCGATGAACAGGGGCGCGCGGTTGCCTTCATAGGCGCGTTCGAAACCCGCGAGGAAGCCGTCGCGCGTCTGCTTCTCCCACTGGGCGTGCTTCGACGGGTCCCCGTTGACGGTGCCGGACTGGTTGGCGAGGAAGTTGTAGTCCATCGACAGCGTCTCGAAGCCGCGCCCCGGCATGGGGATCTGCTGCAACGGGAAGTCCCAGATGCCGCCCTTCTTCGACGGCCACACCTGGCGCCCGCCCGAGGAGCTGGCGTCGTAACGGAAGCCCATCTCCTTGGCGGCGGGAATCAGGTTCTCCTGGCCCTCCAGGCAGGGCGCGCGACCGCCGACAAGTTCCTTGCGGTAGTCGAAGGGCAGGGGTTCGACGTCCGTGAGACCGGTGTTGGTCCTCCAGTTGGCGACGAACGACCGGGCCTGCTTGATCTCGCTCTTCCACTCGGCCGTGGTCCAGGTGCCCACCCCGCCGTTCGGGCCGCAGAAGTGCCCGTTGAAGTGGGTGCCGATCTCGCTGCCGTCGAGCCAGGCGAGGCGGAGCTGCTCCAGCGTGGGCCGCAGGTCCTCATCGTCGATGAAGCCGATGTCGGAGGCGCCGCGCGGATGGCGCGGCGGGTCGTACAAGTCGCGCCGGGACTCGGGCAGGACGTAGACACCGCTGAGGAAGTACGTCATCGAGGCGTCGTACTTGCGGCCGACCTCGCGAAAGTGCGAGAAAAGCCGATTTCCGTCCTCGCCCGCGCCGTCCCAGGAGAAGACGACGAACTGGGGCGGGCGTTCTCCCGGGGCGAGGCGGGTCACCTTCGGCTGGTTGGGCTGCGGTCCGGTGTCCGCGGTCGACCCGTCGCCGATCAGCCGTTCCGGGCGGGTGTGGGGATTGTCCAGCGGGCCACGGCCGGGATTTCCGGTGCGGCCTCCCTCGCCGCGCCCGGTGTTCGTTTTCCCCGACGGGCCGTCACCGGCCGCGCACGCAATGGCGGTCGACGCCAGAACGGCCGCGGCGGCCGTCACGGCAATTGCCCGAGCGGACTTCATGGACCTACCTCGTTCCGTGTAGCGCACCCACGACATCCGTCTCGCGGGTCGAGCCTGCACACTCAAGGTGGCATGGCGCTCCGTCACCACGGTCCTGGGACACGTTTTTTCAGCTAATCATTTTTATTTCACTCGTTGGGGGGAACTTCGGTTGTCTCAGCGTCGACATACTTACCGGAACATTGGTTCGCCATTACGCTCTATTTACCGAAGGCTCGATCGCCAGTGACGCGTTCGAGCGTGTGTCGCACCGACCGCACCGGCCCCCGCCCCTGGGCGGCCGCCTCCCGCCGCACAGCCGTGACCCACGGAAGCCACCGCCCCGAGCACCCCTCGGGCTCCAGTGACTGCCCGGGCCCGCGTTCCCCCGGGCCCGGTACCCCGAAGCGCATCCGCGTCCGGACGCACCGTCCGGCCGCGCCGCTCACGAGGAGACGGGATCTCATGGACTCCGGCCCTGCCCGCAGTGGCAAGCCCCTGCCCGAACCGCCCACGACCGACCCCACCCCCGGCCCGCCGCCCGGTCCCCCGGCCGCACCGCGGGCCACCGCCCGCGAGCGCCGGCGAGCGGATCTGTCCGCGTCCGTCGTGGTGTTCCTCATCGCGATACCGCTGTCCCTCGGCATCGCCCTCGCCACCGGCGCGCCGCTCCAGGCGGGGCTGATCGCCGCCGCCGTCGGCGGCATCGTCGTCGGGGCGCTGGGCGGAGCCCCGTTGCAGGTCAGCGGGCCCGCCGCGGGCCTGGTCGTGGTCACCGCCGACCTGATCCAGCAGTACGGCTGGCGCACGACCTGCGCCATCACCGTGATGTCCGGGCTCGCCCAGCTCCTGCTCGGGTCGCTGCGCGTGGCCCGCGCCGCGCTGGCGGTGTCCCCCTCGATCGTCCACGGGATGCTCGCCGGGATCGGGCTCACCGTGGCGCTCGCCCAACTGCACGTCGTCCTCGGCGGCGGCCCCGAGAGCTCCGTCGTCGCCAACCTCGAGGCCCTGCCCGGCCAGCTCGTCGGCCACCACCCCACGGCGGTCGGCGTCGGGCTGCTCACCCTCGCGGTGCTGGTGGTCTGGCCCCGGCTGCCCGGCCGCGCCGGCGAGGGGCTGCGCAAGGTCCCGGCCCCGCTGGCGGCGGTGGTGACCGCCACGGCCGTCGCCTCCGGGTGCGGCCTCGACCTGGACCGGGTGGAGCTGCCCTCGTGGAACAGCCACGCCCTGCCCGGGCTGCCGGACGGCCCCGTGCTGGGCATCGCCGCGGCGGTGCTGACGGTGACGCTGGTGGCCAGCGTCGAGTCGCTGCTGTCCGCCGTGGCCGTGGACCGGCTCGCCGCCGCGCGCCCCGGCGGCGGCCCCCGCTCCGACCTGGACCGCGAACTGCTCGGCCAGGGCGCGGGGAACGTGGTGTCGGGCGCGCTCGGCGGCCTGCCCGTCACCGGGGTGGCCGTCCGCAGCAGCGCCAACGTCCGCGCGGGCGCGGCCACCCGCGCCTCCGGCGTCATGCACGGCTGCTGGGTGCTGCTGTGCGTCGGCCTGCTCGCCGGGCTGCTGGAGCGGATCCCGCTGGCCGCGCTGGCCGCGCTGGTGATGATGGTCGGGTTGCAGATGGTCAGCCTGCTGCACATAAGGAACGTCCGGCGGCACCGCGAGTTCCCGGTGTACCTGGCCACCGTCGTCGGCGTGCTGCTCGGCGGGGTGCTGGAGGGCGTCGCCGTGGGCATCGCCGTGGCCGTGGTGCTCGCGCTGCGCCGGCTCGCCCACACCCGGGTGCAGGTCGCGGAGGTGGACGGCGGGTACCGGGTGGACGTCGGCGGCCAGCTCACCTTCCTGGCGGTGCCCAAGCTGAGCCGCGCGCTCGCCCAGGTGCCGGACGGGGCGCGGGCGGTCCTGGAGCTCGGAGCCTCCTCCATGGACCACGCCGCGTCCGAGACGGTGCAGGCGTGGCGGGCCGGGCACGAGGCCCGCGGCGGCACGGTGGCCGTCCACGGCGAGCCCGGCCGGTACACGCGGGAGCCGGCCCCCTTCGAGCCGTCGGGGCCGCCCGGGTCCCCGGGTGGGACCGGGTCCGCGGGACGGGACGAGCGGGAGCAGGACGGGCTCACCAAGCGGGACGGGTCGCGGCGGGACGAGCGGGAGCAGGACGGTTCCGCGGGACGGGACGAGCGGGAGCCCGCAGCGCCCGGCGGGTCCGCGTGGGGCGGCGCCCCGCCGGTGGGCGCGGCCGGACGCCGGCCGTGGACGCCGTGGGGCGGCACCGGGCTCGACG
Organism: Streptomyces capparidis; assembly: GCF_054782095.1. Lineage (NCBI taxonomy): Bacteria > Bacillati > Actinomycetota > Actinomycetes > Kitasatosporales > Streptomycetaceae > Streptomyces > Streptomyces capparidis. The sequence goes on along the minus strand of NZ_BAAGTD010000001.1, from coordinate 218,642 downwards.
GCTCCCGCGCCGCGGCCGGGCCGGCAGCCTGCGGCGGCGTGCGGCTGGTCGGCGGGGTCAGCACCTTCCAGCGGGAGACGGCGCCGCTGGTGCGCACCGAGCTCGCCCGGCTCGCCCGCGAGGGCCAGCGCCCGTCCCACCTGTTCCTGACCTGCGCGGACTCCCGGCTGGTCACCAGCATGATCACCTCCAGCGGCCCGGGCGACCTGTTCACCGTGCGGAACATGGGCAACCTGGTCCCGCCGCCCCACGAGGAGGACGGCGACGCCTCGGTGGCCGCCGCCATCGAGTACGCCGTGGAGGTGCTGCGGGTCGGCACCGTCACCGTCTGCGGGCACTCCGGCTGCGGCGCCATACAGACGCTGCTGCGCGGCGGCCGCGACGGTGACGCGGACACCTCGATGGCCCGCTGGCTGCGGCACGGCCGTCCCAGCCTGGAGCGGCTGGGCGACGCCGCGCCCCGGCTCGGCGACCGGCCCGCCGCCGACGACGTGGAGCGGCTGGCGCTGGCCAACGTGGTGCGGCAACTGGAGAACCTGCGGGCGCACCCGTGCGTGGCCGAGCGGGAGAAGGCGGGCGACCTGCACGTGACGGGCATGTACTTCGACTTCACCGCCGCCCAGGCGTACCTGCTCGACCCGGTCTCCGGCGCCTTCGAGCCGGTGCGGCCGGACGCCGAGGTGTGCGGCTGCGCGCCGTAGCGGCGCCGCCGCCGGGGCTCCCGCCCGCACCGGGAGCCCTCGCCGGGTCCGCGCGGGCCGCCGTCCGCGGAGGCGCGCGCGGCCCGCCGGCGGCGTCCGCGAACGGGGCATGCGGACGGGGCGCGCGGACGTCGGCCCTTGTCAGGCGATCGTGCTCCTGATGAGCTAGCCCCCGGGACACCCGTGACACGCCCGGAAAGGGAGATGTCGTGAGCAACGAGAGCCTGGCGAACCTGCTCGGGAAGGAGACGGGAAAGTGAGCGAGAACCCTTCCCTCTCCAACCTCCTCAAGGAAGACCGTAGGTTCCCGCCGCCGGCCGAGCTGGCGGCCGCGGCGAACGTCACCGCGGAGGCCTACGCACAGGCCGAGGCCGACCGGCTGGGGTTCTGGGCGGAACAGGCCCGCAGGCTCACCTGGAGCAAGGAACCGCAGGAGACGCTGGACTGGTCCAACCCGCCGTTCGCCAAATGGTTCGCCGACGGCGAGCTGAACGTCGCCTACAACTGCGTGGACCGGCACGTCGAGGCCGGCAACGGCGACCGCGTGGCCATCCACTTCGAGGGCGAGCCCGGCGACACGCGCACCATCACCTACGCGGAGCTGCGCCGCGAGGTCTGCAAGGCCGCCAACGCGCTGACGGAGCTGGGCGTGCGGGCCGGGGACCGGGTCGCGATCTACATGCCGATGATCCCGGAGGCCGTCGTCGCGATGCTGGCCTGCGCCCGCCTCGGCGCGCCGCACTCGCTGGTGTTCGGCGGCTTCTCCGCGGACGCGCTCGCCACCCGCATCGAGGACGCCGACGCCCGGCTGGTGATCACCGCCGACGGCGGCCACCGGCGCGGCAAGCCGACCTCGCTCAAGCCCACCGTGGACGAGGCCGTCTCGCGCACCCCGAAGGTGCGCAACGTCCTGGTGGTGCGCCGCACCGGGCAGGACGTGGGGTGGACCGAGGGCCGCGACCTGTGGTGGCACGAGGTGGTGGACGGCCAGTCCGACGAGCACACTCCGCAGTCCTTCCCCGCCGAGCACCCGCTGTTCATCCTGTACACCTCGGGCACCACCGGGAAGCCGAAGGGCATCCTGCACACCTCCGGCGGCTACCTGACGCAGACGGCGTACACCCACCACGCGGTGTTCGACCTCAAGCCGGAGACGGACGTGTACTGGTGCACGGCCGACGTCGGCTGGGTCACCGGGCACTCCTACATCGTCTACGGGCCGCTCGCCAACGGCGTCACCGAGGTGCTGTACGAGGGCACCCCGGACACCCCGCACCAGGGCCGCTGGTGGGAGATCGTCCAGAAGTACGGCGTGACGATCCTGTACACCGCGCCGACCGCGATCCGCACCTGCATGAAGTGGGGCGACGACATCCCGGCCGGCTTCGACCTGTCCAGCCTGCGCGTCCTCGGCTCCGTCGGCGAGCCGATCAACCCGGAGGCGTGGGTGTGGTACCGCAAGCACATCGGCGGCGACCGAACCCCGGTGGTGGACACCTGGTGGCAGACGGAGACCGGCGCCATCATGATCAGCCCGCTGCCGGGCGTCACCGCGGCCAAGCCGGGCTCGGCGCAGGTCCCGCTGCCGGGCATCGCCGCCACCGTCGTGGACGACGAGGCCAAGGAGGTGCCCAACGGCTCCGGCGGCTATCTGGTCCTCACCGAGCCGTGGCCGTCCATGCTGCGCACCATCTGGGGCGACGACCAGCGCTACCTGGACACCTACTGGTCGCGCTTCGAGAACAGGTACTTCGCGGGCGACGGCGCCAAGAAGGACGACGACGGCGACGTCTGGCTGCTCGGCCGGGTGGACGACGTCATGCTGGTCTCCGGGCACAACATCTCCACCACCGAGGTGGAGTCCGCGCTGGTCTCCCACCCGAAGGTGGCGGAGGCGGCCGTCGTGGGCGCGGCGGACGCCACGACGGGACAGGCCATCGTCGCGTTCGTCATCCTGCGCGGCAGCGCGTCGGAGGACGAGGGGCTCAGTGACGAGCTGCGGGCGCACGTCGGCCGGACCCTCGGCCCGATCGCCAAGCCCAAGCGCATCCTGCCGGTCGCGGAGCTGCCCAAGACCCGCTCCGGGAAGATCATGCGCCGTCTGCTGCGGGACGTGGCGGAGAACCGCGAGCTGGGTGACATCACCTCGCTCACCGACTCCACCGTGATGGAGCTGATCCAGGCCAAGCTGCCGAGCGCGCCCAGCGAGGACTGACCGGGCTGCCCGCCCTTCAGGGGGCGCCTTCGCTCGCCGAAGGCGCCCCTTTCTCTACCCCGGAGACCGCCCGCGCCGGTGAGCGCCGGATTGGCCCACGTCAGACGGGGCATGCGTAGGTATGCTGGCTCGCGGTCATACGGGATGACCATCGGACCGCAGGGAAGCCAGGACCGTCCCCGCGGACCGCCGAAGGCCGCGGACCGCGGGAAGAGAGCCACCGGGAGGGCATCGAGCAGGGACAGGTCGGTACAGGGCGCGCCGGGAAGTCTGGTCGGCATCGGTTCACGCATGCCCCGCCACCAGCCGGAGGTCGTCCCCTTGTCCGCCAAGCCCAGCCCCTCCCAGCAGCCGTCCCCGCCCGAGCCCACCCGCCGCTCCGTCTTCCTCGGCCGCCTGTCGCTGCCCGAGCGGACCTATGTCGCGGACGCGCTGCGCACCGAGACCGTCGGCGGGATGCTCCTGCTGCTGGCGGCCGTCACGGCGCTGGTCCTCGCCAACACCGGGCTGAGCGGCCTCTACACCGACGTCCGCGACCACCACCTGGGTCCGGAGTCGCTGCACCTGCACCTGTCGGTGGCCGACTGGGCCAAGGACGGCCTGCTGACGATCTTCTTCTTCGTCGCGGGCATCGAACTCAAGCGCGAGCTCGTCGCGGGGGAGCTGCGCAACCCGGCCGCCGCCGCCCTGCCCGTCGTCGCCGCCTTCTGCGGCATGGCGGTGCCCGCCCTGATCTACACGGCCGTCAACCTGGGCGCCGGCGGTGACACCGCGGGCTGGGCCGTGCCCATGGCCACCGACATCGCGTTCGCCCTCGCGGTGCTGGCCGTGCTCGGGACCGGGCTGCCGTCCGCGCTGCGCGCGTTCCTGCTCACCCTCGCGGTGGTGGACGACCTGGGCGCCATCCTGGTCATCGCCGTCTTCTTCACCTCCGAGCTGGACTTCCTCGCGCTCGCCGGGGCCTTCGCCGGGCTGGCGGTGTTCTGGCTGCTGCTGCGCAAGGACGTGCGCGGCTGGTACGTGTACGTGCCGCTCGGCGTGGTGGTGTGGGGGCTGATGCACGCCAGCGGCGTCCATGCCACCGTCGCCGGTGTCGCCATGGGCATGATGCTGCGCTGCGTGCGGCGCGAGGGTGAGGAGCACTCGCCGGGCGAGCGCGTGGAGCACCTGGTGCGGCCGCTGTCCGCAGGGCTGGCGGTGCCGCTGTTCGCGCTGTTCGCGGCCGGGGTGGCGGTGTCCGGCAGCGCCCTGGGCGAGGTGTTCACCGAGCCCGAACCGCTGGGCGTCGTGCTCGGCCTGTTCCTGGGCAAGGCCATCGGGATATTCGGCGGCTCGTGGCTGGCCGCGCGCTTCACCAAGGCGGAGCTCAACCCCGATCTGGAGTGGGCGGACGTCTTCGCCGTCTCGGTGCTGGCGGGGATCGGGTTCACCGTCTCCCTGCTCATCGGCGACCTGGCGTTCCCCGGCTCCCCCGAAACCGCCGAACGGGTGAAGGCCGCGGTGCTCACGGGGTCGCTGATCGCCGCCCTGGCCGCCGGGGTGCTGATCAAGCTGCGCAACCGCCGCTACCGCGACCTGCTGGCCGAGGAGGAGCGGGACGAGGACGGCAACGCCATCCCCGACATCTACGAACGCGACGACCCGGCGTGGCACGAGCGCATGGCCGCCCTGTACGACGCGAAGGCCGCCGAGCACCGCAGGCTCGCCGAGCAGGCCCGCCTGGGCGGCGGGCGGGGGACCGAGGACGGCGGCTGAGGGCGGTCACCCGCGCCCCGCGCCCCCTCCGGCGGCGGTGTCACCCCGGCGCGGCAGGGCAAAAGGCGGGGCGGAGTGGCCCGGTCGTCCCCTCTTGGGCATGATCGGGCATACTCCCGGGCCCGTCCGGAAAAGCGGCGGACCATCCGACAACGAACGACGGAGATTCCCCGATGAGCACTGCTGAGCGGCCGGTCCTCGCCGCCGACACTGACACCCGCACGGACAGCTCCCTCGCCGAGCTGGTGTCGAAGGCGACGGTCGAGATCTCGGGCCTGGTCCACGACGAGATCGCGCTGGCGAAGGCCGAGCTGCGGCAGGACGCCAAGACGGGCGGCATCGTCGGCGGCGCGGCGGCGGTGGCGGGGGGCCTGGTCGCGTTCTCCCTGCCCGTGCTGAGCTTCGCCGCCGCCTACGGGCTGCACAACCTCGGCCTCGGCCTGGCCTGGGCGTTCCTGATCGTGGGCGGGGCCTTCCTGGTGCTCGCGGCCGTCGTGGGCCTCGTCGCCGCGCGGGCCGTCAAGCGCATCTCGTTCGCCAGGCGCAGCATCGCCTCGATGAAGGAGACGGCGGCCACCTTCAAGGGCGTGAAGTCCCGCCCGGCGTCCGACCAGCCCTGACACCCGGCGCCCGGCCAAGCCCCGCACGCCGACCGGCCGACGCCGGGACCGCACCGCCACCGCACCGCCACCGCGTCCGGAGCGGCGTGCGGCCGCCCGCGCGCCCGCCGCGCCACCTCGCCGCCGCGTATGCCGAAGCCCCGGAACCCGCCCCTCCGCCTGCGGTCCGACAATACGGCCAATACGGCCGAAGGGTGCCGGGCCAAGCCGTTCCCCGCTGTGACACGCTCTAGGGCATGTCCGATCCTGATACCTCGCCGGTGCGGCTGGAAGGCCCGTGGACCCATCGGGACGTCGCCGCCAACGGCGCCCGGTTCCACGTCGTCGAGGCCGGCGAGGGCCCGCTGGTCCTGCTGGTGCACGGCTTCCCCCAGTTCTGGTGGGCCTGGCGGCACCAGTTGACGGCACTCGCCGCCGCCGGCTACCGGGCCGCCGCACTCGACCTGCGCGGGGTCGGCGGGAGCGACCGCACACCGCGCGGCTACGACCCGGTCAACCTCGCCCTGGACGTGTGCGGGGTGATCCGCTCCCTGGGCGAGCCCGACGCGGCGCTGGTCGGCCACGACCTGGGCGGTTATCTCGCCTGGACCGCCGGCGCGCTGCGCCCGAAGCTGATCCGGCGGCTGGCCGTGTGCTCCATGCCGCACCCGCGCCGCTGGCGCTCGGCGATGATCACCGACCCGCGGCAGACCGCGGCGGGCTCCTACGTGCTGGGCTTCCAGCGGCCATGGGTGCCGGAGCGGCAGCTCGTCGCGGACGACGCCGCGCTGGTCGGCAGGCTCGTCCACGACTGGTCGGGCCCCCGCAAGCCCGACGAGGCGGCGCTCGCCGTCTACCGCCGCGCCATGCTCGTCCCCAGCACCGCGCACTGCTCGGTGGAGCCCTACCGCTGGATGGTGCGCTCGCTGTTCCGGCCGGACGGATTCCAGTTCAACCGCAGGATGAAACGCCCGGTGCGGGTACCCACCCTGCACCTCCACGGTTCACTCGATCCGGTGATGCGCACTCGCAGCGCGGCGGGGTCGGGGGAGTATGTGGAGGCGCCCTACCGGTGGCGGCTGTTCGAAGGGCTCGGCCACTACCCCCACGAAGAGGACCCGGACGTCTTCTCGTCCGAGCTGGTCAACTGGCTGAAGGACCCCGAGCCCGACCGCTGAGCCACTCCGGCCCGGTTCGAACACCGCCCGTATCACGGCCCGTTGGTCCTGGCATAGGTCAGACGCATAGGCCGATTGGCGGGCCCCGGCGCGGTTACCGGTGGCAGGAGCGGGCACAACCGGGGGTATGGGTTGGACGCACGACTACCGTGACGTGTCTCACAATCGCCGCCGGGCCCCGAATCAGGCTGCCCCGCTCACACCCCCGCCGGACCGCAACGAAGTGGTCGATGCCAACCGCCTCGGACCGGCCACGGTGGGGATCCCCCGCATCATCGGGCGCCGGGCCCGCTGGATGACGGCCCGGCTCCGCCACGCCCGCAACGCCTGACGGGATCGCGGGCGCCGCGCGGCAGGGCGCGGCCCTGCCGGCCCGCGGCGCCCCCTACAGCGCGCAGCCCTGTGTGTCAGCCCGCGCCTGGGCGGTCAGGCCCGCCTCGGCGTCGGCGCGCACCTCGTCGGCGGTGAGCGCGTACCCGGTCTGGGAGTCGTCGAGCGACTTGGCGAATATCACGCCGTAGACCTCGCCCTGCGGGGTGAGCAGCGGCCCGCCGGAGTTGCCCTGGCGCACCAGGGCGAACAGCGAGTACACGTCGCGCCGCACCGTGTCGCGGTGGTAGATGTCCGGGCCCGACGCCTGGAGGCGCCCGCGCACCCGGGCGGCGCGCACGTCGAACCCGCCGTTCTCGGGGAAGCCCGCCACGATCGCGTCGTCCCTGGCCTCGGCGTCGTCGTCGGCGAAGGGCAGCGCGGGGGTGCTGTCGGGCAGCGACGGCACGTCCAGCACGGCGATGTCGCGCTCCCAGTCGTAGAGCACCACCGTGGCGTCGTACAGCCTGCCCTCGCCGCCGATCTGGACGGTCGGCTCGTCCACACCGCCGACCACGTGGGCGTTGGTCATCACCCGGTCCCTGGCGTAGACGAAGCCGGTGCCTTCGAGCACCTTGCTGCAACTGGTCGCGGTGCCGACGACCTTCACTATGCTCTGCCTGGCCTGCGCCACCACCGGGCTGCCGACCAGCGCGGCGTCCGGCGCGGGCACGTCGGTGATGGGCTCGTTCTGGAACGGCTGGAAGACCTGCGGCAGCCCGTTCTGCGCCAGCACCGCGCTGAAGTCGGCGAACCAGGTGTTGGCCTCGTGCGGCATCGCCTCCGAGACCCCGGCCAGGATCCGCGAGGAGCGCACCTCCCGGCCGACGGTGGGCAGGGTGGTGACGGCGAGCGCCGAGCCGATCAGCCACGCCACCAGCAGCATCGCCAGCACGTTGACCAGCGCGCCGCCGGTGGCGTCCAGCGCCCGGACCGGCTGCCAGGTGATGTGGTCGCGCGCCTTGTTGCCCAGGTGCGTGGTGAGCGCCTGCCCCACGGAGGCGAAGACGATCACCACCACCACGGCGAGCACCGGCACCACCGTGCCCTGCGCGTCCGGGGACGAGACCTGGTTCCACACCAGGGGCAGCAGGTAGACGGCGACTATGCCGCCCCCGACGAAGCCGATCACCGACAGGATGCCGACCACGAACCCCTGGCGGTAGCCGATCACGGCGAACCAGACGGCGGCGAGCAGCAGCAGGATGTCCAGCACGTTCACTGCCCGTGGCCCCTCCGTCGGAGCTCGTCGCGGTGGTCGAGGCGCAGCGCGTCGGCCGAGAGCTCCACCTCGCGCCCGCGGTCCCACTCCCGCTCCAGGGAGGAGAAGTGCAGCACCCGGTCGATCACCCCGGCGGTGAAGCCCCACACCAGCACGTCGCCGACCAGGAAGCCGGGCCCGCGGTGGCCGCTGGGATGGCGCACCCGCACCCGGTTGCCGGGGTCGGTCAGCTCGCTCAACGGGACTCTCATCACGGCGGCCACCTCGGAGTGATCGACAGGCGCGACCGGTGATGGAGTGCGCCACCAACCGAGTACGGGCGTGACCACGAAGTCGCTCACCGGGATGTACAGCCGGGGCAGCACGGCGAACACCTGGACGCCCTCGCGGCGCAGCCCCGTCTCCTCCTCGGCCTCCCGCAGCGCCGCCACCAGCGGGCCGTCGCCCTCCGGGTCCCCGTCCTCGGGGTCGAGGGCGCCGCCGGGGAAGGACGCCTGCCCCGCGTGGGAGCGCAGCGACTTGGCCCGCTGGATGAGCAGCAGGTCGGGGCCCGAGGGGCCCTCCCCGAACAGGACCAGGACGGCGGAGGCGCGGCCGCCGCGCGCGGGCGGCAGGAAGCGGCTGAGCTGCTCGGGGCGCACGGCGCCGGCCGCCCGCGCGAGGGGCCGCAGCCACTGCGGCAGCCCCTCGGCGGTGACCGTCACCGGACCCGCCGTCGTCACCGCGCCTCCCCGGGCGGGGTCCCGTCGCCCGCGGAGGCGTCGCCGGCCGCCGGCGGGCCGCCCGCCAGTGGCTGCGCGGGCTTGCCGGGGTAGCCGGAAGGGGGCTTCAGGCGCTGGCCCGGCAGACCGCCGAGCTCGTACTTGAGCAGCTTGCGGGCCTTGTCCGGGTCGGTCTCGCCCTCGCCGTAGGACGGGCACAGGGGGGCGATCGGGCAGGCGCCGCAGGCCGGCCTGCGGGAGTGGCAGATCCGGCGGCCGTGGAAGATCACCCGGTGGGAGAGCATGGTCCACTCGCTCTTGGGGAACAGCGCGCCGACCTCCTTCTCCACGCGGTCCGGGTCCTCCTCCGCGGTCCAGCGCCAGCGCCGCACCAGCCGTCCGAAGTGGGTGTCCACCGTGATGCCGGGCACCCCGAAGGGGGCATGCACATTAGCACCATGGTTCGGATCACCCTCCCTGCTCGCCTCACAGGCACAGGCGTTGCCAGTCACCACAAACGCGGTTTTCCGCCCCACGCCGGGGAGTTTGACCAGGTCAGCAAGGGTCTTGGGTACCCTGCCGCCATGGTCAGCCACGATGGCAGCGGCCAGACCCGTGATGCTCCGAGTCTTGGCGCGAAAGAACCCCGTGGGCTTGATCAGCTCCTCAACCTCTGCCGGGTCTGCCCCTGCTAGATCAGCGGGACGGGGGTACTTGGCGAACAGGGCCGGGGACACTTGGTTGACTCGTAGGTCCGTGGTCTGGGCGCTGAGCACCGTTGCGACCAGCAGTTGCCATGCGTTGACGTGATCAAGTTCGCAGTGCGCATACGGGTAAGTCTCAGCAAGAGCACGGTTGATCCTCCGTGCCCTTCTCACAAGCGCTAGCCGGGTCTCCGCCATACGGGTCAGCCTACGGGCCAGCGCAAAGCCCCGGGCCGTGACCGACCAGGACCCGAGTCGCCCCGTGGCCCAGCAAAAAGCCCCGCACCGGTCAGCGACCAGAGCGGGGCTTAGTGGCTCGTAGGGGCCTACTGCCTGCGTAGCTGCACGCCGGGGTAGTCGAGCCCCATCGTCGCCCAGAACAGCTCACGACGACGCTTCCGGCACTGCCGCTGCTCTAGGTGGGCGAGGTAGTACGGAGGGATGCGGTGCCGGGGGACTTCGACTATCGGCATGCTGCGCCGGAGCACGTGAACGGGCACGGGGAGCCTCGCAGAGCAGATCACCACGGGAGCGGGGGCAGGGGCGGGCACACGGTGCTTCCCGGTCGCGGGGAACAGCGCCTCAGTCCACCGCAGCAGAGTCCCCCGGGGGTTTGCTCCGGGAATGAGCGCCAGGGCGAGCCGCCCGAGAAGGCGCACGATAAGGTCACGCATGTCTTCAGCTCCTTGGAAGCTGTGGGCCATGCCCCGGGGCGGTGCCAGCCGCCGCCGGGGTCTTTCGTTGGTGACTCTACGCCTTTACGTCAAGACACGTAAAGGAACGTAAGAGCATGAGCGATGACGTTGGCGTGCGGCTAGCGTGAAGTCATGAGCTACGGACCAGACGACCAGATTGAGCGGGACGCGCCGGAGCCCCCGTTCCGGCAGCTTGCGGGGATTCTCAAGGCGCGGATTGAGCGCGGAGACTGGAAGCCCAACCGCCCGATCGCATCGGAAGCCCGCCTTGTAGATGAGTTCGGACTGAGCCGCCCGACCGTGCGCCGGGCCATTGCGGCGCTCGTTGATGAAGGGGTCGTCTTCGTCGTGCCGCAGCGCGGCACCTACGTAGCTGAGCGCTCCGGCCGCAGTGACCAAGCCGAGACCTGACTCCTACCTCGGTCGGAGGTATGCCCCAGCCTCGCCGCTTACGGTCGAAGCATGGACACGACACGACGGCTTACCGGCTGCCTGAGCCGGACGGACGCAGAGCGGCAGTGGCATGAGATGGCCGCCACCTTCACGGCGCTGCGCCTGCCTGAGCGTGTCGCCTGCCGGAAGTGGGGCCGAGGCTGGGCGCTGTTCGCTGTGCCTGCCGACGACGCCAGGACCAACAGCGGGCAGTCATCTGCGGCGTGAGCACTCCCGCCCGATGCCACCCCGAGCGGGAGTTCTGCCCAATTCCGACTGTAGCCCGCAACGGACTAGCGCCAGCGCTGATCGAGGCCCTTGCCGAACCTCTTCAGGATTTGAGCGTACGGACCATCTAACGAGCCCTTCGGAAACCCGATTTCCTGATAGTCAACGATTGGGTCACCCGCCTCGATCATCTCGGTTGCACAGTCGGTGCACCACACCAGAAAGAGCGGCAGCGGGTTATCGGCAGAGCGCGGAGCCTGAAAAATGCGCTCCTCGTCCGCGTACTCTTCCAAGTCAACTAACAGGCTGACCTGTTTTCCGGGGAACTTCGTGGACGGCGCCCCGGCGGTCTTCCCGCAGTGATTACAGAGCCGGTTTCGCCGGTGCTTGCCCGCCATACTGCCCCCTGCTGTTCCGTCGCCTGGGTGGTCAGTGGGGGAGTCTACTCGTCACTTCCTGCCCAGCATGGCCATCTGCTGAGCCAGCCAGAGATCCTGCCCTACCGGGGCCTCTTCCCACCCGTTGATCGTGTCCACGGCGAGTGCCGCCGTGTCCAGAACGAGCTGGGCGAAGTCGGCGTCACTCAGGCCCGGGGGCAGCGCGGCCCGCAACTCGACCTCTTCCGTCAGCTTGTCAACGAGCCTTTCTAGCACCCAATGCCGGGTCAAGAGCTGCACACCCAACGTGACGTGCAGGCTGTGTTCTTCGCCGGTCCGGCCGTGATGCACCCATCCCCGGGGAATCCACAGAACCTCTCCGGCGTGCAGCGTGATTTCGAAGTCCGGGGCTCCTGCGGTCACCGCTTCCCGCTGCTCCGGGGTGAAGCCGACCTTTGTCCAAGCGTGCCGCTCCAAGGGGTCGGTGAATACCGGCCGGTTGAGCCGCCAGAGCTTCGCCCCCTCGACCTGAGCGAGCCACACATGATGGGTGTCCCAGTGCGGCGGATACCCCTTGGCGTTCGGCGGAGTCAGGTAGGCATTCCCGGTTACCTGGTGCCCAAGCTCTCCGGCCAATGCGCGGCAGAACGAAATGAGCGGGGGCCACGTCAGATGCAGGCCGTTAAGCCCAAGCGTGTCGGTCACGTGATCGGCGCTCGGCCGAGAACCGGTCAATACACCTTCCCGAACCATGGCCATCTGGAAGGGCTGACATCCCGGCTCGGAGACGATACGGCGGGCGTCGTCCCGACTGAGGAGCGAGTGAATGTCTCGCGGGGAGGGAGACTTGAACACCCGGGGCGTGTCCGGCCACTTCCGGCGGAACACTTCCGGGTCATCGACTAAGCGAGCAAGCGCCGAGGTCATTCTCTTTTCTCCTTTCTGTGACGAGGTTGAGGAGAGCGGCCCCCCGCCGCATCAGTGGCGAGGGGCCGTTCCGCTGACGTGTTCGCGCGTCAGCCGTTCAGCAGGTGGTCGAACTCGCCCGCCTTGGCGCCCGACAGGAACGCGCGGAACTCGGAGTCCGTGAACTGCATGCCGCTGCGGGTCTTCGTGTCACCGATGGCGACACCGGCACCGTTGGGCAGCGCGGCGAGGGTGACACAGTCGTCCAGGGTGCCCGGGGTGGAAGCCGACGACTTCTCCCACTGGACGCCCGGGAACTCCGGGATGCTGAAGTTGTCGAGCTTGATCGACTCACTCATGGGTGATTCTCCCTAGCTTCTCGCTTGGTGCGGGGTGCGTCCCCGCGCCGTTGTGCTCCCCCGTCCGCCCCAACCGGGACGGAGTCTCAGGTTTTCTTCCGCAGAGCGCCTGCGCCTCGGGTGACTCCGCCACGCTTTCGGAATTTCACTCCGGACTCTGACAGAATCCGATGGACGAAGCCATAGGACCGGCCAGTACGTCTCATCAGGGAACGAATAGGTACTCCGCGTTCGTACTCCTGTTTGTAGTAGGCCGCTACCTGTATACGCTGTGCGCCCAACACTTTTTCTTTGGGCTTTATCACCGGCGCCTGCATACATTCCCTTTGTTGTTCGTTTTGCGCTAAGGCCAGCCACTCCGACTATCGAGGCCGAAGTTTGGTGCCCGTCCAGCGGGGGATTGGCGGCGCCTACCGACGTCCCCGCCAGACGGGAGCTTTTAGGTGCCCCTCCTCCTTCATTCGCTTGCCGAGAATTGAACAAGGCGGGGCGGTCCGCTCCGAATTGATACTCGTGAGCACGTTGCTCATCGTGGGAGAGCAGCAACAAGCCGGAGCGGAGTTCATGAGGCGCCGCAGAGATGGCGTGGCCCGCTCACCCCGCCTTCATGCGGCTCTGCTGATTGGCCTCAGCCACCGGGGGAAGGAGCTGATCGCTCAAGGGAACCGGCCGCAGATTCTCGGGACGGGCAGACCACTCGTAGCCTCCACCCTCCGGCCTCAGCCACGTCTTGGAGTTCCACCAGCGGTTTACGACGCGCCCGACACGTGGGTTGCCGTGGCGGTCCACGTTGCCCAGATCCTTGACCAGCGTCCCCAGCTCGGGCGCGTCGGGCTCGTGGTCCGGGGCGGGTGCCTGTGTGCTGTCCGCGTGGTGTTGAGGGGGTGTGGGAGTCATGAGAACCTCTTGCCGTCTCTCGCTACGCTCCTTGAGCGGGCCGTCACTTGATGCACTGACAGGCTGGCCGACCGCGCACAGCGGTTGCTAGAGGTTGCCGCTGGACAGTTTGAACTGTCCAAGACCTTCGGGAGTTCAGATGAGCACCGAACACCAGGACGACGACCCGGCGGCCTCACCGCTCCGCCACTTCGGCAACGAAGTGCGGCTAGAGCGTGAGCGGTTGGGGATGACCCGGGATCAACTAGGCGACGCGGCCAACTGCGGTTACTCCCTGGTTGCCAAGATTGAGGCAGGCGAGCGCCTTCCCTCGGAAGAGTTCGCGAAGGCGTGTGATCGCGTGTTCCCCCACTCAGGGGGACGCTTCGCGCGACTGTGGCCACTAGCGTTGCGGTTCGCGTTTCCGCCGTGGTTCCGCCCGTACGTTGAGTTGGAGCGGAAGGCAGTCGAGATCCGCATGTTCCATCCGCAACTGTTGCCGGGCTTGGTGCAGACTCCCGAGTACGCGCGGGCGGTTCTCCGGCCGGGCCGACCGACCAACCTTGACGACTTGGTGACGGCTCGCATTGAGCGTCAGCGCGTGCTAACCCGAGAGAAGCCCGCGCGTCTGTGGCTTGTCCTCAACGAAGCGGTTCTTACCAACACCGTCGGCAACGCGAAGATCATGCAAGGTCAGCTTGCGCGCTTGCGTGAGCTTGCCGAGACGCCTGTTCACCGTGTCCAGATCATCCGCAACCGGGGCCAGCACCACGGATGGGCGAGCCCGTTCGGTCTCCTCTCGTTCAACAAGAGCGACAAAGGGCCCGCGCGAGGCGGGCGGCAGCCTAGGGCCGGGGCCGACGCAGGGAACGACGTCGTACACGTAGACGGGTTCCCCCGGGGGTACATCCTTGCTGAGCCGGACGACGTTGCAGCGGCGCAAGATGCCTATGATCTCCTCAGAGCCATGGCCGCTTCGCCGGACGAGTCGGCAGAGATCATCGACGCCGTTTTGAAGGATCACTATCCATGAGCAACCGCCCCCACATATCAGAAGCGGACTGGCACAGTTCGTCCTACAGCCAGGTGAACGGCGGTGAGTGCGTTCAATGGGCCCCGGGGTACGCGAAGGCGCAAGGCATCGTCCCCGTCCGTGACAGCAAAGACCCAGCCGGGCCCGCACTAACCTTCTCGCCGGACGGCTGGGCATCGTTCGTCGCTGCCGTCCGCCGTGGAGACTTCGAGGAGTAGGCCCCGTCTTCACCCACCGCCCCGCCGCTCTGCTTCCTCGGAGTGGCGGGGCGGCTCATTACTCTGCGTGAAAATTTTAGCTCCAGCCGGCAGAGAATCCCTAGGGCGAAACGGACATAGATGGCACCGCGGCCTCACTGCGAGTGAGGATCGCGTCAGCGGCGCGGCCGTCCGCCAGCACGTCAGAGACCGTCGTCACGGTGGCGACCGTGGCCATGACCGTGACCGCTTCCGGCGTGCTCTCCCGCTCTGCCGTCGCTCGCTCCCCCGTTGCCGTGTTGGTCACCTCAACGGCGACTTCGGTCGGTGCCCCGGGAAGCGGCGCGGGGGGTGGCGTGACCGTCACCTCAACTACTAGCGGTACGCCCTCTGCTGAGCCGTCAGCGGCCGTCAGCGTGGCCGTCACGGTCACGGCGTCCGTCTGCGGGTCGGTGGCTGTCACCTCAAGCTCAACGGCCGTGTCGGCAACGGTCGTGAGGTAGGCGCGGAGCGGCGACGCCCAATCAGGTACCGCGTCAGCGATCCGTTCACCGCCGGGTGCCATGCGGTCGAGCACGTCACCAAGGTTTTCCTTGTCGAACAGTCCGCGACGCTGGTCCTGGTCCTGGTCCTGGTTGCTGCCGCTGTCCTTCGGCTGGCCCACGGGGGCGCGGGGTGGCGTCGCTGCTTCGCCGGGGTTGCTCTCGCCCAGCTCCTTGCCGTCGTCCACTCCGGGGCCGCTGCCGTGCGCGGGCGGCGCGTCGGGGGACGCGGGAGGTTGGGGCGCCGCAGGGGGCACAGTGGCCGTTGACGGCCGCTCAGGGCCCGGTGTGTGGCCGTCGGGCTTGGTGGCGTCGGCCGGTTCACTGTCGGGCTCGATGGTCACGCCGCGCCCGCCTTCCGGCTGGCGTTCGGCGACGGCCGAAGTCCATGTCAGCAGTCCGAAGACAGCGAGCGAAGCGCCGAGCGCTGCGGCGTTGCGGATGTGGTGCATGAGTACCCCTGCGATGGTGCGGCCCTCTTGGGCGTGCGGTGCGTCGGCGCGTCTGCGTCGGCGTTCCCCCGGTGTGGTCGTTGGTGGTGGTGTCCGCCGTCACGCTGCGAGCGTTGCGGCAAGCTCTTCGTCGTCGTCCTGGCCGTGGCAGTGCTGGCCGTAGTCGCATGCCGACCAGACGCCTTCCGGGTACGGGAGGTAGATGCCGGTCTCTGGGCTCAGGTACCACTCAGACGACCCCGCGAGGTCCCCTGAGAGCCGAGCACGGGCCAGCAGGCGGAAACCGTCGTAATGCCCGATCCGAGCGAGCAGACGGGCCACCAGTGCCCCTTGGGCCCTCAGCACGGCCCCCATGTCGGTGCACGTCGTGATGCGCTCTTCCCCCACAGGAGACGGCAGGTCGGGGCACGGATGCCAGTCAAGCCGGTTGTCCCCCAGCTCAGGCACCCATGCCGACACCAGCACGACCCCTGCACTGTGTGTAGTCATGCCGTCACCATAGAACACATGTTCGGGAAGTGGTAGCGACCAGGCTCGATGTCCTACCTCAGTAGGAGTAGAGACTCCCCGACTCATCCGGGGGTTGTATCTCGCCGCATGGTGATTTTCTCATGTGGTCAGCGTCACAAACACGAAAGAGCCCTCGCCATTTCTGACGAGGGCTCATTTCAGGTCACCGACTCACGTGAGTCGGTGCTTTAATCGTTCGCGCTCTCCATCATCGCGAAGCCTTCAAGGGCGACCCAGCGGCGCCGGGCATCATCCGTCGCTTCTTCGTAGTTGGCCACCAGCCAGTCACAGGCGCCTTGCCAGTTCGCAGAGTTGCCCAGCGCTCGCCCCTCGCGCTTTACGAGGCAGTAAGCAGCCGTCACCTGCTCCGGCGTTGAGGCATCCCCCAGCGCCTCACTGACGCGAGCCAGAAACGCCGCACGCTCTTCCTTGGTCGCCACGACGCCCCCCTCACCCTCCGAACAGCGAAGCCAAGACGATGATGGTCAGCACGAACAGGAACACCTTGGTTCCCGGCGTCGCCCCCATCTGCCTGCGCCCGCCGCATGTACATGACCATCCCCCGTGCCAGTAGCACGCCGGGTGGTGATCCTTGGAGCGATTCACGACTCCCCCTTTAATGAGCCACCGACTCACGTGAGTCGGTGGTATTCTGCTCCGATGCCCGATACGTCGAAACGTTGCAATGCATGCGGAGAAACGAAACCGGTAGACGAATTCCCCGCGAACGGCCGCCTTCGTAGCGGCGAAGTGAAGCGGACCCAGCCGTGCAAGCAATGCAAAGCCCTGAAGATGGCAGAGCAGCGCAAGGCTGAAGCAGAGGCAGGCGTAGCAAGGGACCACGGCCAAGAGAAGGTGCGCCGACTGGCGAAGGCTCTGGGCATGTCGGTGGACGATCTCAATGCGCTGATGGATCGCGCGTGCGATGTCTGCGGCGCAGAGTCAGGGTCGAGACGGCAGCGCAACAGTGCCTACCGCAAGGGGGGAACAGGGGAAATCCTTGGAACCGTGTGCCAGAGCTGTGCATCCGGCATCGGCTATTTCGAGCACGACCCGGAGCGGATCGAGCGAGCCTTGACGTTCCTCCGGAGGGTGGACGCGGGCCGCTGACACTCCGCCCCTGACGGTCACGCCAGACCACCGACTCACGTGAGTCGGTGGTCTGCGGCTACCAGCGGGAGGCGCGCGCTTCGGCGTGGACCCTCGCAGTGCGAAGCGGCGACCGGTCCGGGGTCTCGACGGCGTTCGCTGCGTCTATGAGCCATGCGGCAAGGTTGCGCGCTTCTGTCGGGGTCAGCTTCACACGGTCACCCGGCACGGCGACACTCAGCGTCCCCCGCTCCTTGTCGTTGTGCCACGCGAGCACGCGCCCGCCGCCCTTCGCGGCAAGGGTTGCCTTCGTCTCTCGGGTCACGTTCAGCACTGCGATTCTCCTCAGGTTGGGCGGTTCAGGGGTTGAGGTCTTCGATTTTCCGCATGAGCCGGAAGGCGTCATCGGCCGACATGTCCACCGTGGCGACAGTCCGCCCGGCAGCGTCACGTACGTGGATGTCGTAGGAGGCTCCCACGCGGGTCACTTCGACGGTTCCGCCTTCAGCGGTCGCAAAACGCATTGCGCTGACCCTTTCGACTAGGCGGCGGCGAGCCAGAGTTCAGCGAACCGATCTTTGGCTTTGCTGCGAACGACGCGGACTTGACGCGGTGGAATGCCGTAGTCGGCGGCAAGTTCGTCGTCTCGTTCGGTGCCGTAGAAGTCCACGGGAACGATTCCGGTAAGCGCCATGAGTACGATTCGCTGTTGCTCGCCGAGTCGAGCAAGCACCTTGCGCACCTTCAGGCCGGTCTTCTTGCTGCGCTGCCGCGCGTAGTCGCTGGGGTCCAGCAGATCGACCGGCACGCCGCTTTCAGCGGCGAGTGTGTCGGCCAGGGTGACGACTTCACCGGTTTCGCTCTCGCCACGCGGAGCGTCCAGGTACTCAAGTCCCTGGTAACTCAGACGGGCCGCGTAGGCGGTCTCGGGGCTGAGTCGCCGGTCCCCCATGGCTTCCTTCGTGGTGGCCACCCACTCCGCTTCGTATGGGTCGCCCCCGGCGAGGGATAGCGCCCGCTCGAATGCGGCTGCCACGGACCGCGAGACTCCGTGTCGGGTCTCTTCCTTCCGGGTGTCGCTCATGACTCCCTTGAGGGTCCGGTCCATGAAGGTGAAGAACTCCGCGACCGTGCGGCCTTTGAAGCGCTTGAGCCCTTCCCACACGGCTATGCGTCCGGTCTGGGCAAGGTCGTCGGCAAGGGTTTGGTCCGTGCGTCCGGCGCCAGTGGCGTACTTCCAAGCCAATTGCTGTATCCGCTGCTCCGTTGCCTTGACGACTGCCGTGACGGCCTTAAGGTCGTTGTCCTTCGCGGCGGCAATCTGGGCTTCGGTGAGGTCTATCAAGGAGTGCTCCGCGTATTCCGGGGACGCTGCACTCCGCTGGGGAGCGCAAGGGTTGCCCGGAACGGGGGCAGAGCGCGCTAGACCGTTTGGTGAGCCGAATCACCGAAGCGTCTGGACATGCGGGGGCATGACAAAGCCCCGTCCGGGATCGCTCGAACGGGGCTTGCGCATTGCCTTCGTCGTTGCGGTGGCGTTGAACCTAGGCAGCGCAACGACCAGCAACAACAGGCGTGTTGGCGGGTTAGACCGCTTGTCTTTTGGAAGGTTGTTGAGTGTTCTAAAGGCGATACTGGGGCTCAGCCTTCGGGCGGAGCGCTCCCCTTTCGGTCATCCTTGAGGCGGAGTCAGGTCACGCCGAGGTAACAGACCACCGACTCACGTGAGTCGGTGGTCTAGAAGTCGGCTCCATACAGCGAACCCCACGAACGGCCCCCTATGTCGGCCCCGCTGACGACGGGAACGCCGAACAGATCGAATGTCATTGCCTTCTCGAATTCGCGGGCGATTCCTTCGGCGTCACCGCACGGGACCGAAGCCAAGATTTCGTCATGGATCGGCAGGCGCATGAACGGCAGGAGTCCGGCAGCTTCGGCGTTCAGCAAGGCTTGGCCCAATAGGTCCCGCGCGGCGCTCTGACACTGGTAGTTGACAACGGCGTACACCCGGTCACGGTCAAGAGGCATCCGTCGCCCAGTGGCCGACACCGTAACCATGCCGGTTGCCCGTGCTTCACGCTGCCAGCGCGCCGACGCTCGCCGGATTTCGGGGAACGCACGGTCGTACTCGACAAAGGCACGGGCCATATCGGCTTCGCTGGCCCCGGTCTGGCGTGCGGCCGTCTTAACCCCTCCCCCGTACACCTTCGAGAAGCCGGATCCCTTGTAGAGCTTCCGGTCACCCTGTGTGGCTCCAGGCCCTTTGATGAGCCGAGCCGTGAACATGTGAATGTCGAAGTCGGCGCCGCCGCTCCGAAAACCCTCCTTCATTCGTTTCACGTCGGCGAGCGCTGCGAGTACCCGCATTTCCACGGCCTGAAAGTCCGTGGAAACCATGACGTGACCTTCGTCGGCGAGGAGGCAGCGTCGAATCATCTGGTCACTGGACGGCAGAGTTTGAAGTGCGGGCCGGGTGACACTCATGCGCCCGGTGCGGGCAGCCAGGGAGTTGACGAACGGATGCACCCTGCCTGTGCCGTCCACGGTCTCTAGGAATGTCTCGGCATAGGACGAACGCCACTTCCCCGCCCGCTTGCTCCTCAAGACGGCTTCAGCCAGGGGATTGGGCGTGCGGACGCCCAGGCGCTTCCATTGCAAGTCCATGTCCGCGAGCGCGAGCAGTACGGCTTTGTCCACCTTGACGGCCCCGCCTGCCGTTCGCTCCGTCAGCGTCTCGCCCATACCAGCGAGCGCTTCCGCTATTTGCTTGTTGGAGTTGACCGACTCGACGCCGTACCGGGCGGCAACGGCGGCGTTTTCGCAGGCATCCTCGCGGAGAGCAGCGTCAAGCTCACGAGTGAACGGTTCGTCAAGGATGAGTCCCGCACGCTGCATATGGGCACATATCCGGGCTATCTCGTGCTCGTATTCAATCAGCCGATCACGCACTCCCAGCCGGGATAGCTCAGCGGAAAGGCAGGGTTCCAGCCGGGCCGTCAGTACCACGTCAAGCCCCGCGTAGAGGTTGTAGGTCGGATGCTCTACGTTGATGCGGGCGAAGCCGTTGGACTTGGTGAGCCCCAGTCCGCGAAAGACGGTCACAAGGTCCCCCTGAGTGTCAGGGGCCGTGCGGTCAACGTAGTACGCGGATAGGGGCTTGAGGCCGGTTCCGATGCCTCCCTCTTGCGGCTGCCGGGGGTCTATCAAAGCAGCCATCACGCGCGTGTCCCGGGTTCGGGGCGCCAAGTCCTCAAGCGGTATGCCCGCATGCGCGTCCAATACCAGCCAGTCAAAGGCAGCGTTGTGAACGAGGAACCGGCGAGCCTTCGTCAGCACTTCGAGCGCCGCACGCCGAAATGGGCCCCCGCGCTCCCAGTGGATAACCCACGCGGTATGCGCGTCGCCGAATTGGACCGTGCGCAAGCGGTAGCCGTCACTGAACACATCAAGCCCGCTGGTCTCCGTGTCCAGTGCGATCGGGCCCCGCTGAGCCGCCTGCCGCGCCCAGTCAGTGAATGCGTCAAGCTCTTCCGGGGTCGCCGGTACGTGGACGTTCACCACGTCTTCGGCTACGGGGTGGCGGTAGGTCAGCACGTGCACGCTCCTTAACGCGAGCAGACCACCGACTCACGTGAGTCGGTGGTCTGCCGTCCGGGGTAGGTGGGGTTACTTGGCGAAGATGCCGGGCCCGTCTGCGCGCGCTGCCGCTTCCGCCACACGCACACCAGCGAGAGCGACACCCGCCCGCTTGATCACGCGGGTAACCCCCCGTTCCTCAAGAGCGCCGTAGAACGTGCGGCGAGTCCATCGCTCCTTCTGAGGCAAGTTCTCCGCTTCGCACCAATCCAAGTAATGGTTGAAAGCGTCGTTGCCGTTCATTACGTGGGAGTCGTCGCAGTGCTCAAGGACACCGGGAAGGAATCCGGCGAGTGCGTCACTGGTCGCCCGGTACTCACTGCTTGCCCTGGTAATGGCAGCGGGGTCTTTGAGTCCGTCGCGGTACCACTCGACAGCCCCACGGACAGCCCATGCGGCAATGCCTTCGCCTTCTTGCATGAGCTTGGCGTCAAGTCCGTGGTCCCGTTCATGGGGGGCGAACCACCGCGTGAAAGGCAGCAACTTGACGCGCCGCCAAAGCCCTTCGTCCGCGCCTTTGAATTTCGGCTTGTGATTGGTGGCGAGGAACAACAGGAACGTCGGCTTGAACTCGAAGAACTCTTGCCGCAGGAAACGCGCGCTGATCATGTCCTTTCCGGTCACGCGCTTGAGCACGCTCTCGGACATGGGCTTGCCGGACTCACCTTCGGACGCCATGACCAGCCGAGAGCCCCTGAGCGCGGCAACGTCGTTCGGGATGCCTCCGGACGGCTTCTCTTCGAAAGTGGCGAACGGGGTGGTCCGGCTGATGGCCCGGAAGACGGCCGTAAGTGTGTCCGTGGCGACGCTCTTGCCGTTGGCCCCTTTGCCCCAGAGCACACAGAAGCACTGTTCGGCGTTGCTGCCGGTGATGCCGTAGCCGATGAGTCTTTGGAAGTAGCCGGGCAACTCCGGGTCGCCGGGGAAAATTTCCGCGAGGAACTGTTCCCAGCGCGGGCACTCGGCATCGGGGTTGTAGTCGAGATCGAGCCGGTACGTGATCATGTCGCGCTTGTCATGCGGGCGAAGGGTGCCCGTGCGAAGATCCACGGTTCCGTTCTTGAAGCTCAGCAGATCCGGCCGGTTGTCGAAATCCGATGCGTCCACGTGCACCGTGGGTACGCTCCGAAGTTCAGTGAGCAACGAATCAATGCGGGTGGTCATGGTGAAGCCGCGTGCCTTTTGGGTCTCACCCGCAAGTACCAGGGCGGCGCCCATGCGGTGGATTTCCTGGCGAACGCGAACCTCCGAGCGTTCCCACGTTCGGCCGTTCCACACGTAGTAGCCCAACCCCGGGGCGTGACGTATGCACCCGTCGGCCCACGCGACCAGGGCGTGAGCGTTCATGGCGTCGGACTCGCCGTAGCGGTTGATGAGCCCGGCGAGGATGCGGGCCGCTTCGGTGCCTTCGTCGCGGGTCACCACGTCCGCGCCCGTGCGGTCGGTCAGCTCGGCGGAGACCGCCTCCGCCTCGGCTTCGGCCGGACTGGTCAGCGGGCGGGCCGACTTGACCGCATGGTGGAGCGCGAACGGGAAGCCGTGGGGGTCGCGCGCTCGCCAGTCGGTGAGATCGTCGCCTGAGTGGGGGATGGTCAGCGTGTAGACGGCCACGCCGTGGGCGGCAAGCCCTTCAGAGAGCCGCCTAGTGAACCCCTGCCCGGCCGTGTCATTGTCCCCGGCGACGATAACTTGCGATCCCCTGAGCCCTTCCGCAAGTTCGGCGGCAAGGTCGGGGCTCCCGGCAAGGGAGGCGCCCCGGACGGCCACAGCGTCATAGCCCACGGCGCACGCTGTGAGCGCGTCTCCCGGCCCTTCAGTGACCAGGGCGACCCCGTAGCCACCCTGTCCCCGGAAAACGCCGTACGGGGTCCACCGCTGCCCTTCGGGGTTGCGGAGCGAAACCCAGCGCCCCGGGCACGCCCCGCTTAGGTCCCGACCCTGCAAACCACGGGCCGTGCCACCGAAGTCGAGAAGGGGCACGGTCAGCCGTGGGTGGCGCGCGAACGCCCGGGACCGGTAGGGGAAGTTGGGGGCGCTGAACCCGTCGTCAGCGCCGAGCCGGAGTTCTTCGGCAAGGTCTTCGTCAATGCCGAAGCGCTTGGCCGCGTACGCCATGGCGAGCGTCCCCACACGCGACACTGGATCGTGTAGGCACTCCACGGCCTGTCCTACGTAAAGCGCCAGCGCGGCCGTCGGCCCCGGCCCGACCGGCGCCGGTCGCTCACGCGGCACCGTGGCCCCCGGGCCAGTCGCGTTGAACATGTCTCCCCACACCAACCCAGCAGCGCCGATCACGTCTCCGGCAGAGCACCCGGCACGGCACGTGATGCGTACCTTGTGGTCATCCCCGCGCCAGATGCGGAGCGATGGGCGCGTGTCCTGGTGTGCCGGACAGAGAGCCAGATAGCCCCCGTCCGGCTGTTCCGTCACGTCAGCGAACCGGGCTAGTACCTGAGCGAAGGTCATTCCGTCGCCTCCTTCCGTCACTCCCCCTTGAGCGCGCGCGTTGCCAGGTCCGTCCGTGACTCTGGGTACGCCCCGCGGTGGCCGAGAATCCGACCAGAAACGGACATAGGGGAAGCCGGCGAGCCGCGGATTTTTACTTTCTGTGACGCTTGGCCCGCACGTCGGCCAGCAACAATTGGAAGTCCTCAAGCTGCGTGGCCATGTACCACTTGCCGGAGTCCAACCCTCGCAGCGAGGCAGCGAAGGAATACCGGGCCGCAAAGGCGCGCGACGACATCCCCAGCGCGAGCCGCACGCGCGTCCACGTCCGGACGCTGAAATGCACCTTGCCCCGTCGCACATTCAACCGGGGCACCTTGACCACAGCGACGCCGTACGGGAAGCCCGCGTGACCGGCCTCAACCTCCGCTTGCCGCAGAAAGGTTGGCACACTCGCGCGCTTGACGTTCTTGCACTCAAGGACGAACGGAACCGCGTGCACGTCACCCACGTCCGCCGCCCCCTCTTGCGCCGGGCGGCGGACGTTGTGGGCGTCGTACGGATCCAAAAACTTGCCGTACTCATCGACCAGACCTAGCGCCGTGTTCAGGTAATCGCGCACATCGGATTCCCATTGCGTCCCCTTCGCCTTGTTCGGGTTAACCACGACGACACCACCGAACGTCAGCGCCACGCATGAGGGCCGCTGTCGCAGCGTCCACGCACCTTGACCAGTCGGCCCGCCTCTCGGCGCCAGGGGTCAGCCATACCGTGTCACCCCGGCCCATCCGCCTCATGTCTCCAAGTGCGGGCGCAGCGTCGGCTGTAACCATTCGCTCCATACCTCTCCAGACCACCGACTCACGTGAGTCGGTGCTATAGGCGAAAGGGCCGGACGGCCCCGCCTTGGGAACCGTCCGGCCCTTGTGTTGATCGCCGGTCGTGCCGCTGTCAGTCGCCGTACCGCGAGGCGTCCGCCATGATCAGTCGCGCGTGTTCCGCGCCTATCCACTCCGCCCGCATGGTGCGGCGCTTGGTGAACCCGCTCTCAGTGCCGGTCGGCAGCACCTTGAGCATGGGACGTAGCCGTCCGTCCACCAGGACAGCCGTCACCTGCTGAATGATGGCGTCGGAGACGCGCACCCGGTTCCCCTGCCGAGCCGCGTAGTTGATGAGATCGCCGGGGTACAGCTCTTCCCCGGCGTAGTCCGTGACCACTCCCCGCTTAGCCAATGTCTAGCCCTTCGTCGTCGTTCACGCCGAAGCGCCGCCGCCTTTCGCTGATCACTGCCTTTCGCTCATGAGGCGCGAACTCCCAAAGCGGGGAACGGATCACGTCGTCATGTGCGCATCTGAGGAAGAGCGGAAAGGGTGCGGGCAAGCCAGCGCCCATGAGGGGGATTTCCATTACCGCTCGTCAGCGATGGCGTCGTTATAGCTCTTGAGCACCTTGATTACGGGCTTGTAGTAGCTGACGGCGAGCCCCTTGTTCTTGCCCTTCTTGATGGTGTATTCGACTAGTTCTAGGGCCAGTTCCGCCAGCGCCGGGCCGTCGATGGCGGCAAGGCTGTTGTCGTACTCGTGAAGCACGCTGGCCATGACCCAACTTGAGGTCTGGAACTTGAACTTTCCCAAGTCCGGGTCATCGGCCAGACGGAACGTAACCGTGATGGACGGCGACGGCCCCATGAAGTCCTTCGCTGCCTGCTTGCGCTCGGCGAAGAGTTCGGGGCAGTGGCAGGGCTTTCCCTTCTTGTCGTCCGGCGAGATAAACACCGACCCGTCGCAGTGATGCACTAGCTTGTTTCGGTTCCAGAGCTTCATGTCGGCGTGAATCGACTCGCGTCCGTCCAGTACGATGGGGATGGAGTCTCGATCGGTAAACACGTCGATGAAGTTTTCTCCGGTACTCTCCGTCTCGATCGGCTCGCCCCCGAAGAGCTGGGCAACGGACGCAGCAACCACGGGGTCACCCGTGGAAATGCGCCAATCCGAGAGCGGTTCAGGCTGGCCGTCCACCTGTCGGCCGGAGTGGAACCGCCCAACGGTGTCGTCGCTGAAGGTCGGCTTCGGCTTGGGCCGGGCGTTCGGGTCGGTGTCGAAGATGGTCAGCGCCATGCGCGTTGGTCTCCTCATTGCGGCGGACTGGAAAGGGGCGGGCGGAAGAGGTACCGACCAGCGACTCACGTGAGTCGGTGGTCTCCGTCTTGCGCCCGCCCCCTGCTTGGCCTAGAGCGAGGGGGTTGCCCGACTACCGGGCCCGGCGCTGAGTGCCGGTCTCAAGGCCGGTCGCGCTCTTGGCAATCGGGCGTCCGATGACCGTCTTGGAAACCTCACGGTCCCACGTGAACACCTTCCGGAGCGCGAGGAAGAACTTGAACACGGTGTCATCGACCCGTACCGGCTTGAACGACCACAGTTCGGGGGTGATGTGCAGGACTGCGCCGCCATCGAACTTCGGCATGGGCCCACTCGTCCCGTCCGGCGCAATGATCCGGTCGGCGTGCGCGTAGGCGCTCATCTGCAAGGCCACGTCGGGGTAGGTGTCCTTGCTGGTCTTCCAGTCCGCGATCAGGAGATGCGGAGTGCCGGACCGGTCCGGTGTGGCCTTGCCGTGGTCGTCCAGCCACACGCGGAGTACAGCGTCAAACGACCCGGCGTAGTCGTGCTGGTCGCTCCATGCCACGTCTTCGGCGCGGACCAATTCAGGGTTCACCGCTGCCAGGAAATCGGCGAAGCGCTCCCGGTATGGCTCAAGGTCGGGGTGGACGCGCGTCACGAACTCCCCGCGTGCGTCGCGCTCAGTGAGCCGGTCGGCTCCCCGAATCATGCGCTCGAACAGGTCGTGAGCGTCGCTGCCCACGTCGGCGCGCGTCTTCGTGTACCGGCGCGCGGCACCCTTGAGGTAGTCGATTGCCCCCTGCCGGTCGCGCTCCGCCATCTGCGCGACGAACGGCAGGCTGTCAACGGCCAGTTCCGCCGTCATGCGTGCGTACCAGAAGTTCAGGAAGGGCTTGGGCAGCATCGACACCACGGACGTTACGCCGGGGGCTTTGATCTCCGGCCGGTCCGGGTGGATGTAGAAGCGGCTGCCGCCTCGCTGGATAGTGCGTACGCGTCCCACGCGTACCCCCTTCGGCTAGGTTCGCTGTCACCTAGCCGGGGAGCGCGGAGGTTGCCCACGCCCTTGAGGACCCCTGCGCGCCCGTCTGCGGGCATGAAGTAGCCCCGCCCGACCCACGGGGGCCAGACGGGGCTACAAGGCGCTCAGACGGGCGCTCAGGGTCAGCGGTGGTGCATCCGGTGCCGGTCGGCAGCGAGCATGACCGTCCCGTCATGGTGCCGGGCCCTTTCGCTGCCTGCGCGGGTCAGCTCGTTGCGGTAGGCAACGCAGTCATCGCACACCGGCTGCTTCACGGACCGCTCGAAGGCGGCCGGGTCAGGATTGGGGTTGTGGCGTGCCTCGCCGTCCAGAACGACCACATCGGGCGGCAAGCCGGTCTCAGGGTCGATGCGCACAACGTTGACGCACTCGGGGCACGCCATGAACCCCTTCTTGCAGTCGGCGCACCGCATTACCCCCATGACTTCGCCGGTCATCGGTCCTCCCCTCCTAGGCACCGACTCACGTGAGTCGGTGGTCTGACGGAAAGCCCCCGGACTCTTCGCGTAAGGTCCGGGGGCTTCCCTGCGACTACCTGAGCGGTCCTACTGCTGGGCCTTGAGTTCCTTGCGCATGGCCGTCAGAAGGGCGGTCAGCTCATCAAGCGCCTCTTCCTGCTCGGCAGGGTCCTCAAGCGCCGCAATGGCCTTGATCTGGCGCTTGAACGCCTTCTCGGTCTTCTTGACCCATTCGGCGCGGAGTTCCCTAGGGCTCTTCTCCTCCTCCTTGCCGTCCGCACTGAGGGTCGCCTCGGCCTCTTCGGGCGAGATCTCGCCCGCTGCAACGGCCTCTTCGATCTTCTTGCGCTCAAGCGCCTTCTTCTCGCGGTTCGCCCTCGCGATTTCCGCGCGGGTCTGCGTCGGCAGGGCCTTGCCCGCCTTCTCGTAGTAGGCGTTGATCGCGTCGGACGGCTTCATGTCCGGGAACGCCTCAAGCGCCTTCTTGAAGCGCGCCCGCTCCGCCTCGACCACCTTCAGCTCTTCGGGGTCGTCCGGGGTGGTGTCCAGCGACCGGACGTAGCCAACCAGTACATCGGTCATGGCGTTGCGGACGTCCTTCTTGATGTCCCCAATGGCCTCACGGATGATGTCGGCGTTCTCGTCCGTGCCCTCTTCCGGCAGACCCTCAAGGACGGTGTCGTAAACCTTGGTGGCAGCCTTCTTGGCCTGGTCGCTGCGGGCGGTCAGGTCGGGGTCGCCGTCCTTGTCAAGAATGTGGGTGCGGATGTCGAAGATGGCTTCGGCCACCTCCTTGCCCCGGGCGAACTTCTCTCCGGCAACCTTCCTGACCTTATCGGCAGCCGCAGCGATTCGGTTGGGGACACCCTCCACCTTCATGAAGTCCTGAGTGGCCAGAACGACCGGGGCGGCCTTCTCCGCCTTCGCCTTCGCCTTCTCCGCCTTCGCCTTCTCGGCGTCGCTCTTCGTCTTCTGAAACTCAGCGCGGAGCTTGGCCTTGATGGCGGCGGCGCCCGTGCCGGTGATCGCCTGAATCGCGGTGGTGATCTGGTCGGCGAGTTCCTTGGCCGAATCGTCCTTGCCCTCAGCGATGAGAGACGGCAGGCGCTCAATGTCCGCCCGGATCTCCTCAGCGGCCTTGTCCTGAGCTTCCTTGAGCATCGTCGCCTTCGCGGCCATGGTGTCCTTCTCCGTCTTCTCTTCGTTGGTGTCGGCGTCAACCGGCGTGGTTACTGTAGCGGGGATCGAGCGCCCCGGTTCGGGAATCTTCGAATTCTCTACGGAGACGGCCACGGGGCCCGTGGGAACGACCTTGCTGCACGCGGCACAAAGCTCAAGGTTGGGATTCTGGTCCGTGGCGGGGCCCCAGCTCCGAAGGGGGTTCTTCAGTTTGACGGAGCAGTAGGGAATGTTTCCGCTTTCGGTCGTCTCCTTGATGGCGTGCGGCACCCCGCCGCTTCCCGTCGCGCTGCCGATCTGGACATTTCCGCGAACCTCGCTCAGCTTGAGCTTTGCAGCCACGTTCCCCGCCTTTTCCAGTTCGGCGCTTTCGCGCTCCATGATTTTCCAGCAAGACCGGCAAGGCATGTAGTCGAACGAATCGATCGGGTCGATGTACCGGCTTCCGGCGGTCAGCATGAGCCTGCCGCAGAGGCTTTCGTCGTTCCCACGACTGATGTGGCTCGACTTGCCCTTGCCGATGACGCAGAAGCCGCGAGACGGCTCCTCATCCAACCAACGCTGTATGTCGCTAACGGACTCGCTCACCGCCCGCCCCTCCGTCCCCTTCGGCCCCGCTTGCTGTGGTGCTTGCGGGGCCCACAATGGCACACGCGCACACGCGCGCGCAACTCACCGACTCACGTGAGTCGGTGGCTCAAACGCAAGAAGCCCCCCACCTGCACGGATGCAAGTGAGGGGCCTGCCAATCGCTCTTGACGTGTCGTCAAGTGAGTTGATCTACAAGGCGGTTGAGGTCATCAACCGTGCCTGTGTTGGCAATGGTCACGTCGGCCGGATAGCCGTCTAGCGCGGTCTCGCTCTGGTGCTGGGCCGTCCGGTCGCTGGCACACTGACGGGTGACTCTCGCCAGCTTGAACCCACGTGCCTTGAGTGCCGCCGCTTCGTTCGGGTAGCGGCAATCCGTGATGACAACGGGGAGGTTCCACGCGTCGGCCACGTCCACCTTGTCCAGTGCGATACCGAGCCAGAACCCGGCATCGTGGTCGCGCGCCGCCTGTCCGGCTCGCTGTAGCGTGCGCCGAACTTCCGGGAACTCGTCCTTGGCGCGTTCCCAGCCGACGCGCCGCACAACGTCAGTCAGCCGTATCGGCAAGGGCTCGTAACCCGAAGGCTCATAAGCAACGATTGGGTCGATGCTCAAGGCCATTTCCTTGAGCGGGTCAGCGAACGCAATTCGCGTGTAGGCGTGGTGGCTTACCAGCCGGGCGGCAATGGTGTCTTTGCCGGAGCGGGCGCGACCGATGAGAGCGATGTGCGGGGGTCCCATGCGGGGCTTACCTCCCGTGGCTAGGTGTTCTTCCCCACCCACGGGAGCGCCGGAGTTGCCTGCCTTACAGCTTGCGGCGCCGGACGACGATTCCGGCCGTCTCAAGCGCATCGAGCGTCTTGCCGTTCTCTACGCGCTGCACGGCCTCACCGGTGCCCAGCACGGCCGCAGCGACGGCCAGGATGAGCGCGGACGGCAGCGCGGGGGCGTAGTGCGCGACCAGGGCGAGCACGGCGACCAGGACGGCGTAAAGCCGGGTGGCGTGGTCCTTGATGAAGGTCATTCGGCTATCTCCCTTTCGTGACTGTGAGTGAAAAATCCGCAGCTCGCCGGCTTCCCCTATGTCCATTTCTGGGAGGATTCTCGGCCACCGCGGGATGTACCCTGCGTTACGAAACGCGAGGCACCTTGAGCGCATCCCACGTGGTCCTTCCCGGCCACCCGTCGGCGTCCTTGCCGGTGAATCCGCGCTTGCGCTGCCACGCCGCGTAACTCGCGCGGTCGGCCTCGGTCCACTGAGGACCAGGACCAGACGCATACCGCCCACACCCCACGGCTACGAGACGCTTGCCCATGGCTGTGACGACGGGGCTCTTGGGGTTCGCCTTGAACCACGCGGCCCCGGGGAACGGCTGGTAACCGGGCGGCTTGCCTGCGAGAGCCTTGGCGCGCTTCACGATCTCGGGAAGCTGGGCAACGACCTTGCCCCCGGGGCACGATGTGTGCCCGCCCCACGCGCTCCCACCCATGCCGTGGTAGCCCAGCCCTCGGCCCGTGGGGCTGGACGTGAGCTGTAGCGGCACGTCATGCGTCTTGTGGGCCCACGCCAGCACCTCAGCGCACCGGTTGAGCTGAGCCTCTGTGAGCGAGTCGCCCCCGCGTCCCTCGTTCTCGATGCTCAACCAAGTGCGGTTTCCGGTCCCCTGCGCCCACGCGCGGTCAGTCGTGTCAACCCACTGGTACAAGGCGCCGCTACGTCCGGTGCCGAAGTGACTGGACGCCCTTGAGTCGGGGTTGCGGAACCACGAATCCGTACCGGCAAGGCTGCCATCCATGATGTGGACGACGATGCCGTTTACGGCCTCTTGTCCGCCGTCCGTGAAGTTGCGTGGGATCGGTCGCCACGTAGCGCCGCTGAATCGTGCCATGCGTCCGCTTCCTCTCACGAGAAGGCCCCACCCGGAATCTCCGGACGGGGCATAGGCACCGACTCACGCGAGTCGGTGGTCAGATAAGGGCAAGCGCCATGATTGCGGGGTCTAGCCCGACTTCCCCCGTGGACTGATTCACGCTTGTCGGCAGGGAAGTTTGGCCGCTTGAGATGCACCAATGGCGCTGGAATGCCGCGCCCAAGAAGAAGTTCCCCGGATTCGAGGGGGCCTCATTCTGTATGTGCATGTAGTAGAAATCCGAGGCGCCGCCTGCCGACATGAGGAACGCAGACCAATAGCGTCCCGGTTGGAGAGTCGGGGAAGTGGTCAGCGGCACGGGAACCGCTCCGATGTGGTTGTCCCGCATGCCTGCTGCCGAGCCGCTGAGCTGACCGGCGGCGGGCAAACTGGACACCAATCCTGATGTGGCAACGCGTGAACCGGCTTCGTTGTAGATACCCGCATAGAAGCGCGCTGCCGGGATAGCCGTCGAGCCCGCCCACCCCCGCGCCATGATGACCACGTGGCTTACCGGGGTCGGCTCGGTGATGTGCATTCCGCAGAGGTAGATGCGCCCGACCACGGCGGCCTTGAGAGTTGTGGGGTTGGCAACGGAAGCCGGGTCAACCGACCACGCCTGAAACCCCAGTGCTTGCGGGGTCCACGCGTTCCGCCCTGCCGGAGAGACAGGGAACGCCGTGCCGTCGCCTCGCTTGAAGTGCGGCACGCCGCTCTTGGAGTAGAGCTGTACACCGCCCGGCCCGTTAGCCGGGTCGGTAGGGATATCGATCATGCCGACCGCTCCGGCGGCGGTTACCTGTGCGCCACCCAGTGGTGACGTTGTGCCAAATGCCGACCGCCTGTCTGAGCGACGCAGGAAGAGCGCAATGCCCGCGTCGCTGCCGTCGTCACGGCGTGCGCTGATCCGGATATTCGAGCCCGCGTCGCTACCGCTCTCGGCAGTGCCGTCGAGCTGCACTTGCCAGCGGTCGATGCCGCCGGATTGGAGCCTGATGGGTCGGTAGGTGCTCGCCGAGCCGTCCAGTGACAGGGAGCCGACCGTCCTGCCGTCGCTGCCCGCCATGGCGCCCACGTCGGCAGCGGCGAGAGTCACGGTCGGGCCGGGCTTGCCGTTGACGCTCGTGACGGCATTCGGGTCGGCCATGACCGGTAGCTGAGTGGCGGGCACCTTGCCTGAGCCGTCCAGCGCGGCGACCCCGCCCGCAGCACCCTTGTCGGCGGCGGGGATTGCGCCTACGTCGGCAGCATCCAACATGATCTCCGGCCCTAGGTCCCCGTTCACGGAGTTGACCGACCCGTTCCCCGGGTCACCCTTCGGTCCCTGCGGGCCCATAGGTCCGGGCGCCCCTTCCGGCCCCGTGTCGCCCTTCGGTCCTTGCGGGCCGGGAACGACGCTGTCCGCGCCGGGTGGCCCCTGCGGGCCGGTCGCACCCGTGGCGCCGATCGGCCCCGTGTCGCCCTTCGGGCCCATGAGGTTCGCGACATTGCCCCAGCCGGACGCCTGGCGCTGCCACACGTCACCTGTGTCGGCCCGCAGCAAGAAGTCACCGGGCGTGGCGTCGTCGCTGGGGGGCGTGGTCGTGCTGGCGTACCATGCGGCCCCCCTCAGCGCGTCGCCCAGTCTCGCCCACGTGCCGCGCGCCCTGGTCCACATCGTGACCGTTGTGGACGTGACACCCAACAGTGTTCGTGTGTCGTACTGCGTGAAGAAGTCGCCGTCACGCCCCAGTTCGGAAGTCGGCGCGGCCGTGCCGGTGAAGATCTGCGAGCCCGCCACGGGCACATAGTTGGGCGTGGACGGATCGGCGGGGGCGATATCGGCAAGGTCAACGTCCGGCACCCCCTTGGGCAGTAGCACGCTGAACGTGCGCCCGCCGATCACGCCGCTTAGGTTCTCCTTGACCACGTAGGACCAGCCGGACGGCTGCATGTTGGGCGCGTCGGTGGCCGGTAGACGGACGGAAAAGCGGCCGTTCTCGTCAAGGGTGGCGACGACGGGACCGGCAACGAACAGGTCCGAGTCCGGGAACGTAATCAGCGTTGGCGCAGAGAACGTCACCGTCCCGGCAAGCGGCCGTCCGTCGGGTCCCATGTAGGTGCCGTGCACCGCGACCGTGGGAATGCTGGCGGGGAGTGAGAGCGGCAAGCGGGCCCCCTAGGCATGAAGGACCACCGACTCGCGCGAGTCGGTGGTCTGGTGTGTGTGGTCAGCGGCTCAGAAGTTCGGCGATCTGAGTCCGCAACTCTGCGTTTTCACGCCGCAGCGCGCGAACCTCGGCGTGTAGTGCGGCTAGCTCTTCAGACTGCCGCTCCGACTTGCTCCGGTAGGCTTCCGCCTCTTGTCTCCATGACGCTTCCATGCCAGCACGGAATCTGTGCAGCGAGAAAGCCAGGAAGGCGAGAAGGGGCAGGGCGATTTCGGCGGCCCCATACAGCCGGGTGAAGTCCATTGATCCCTCCCCTCAAACGCTGAAATGCTCCTCCGTGAGATCGGGGTCACGGCCCCATGAGGCGCTTGTCCCGCGCCCCCACGCCCAGCCTTTCGGGGTGGCTTCCGGGATTCGGCTTTGCGGCAGGCCGACGCAGTAGTGCATCGGAGAAATCCTGTACGCGCCGTCATCTGCATTGGGAACGGTGACGAAGTCGGGTGCCCATTTACTCCCTGCGCGGTAGCTGGTGATCCAATGCTGCCTGCCTTGGGAATCCGCCTGATACTGCCAGTTGAGAATTCCGTCGCTGCTGCTTCCTTCGACGGCGGCAACGGCATAGATGGTCTGCCCTTTCGGGTCGTCCGGCCCCATCTTGTATCGGTGCTGTAGCTCGATGGTGTAAATGGTGGTGTCGTCGGCGTAGTCCCAGCCATAAGGAATCCCGTGGACCCAGCGCATGACGACAACACCGACCACACGGTTAGTGGTCCCGGTGAGGTTCAGGACGGCGGACGCGCTGACGATCTCCCGTTCAGCTCTGCCGGTGTGCCGGAATGCAGCTAGCCGCACTTCGGCCTCACGTCGGCCCGTGAGGAGAAGGTCAGTAATGAACTTCACCTCCACGCGATCGAACGAGAGCCCCGTAGCGTTCGCGATCCCCACGGACGACCAGATGTTGCCCCCTGTTGGGGGTCTGCTTTGCGTGGCCCACTCGACGACGGGGTAGCGGTCGAACTTGTTGGCGTCCAGCGGGGCCCGCTCAATGGCCGTCATGCGCCGCTTGAGTTCGGCGAGTTCACCCACCAGCGACGGGGGGACGGCGTTAGCTTGGGTTGGCATTACTCCACAGTTCCCTACTCGCTAGAGCGAGCCGGATGCTCTCGCTTCCGTTCGCGTCCACGGTGGTCGCGCATTCGGTCACCACGAATTCATCGAAGAGCGCGACATACCCGGCGTCAACGCTGATGGCTGCCACTTCACCGGGCACGAAGTCAAGTGGGCTGAACCGGTCGGGGTAGAGGGTGAGTTCCGGAATCGCTACCGGCACAGCGCCCGCATTGATGGTTGCCTGTGCCTTGTCTATGAGCGTCCGTGTTTCCTTCACGTCGGTGTACGCGCCGACCATGACGCGTTCGGGCATGCGGGTCGCAAGCGAGCGGTTCTCGACGATGCCGACCAGCTTTTCCCCGTTGCCCTTGTCGGCCCCGGTCGCGTAGGCGACCGTGCATAGGGCCGTGCTGTCATAGCTGACGCTGGTCACATTGCAGTTCACGCGGTGCGTCAGCGAGCGCGAGGCAACCGCGCCGGAACGGCTGGTGATGACGAACCGGTGCCCCACCTTCCTGCCGACCGTCACCCAGTGGGGCACGTACCGAAAGTTGAATCCGCCGACGTTGTCGGCAAGCTCTTCGATCGCCTCGGCAACATTCTTCAGCTCGTAGCGAGTCCACACCGTGGTACGCACGTGGCCGGTTGGCTGCACAAGGCCGGTGTCCGTGCCAATGCCGTTGTCGGCGTTGAAATAGGCGAACCAATCCTTCAGTATGGTTGCCTGTTCCTTGCTCTTGGCCGTCCACCCGTCAGTGAAGTGGCGGCCCTGGTAGTGGGAGTGAAAGCCGGACGCGTTCAACGAAAGGGTTCCCGCCGCAAGGTCGGCAGCGAGAGCCCAGAGAATCCCACCCCACACCGGGACGCCGTCCCGCAGCACGACAAGCCCGCTCACGCCGGGGCTCAGGGTTTCGGGGTCGGCTTCCGGCGCGAAGAGCGGAATTCCCACCGTGGCGGTACCGGCGGCATTCAGCGCATGCGTGAACTGGATATCCGTTACCGGCAGCGCGGCTATCACGTTGCCGCTTTTCAGCTCCGTCTGAACGACGGAATACATAGCACTCATCATGCCCACCTGTTCCGCCACGAGAACTCAGCCAACGTCGCCCGCGTGGTCGCTTCGCTGTAGAGGCTCAGCCGATGGTTGCCGTAGGAGTATTCGGGCCACATCGAGCCCGGGGTGATCTGCCCACCAAGGGGGGCTCCGGTATCGCTGATCACGGTCTGCGCGGCACTGTCGATGGTCGCGCTGCCGCTGTACGCGAGGCCGAAGAACTGCCCGGTGATCTCGTCTGTCAGCTTGATATTCCTCGCGTTGTCCAGCTTGATCACGGGAAGCGCGGGCACCGAACCCACCTGCCGGAACCACAACTTGGGGTTCGACCCCTGCCACGGACTTGACAGCCCCAGCGAGACCGGAGCGTCCCCGTAGATGTACGGATCGGTAGCGAAGAGTTCGACCACGACGTTGCACACGCGGTGCGCGAAGTTGAGATCGAGGGGGGCGGTGCGCTTGCGCGGGCGGACGTTCACGAAAGCCGTTCTGTCGCCCGCCACGCCGGGGAAGTGGAACCGTAGGGGACTTTCCCGGTCTGCGGGCACGAACGCCGCGTACACGGCGCTCACGGCGTCCGTGAACTCTTCCCGCGTTGCGCCGTAGACCTCAAGCGTGAGCGTCACGGCACGCCCGTTCATATAGTCGTCGCCAGGGTAGAGCCCGTGCCTTTGAACAAGGGTTAGGTCTGCCGTCCGCACATCGGGCAGCGAAAGCAGGCCGTCAACGGCTACCAGGGAAATGGCAGAGTCGGGCACCCCCATGACAAGCCCGTTGTACTCGCACGTCCAGTCGTCCAGCTCCGCCATTCCTACCCCCTGACTGTTCAGACCACCGACTCACGTGAGTCGGTGGTCTACCGGGGCGCGACCCGAAGGGCCCATGCCACTTCGCGCCCGATTGCGAAAGGGTCGGCGTTGCTGGTCACGTTGACCGTTACGCCACCATTGGCCGGGGCGGCATGGTTCGGGACCACGTGGGAACCGCCCGGCAGGTTGACCCACTCGGCTCCGCGCTCGCCGACTCTCGTCCAGCCGGACGCCGGACCGCCCATGGCGCGAATCTTCGGAATGGGATTGTCCGGCAGATTGACGCCTACGGAACCGATGCCAATTCGATTGGGAATGGCCCCGTTGAGTAGGTCAATTACATCGTTGACCGCGTTCTTGACTCCCCGGCCAACCGCACGGCCGATGTCCGCCCCGAATTCTGCTGTCTGGGAGAGGCCGTTGCCCAGGCCGTCAATGATCTTTCCGCCGATGCTGCGGGCAGCGCTGCCGACCCTGCCGACGTGGCCGAGCATTCGGCCGGGCAGGTCCCGGAAGAATCCGACCACCGCGTCTAGGCCAGCCTTCGCTTTGTCCCTCACCCACGTGAAAGCGGCGGCCGTCTTCGTCCTGATGGTGTCCCAGTGCTTGATCAGAATGCCCGGCCCGGTGAAGTTCAGGAACAAGGTCTTGAGCCACCCGAAGACGGCCTTGATCTTTTCCCACACCCATTCGAAGGCTTCGCCGGTCCATCGCTTGATCTTGTCCCAGTTGGCCCAGATGAGCAGAGCGAGCCCGACAATAGCAGCGATAAGCAGCGGAATCGGCCCCATGGCTATGAGCCACGCGGCAGCCATGCGGGCAGCTTGGATCATGGCCTGAGTGCCCATGAGTACCCACTGAGCGACCATGATTGCGCCGTTGGCGATTGCTGCGGTGCCCCCGGCTATCCACTGCCCGACGACGATGGCGCCGGATATGACGGCCTGAGCGCCTGCCCTCACCCAGCCGCCCACAACGGCCCATGAAGCTGCCACCTGAGTGACTGCTGACCCCGTGGCCGTCGTCGCCGTGGTGATCCACGCGCCCACGGCCTTGGCTCCGGCCAGGACGGATTGGACCCCCCACTGAATGAGCGCGGGCAACAGAACGGCCGTCAGCACAGCGGCTACTGTGAGGATGGGGACTTTGTTCTCTTCCGTCCAGCGGGCGAGGGAAGAGAGATTGTCGGCTAGTCCCTCGACGGCAGGGAGCACTGTCCCGCCGATGACGTCAACGGCAAGCGTCTGGAGGTTTCGCCAAAAGGCAGTGATCTTCCGCGACGCGTTGTCGTGCATGGTGTCGCCCGCGCGCTTGGCCGCGCCGTCCACCTTGCCCAGCGACTCAACGGCGGTGTCAACGTCGAGCGAATAGAGCGCGTCTCCCAAATCCTCGCTTTGAGTGCCGAAGAGTGCGACGGCTGCCGCTGAGCGCTCGGCAGGGTCCTTGATAGCCCGTAGCCGGTCCAGCGTCACGCCTAGGGCTTCCCGGGCAGCCGGACCGCCCGCCGCAATCTTGGCGCGCATGTCGTCGGCGTTGAGCCCGATTGCCTTGAAGCCGTCCGCCGTCGTCTGGCTTCCGTCGATGGCGCGAATGGAGAATTCTTTGATGGCGTCGGCGACGATATCAGCGTCTCGCGCACCGCCCTGTAGCCCCTGAGAGATGAGGCCCATAGCGGTTTTGCCGTCAAGACCGAACTTGCGGAATTGGGTGCCGTACTCATTGAAGGTGTCCAAGAGGTCTTGCGCTTTGTTGCCGCCCTCTTGGGCGCCACGGACGAGGATGTCAAAAGCTTCGTCCGCGTCCTTGGCCATGCCGGTTTTGATCATCTGGCCGACGGCATTCGCGGTCGGCCCCACCTCTTCGCCCAGCACGGCGGCAACGTCCATGGCGGACTTGCCGATCTTTTCCATTTCGGTAGCCGTGGCCCCGGCGGGAACTAGCCCTTGCTGCCAAAGCGACTTCAGTGCCTCATTGGCGTCGGCAACGGATTCTCCCCAGCCGGACGTGTAGATCTCGCCTGCCGCTTCGCCCAACCGCTTGGCTTCCTCCGGGCTCGCGCCAAGCTGAGCGGCAAGGAGATCACTCCCTGCTTCCTTCTCCATGGCAGAGCCGATACCAGCGACCAGGGCAGCGCCTATCGCCACACCGGCAGCAGCAGCGAGCCCGCCGAAGCGGTCGGCGAAGCCACCTACTTCGTCACTCGCTTCGTCGCCCGCTTCGGCAACCTCTTCGCTGAGCTGGGCAGCCTCTTCGGCGGCTTCCCTGAGCGCGGTCTCAACCTGGTCGGCGAACGCGGTCACGTCCCGCGTTCCCTCGTTGAGCGACCGGCTCAGGTCGTCCAGATCACCCAACAAGGTAATCGTGATCGGCTTAGCCACAGCACCCCCCGTTGTTACTCTGTGTATATCCCGCGGGCCGCCAGTTCAGGGGGTTTGCTATACGCAGAGTGAGATTTACGTCATGACCGGCGTCCGGTGCTCCCCATGCACCGTGCGGCCGGAGCGCCCACGCGATAGGCGATGGTCGTGTTTCTGCTGTGCCTCAAGGTCGGCAATCATCTGGTCGGCCAGCGTGTTGAAATCCCTCAGCGAGAGCGCGCGCACGTCGGACCACGTGAGCCCCGTGAAGTGGCCGACCAGCCGCGCGCACGTGATCACTCGCTGAGCGCGGTAGGGTCCTTCGGCTTGCTCTTGAACGCGATGCGCAGCTTGCCCGCATCTTCAGCCGAGAAGTTCGGGTCCTCACGACGCTTGATGACGACGGCCATTGCGCGAAGAAGCTTTGCCTTGCGCGCCCCCGGCTTGGCAAGCTGATCGAGGGGGCCGTCAATCACCTCTTCAATAATCTCGATTTCGTCAATGGAAAGACTGTCGATATCCAGCGACAGAACCTCTCCCAGCTCACCAGCGGCAGCGTTCTTCTTCGCACCCATACTCAGCTCTCCAACTTCTCACGGAGCACGGCGGTAATCTCGCGCTCGTATGTCTCGGAAACCTTTTCGCTGTTGCGAGCCATGGCCCGGTAAAGGAACCGGTTCGGCTTGATGCCCCGACGCGGGAAGCCGAAGTGCACGGCCCCGGCATAGGGGACGCGGGCGGCGCTGCCCGCTTTGATGGCAGCGGAGTTGGCCGACGCGACCACCTTGACCGACTTGGCGAGCCTGCCCGGTCGGTACTTCTTGCCGTCCTTCGGCGTGCGCGTACGCTGCGGAACGCCGCGCTGAGCATCCGGCTTGACTATCTCCGCTGCCTCTTTGTTGACTTCCCGGACCTTCTTGGAAAGATCCTTGTCCTTGAGCTGACGAAGGGTTCTCTTCAATTGGTTCAGCCCTTCGACCTGGACCGAGAACCGCGAGCCCGCCATGCACCCCCCTCACCGACTCACGTGAGTCGGTGGTCTAGTCACTCGCCGATTGAGGAAAAGCCGGGGGTCGGCTCAACGTACGTGACCTTGATAGCCGACCGGCCGTCACCCGGGTCCAGAACACGGAACGGAAGCTCACTCATCGTCACGTCATCAACGGACGCTGCGGGACTGTCCCCCGTGAACTGGATTGCCGGACATTCAATGCTCATGGACGTGCCCGGAGTGATGCCGTCGAACTCGACGACCAGGGACGCCACTTCCCCGCCGATGAACGCTTCATAGAGCTTCACGGCACCGCTGTTGAACTCGCCTTCCAGCGACCCCTCATAGGTCGGCATAGCCGCGCGCACGGGGGCCTTCTTGAGTGCGTTGGCACGCAGGAACCGCCGGTCGGTCTTCATGCCCCGGTCGCCGGTCAACTCCAGCTTGTTCGCATCCACAGTGACGGCCGCGCCGTCGATGGTCAGCGCGATGGCCGTACGCGTCCAGTCATAGACGTACGCCTCTTCGGGGTAGCTGATTGGCAGCGCGTCAGCGGGCTTGTCCGAATGGCTGACGTCCTGAAAGTCGAACGTGGCGGTGAGGGTGACCGCGTTCTCTACCTCGGCGGTCAGTTCCCACTCAGTGACGACGCACCCGACGTGCTTGTAGGCCACGGACTTTCCGTCTGTGGTCGGCCGGATCATCTGGGCCGTGAACGAGGGTGACGCACTGTTGGCGCCGCTCTCGAAGACGTGGGCGGTAAGGCCCGTGGCCGGGTCAGCGGTCCCGCCGTCGTACACGTCGAACGCTGCGGAGAGAAGGGCGACGGCGCCCGCGTCCAGTAGGTCAACCTCCAGTTCGCCCTCACCCCCCATGTTCACCACGTTCCGCCGGTCGGCCCGAGCGGTTTGCATACCAGCGCGGAAGCCCACGGATTCGATGAACTGACGGGCGGTCTTCCAGCTATCGGACTTGCCCTCATAGCCCAGCGTGGACGTTGCGGCGGTGCCGTACGTCGATTCCTTGCCAATGCCAATGGCAGCGTCTAGCGCCACGGTTCCCCCTAAGTGACTCTGCCGCGAATCCTCACGCGGACGGTAAGCGCGGCGTACACGCCGTCAGTGGTTTCGGCCGTCTCTGTTTCTGAGGATTCCGGCCGAACGTCGATGAGCCCCGGCACGCCCGCAGGTTCAACAGCGCGGCAAGCCTCCGTAACGGCGTCGCGAAGGCTATAGACGACTCTCTCAGCGCCTATCGGGTCGCCGGGCGAGATGACCAGCGCATGCACGTCCACGTACCCCGTGACGGCCGTGGGCTTGCGCGGCCCCTGCCGGAACGCCACGGGCGCTAGCTCATCGTCGGCGGAGGCACCCAGCCAGACTTGTTGCCGCCGGTCGCTCTTGCCGGTCTCAGCGAAAGTGCATTGGACCCCGGTCGGGGTGGCCGCCTTGAGCCGGTCGAACAAGGCAACCTTTGCTTCGAAGATCAGCGCCACGATGCCCCTCACATGAAGATGAACGGCAGCCGCACGCGGTACCGGTTCAACTGGGCATTCACTTCCGGCAGGCTGGTCGGGCGCCATGTACCGCCCGCCTGTGCAAGCTGAACAGAACCGAACTCGCCTTGAAGCTGTAGCGCTCGGTCCGGCACGCGAGACACCAGATCAAGGCAGTACTGTCGGGCGAGGGTCCGCACACACCACCGGATCGTTTCCGGGGGCGCGTCGGTCCCCTCCCATTTCCGCCCGCAGTAGCTTTCGACCGTCTCAACGGCGTACGCGATTGCGTCTGTCAGCGTCTCATTCGGGAAGACCGACACATCATCCATGCCGTCCAGCGCGCGAACGTCTTCTACGGTTGCATAGGACATGCGAACCCCCCCTCGGTGCGAGGCAGACCACCGACTCACGTGAGTCGGTGGTCTGCGCTCAGCCGCCCGCCGAGCCTTACGGCTTGGGGGTCACGGTCAGAACCTTCGCCGACCGCTCATCCACTAGAAGCCCGTCGGCCCGCTGAATGAAGCGGTACACGATTTGGTCGTTGGTGAACCGGGCATCCACGGACCGCTCAACGCGGAGCGGACCGGCGAGCCGGACCTTGTACTTGCTCAGGTCGCCGAACAGAACCTTGTCGTTCGGGACCACCACGTCAGTCACCACGGTCTTGCCATTGAACGTGTCCGGGGCACCCGCCGTAAGGGCCGACTGCCATAGGTACTGGCCGTTGGCGTCCTTCAGCTTGCGCATGGCACCGGCCGTCTGGTCGGAAACCACGTAGACGGCGTTGGTCCGGTAGGACGACGGAAGCTCGTAGAACAGGTCAATGAGCGCGTCCGAAACGGTGTTGTCCTTCGCCCCCGCCTGCCACGTGGCGACGGCGGCCGGAGCAGCGTTCAGGATGCCCCTCGGCTGCCCGGTGCCGGTACCGGCTAGAAAGTGCTCGCCCATTCCGTGGCCCAGCGCCGGACCGGCGTCCGACACCAGGAAGCCCACAAGGTCAAGCGCCTGATCCTGCACGAACTCCGTGGAAACCACGGATGCGTACGCGTACTTGTAGGCGCCGACCGACCGCTGAACAGTCGCCGGGGTGCTCTCGGGAATGTTGGCGTTCTCGGCGACGATGCCCGCCGACGCGCGTCCGGTCACAACCGTGAAGTCGATGGACTCGCCCCCGGACGTGGTGAGGATCGAAGCGCCATTGCGCATCACCGTGGAACGCTCGACAGCCTCCGCGAGAAGCTGACCGAACAGAGTCCGGGGAATGACGTTCTTGCCGGTGTTGGTATCGACAACGGCCCGCTTCTCGGGGGTGAAGATAAGCGACTCGTAGGGGTTCAGCGCGCGAAGCTTCGATGCCGCATCGGCTAGCTTGTCCTGAGCCTCACGCTTGCTCCCGGTTCCGTTGAGCCCGGCCATGAGCGCACTCACGGACTCGGATGCCTTGATGGCCTCAACACCCCGCTTCACGCGGCCGTCATAGTCAGCAATGGCGTCGAGTAGCTGAGTCTCCTTCTCGCGCGCGTCGGCGTCCATTTCCTTACCGGCGTATTCATCGGTCAGCGCCCGAAGCTCGGCGTGGGCCCGCTCGCGCGCCTCAAAGTTCGCGCTCAGAGTCTTGGCGTCCATTACTGGACTCCCCCCTTGGGTCGAAGTGCGCGGACCAGTGCACGCGCGGGATGGTCGGCCACCGACTCACGTGAGTCGGTGGTCTGGTCGAGAATGCCGAGACTCAGCGCAATGGAACGGCTGAGCCCGGCGTCGGTGGTCGGGTAGGCAGGATTGAGGACCGGGCCCAGTTCGAGGACATCCATGCTGGTGATTTCACGGATGGGCAGGCCGGTATCTACGTCAGGCTTGTCGTGGACTCGCTGTCCCCTCTCGTTCACGCGGAAGGTGAACGAGGAACCGCGCACGTCCCCCCGATTGAGGAGTTCGGCAAGGTCACGGCCGACCGTGGTGTTGGGCAGGTCGATCTCGTACCAGCCGCCGGAGGTGTCTTCACCGGCCCGCAGCGTGCCCGAACTCGCCCGCCCAAGAATGTTGTTGATGTTGTGGTTGAACGTGGCGAGCACGTCGTTCGCCCTGAGCGAGTCGGCCCCGGCCCCGGGCATGATGCGTTCCCGGAATCCGCCTAGGTTGTGGCTCAGGTCGTGGAACCGGTAGGCGTACCCGCGCATGGTCACGGTCTCGCCTTCGGCGCGTACCTCAGCCGGTAGTGCCAGATTCCTTCGCTCCGTCGTCATCGGGCGCGTCCCCCTCTTCGTCGTCCCCGTTCTCTGCCGGGGGTTCGTCTGCGGGCGGAGGCTCGATGGCAGCGGGCTTGGCGGGCGGTTCGTCGGCTGTCACGTCGGCAAGATTCATGGGCACGCGGTGTGCCTGCCCCATGCCGTCCGGCAGGGGTTCGAGGTCTTCCCACGCGCGCACTTCGTCAATGCTGTAGATGCCTTGCTGCAAGCCGATTGAGTACATGCTCATGCGCTCAGTCGGGGCGCCGCGCTGGATGCCGTCCAAGTTGAACTTGACGAACTTCTGTCGGTCCGCCGTCTCAGCGAAGACCAGCCGTGTAAAGCCCGCTTCGATTCGCTCTAGCCACGGGCGAAGGCTGAACATTGCAAACGCTTGATTCTGCTCAGCGAGCCCTGAGCCCCAGCTAGTTGAGTTGGTGGCATCGGCTATCAGGTGGGGAGGCACGCCGAAGATGCGCGCGATTTCCGGGACCTGAAATTGCCGGGTTTGCAAGAATTGTGCTTCGTCCGGCGACAGGGCGACCTTGGAGAACTTCGCCCCTTCGGTCAGCAGCGCCACACGGTGGGCGTTGTCCGCGCCGGAGTTCGCCAGTCGCCATGCTTCGCGGGCGCGCGCTAGCCCTTCTTCGGACATGGCGCCGGGCACTTCGATGAGCGCTCCGGGCATTGCGCCGTTAGCAAAGAACTTGGCCCCGTAGGTCTGCGCCGCCATGGCGAGCCCGATGGATTCGCGCGCGAACGAGATAGGCGATACGCCGGTGAACTCACCGGGCAGCATCATCCCGGGGATGTGGAGGATTTCGCGGGTGGTGAACCAGCCTAGGGCGACTTCGTTGCCGTCGTCGTCATAGTCGGCCACGTAGAAGACCTTGCGGCGCTTGCCGTCCACCACGACCGTATGCGTGTCAATGCGGTTGGGGTCCAGTACCTCAAGCCCGACGATGTTCGGCCCGTCCCAGAGAACGGCAAGGTAGGCGTTGCCGTCCAGCAGCAGAGACAGCACGACCTGAGACAGTAGGTCGATGCGGCCAAGCCCGCCGGGCTCCGCGTTCGGGTAGTCCAGCCACGGGGGCGACTTGATCTCTTTGCGGACTCCGCCC
Organism: Streptomyces capparidis; assembly: GCF_054782095.1. Taxonomy (NCBI): domain Bacteria; kingdom Bacillati; phylum Actinomycetota; class Actinomycetes; order Kitasatosporales; family Streptomycetaceae; genus Streptomyces; species Streptomyces capparidis. The sequence goes on along the minus strand of NZ_BAAGTD010000001.1, from coordinate 174,807 downwards.
CTGCGGGAGTAGGTGGCTACCGGCAGCGTGCATATCGTCTCGCTCAGCAGGCGGACGCACGCGAAGACGGCCGACACCGTGAGCGCACTGTTCGCGTCCACCTTCTGTCCGGCAGCAGACATGACGCCGGGCAGCGGGAACAGATCAGTTGCAGGGTCCCACTGGGCCCGCTTCTCAACGCCACGAGAGCCCCGGAAGAGCGCACGCCAAAAGCCCATGTGAGCCACCCCCGCGTGACTCACGGCACCGACTCACGTGAGTCGGTGGTCTGGAGTCGTGCTAGTCGTCGTTTAGGAGTTGATCGAATTCCGGGGCGCCCACGTTGTGCACGCGGCCGTCTTTGTCTTCCCACGTGGCGACAATGGCCGTTTCAATCAAGTGGGGGTTGTCTTCCCGGAACATCACTGCGCCGTGAACGGCAAGGATCATGGCAACGCAAAGGTCGATCTTCCGTCGGGAACTCGCGTGCTCTTTCGTGACGCGTGCGCCGTTCTTGTCCTCTCGAAGCACCGCGTTACCGACGTGCCGAGCGAGCGCAGGGTTACCGTCATGCGACAACCGGCCGTCACGGCAGGCGTCGTAAACGGTCTGAGTCGCCGGAACCATGCGCTTGAGGCTGTTCGTCGGGAAAGCCTCAACCGGGTACCCCTCGGCCTCAAGGTTGTCTAGCGTCTCTTCCCAGCGGTATGGGTCGGCAACGAGGTTCCGCACGCTGTATCTGTCCAGCGCGGAGCGGAGAGCGTCACGCACGTCCGCCATGGGGACGCGCCAGTGTGCGTCATCCGGCGGGGCCTCCCAGTGCCCCAGCACGAACACCCGAAGGTCATGCACGCGGGCAGCAACCAGGGCCGTACTGTCACCCGTCCAAGAGCCGTCAAAGCCCAACACCACGGCGTCACCGGGGTTCAGGGTGTCGTCTACCGCAAGGAAGTCCCACAGTCCATGAGGCAGCCACGTGGACGCGCCCCGAACGAACTGACTAAGCCGGTAAATGCGGAAACTTGCTTCTGTGCTCCGCTGAGCGGCAGCGCGGAAGTCCTCTTCGTTCAGGATCTCGTACGACGGATTGCACGCACGCCACACGTCGGGGTCTAGATGGTCCACCTGTTCCCCAATGCGCGGGCCCCACGACCGATAGAAAAGCGTCGGGTCCGTGGCCTCACCGGAGTTGACCCGCTCACCCTGTTCACAGAGCTTGGCGAACGGGCCGTCAGGGTCGGGGCCAGCCGTCGAGACAACCCACGTAATCGGCTGGTTCCGCGCGGCACTGCCCAGGGTCAGCGCGTCGAACAGGTCGGCCGTCTTGCTGAACGCGTACTCGTCAAGGCTGACCGCCGAGGGATTGAGACCCTGTTGCCGCCCGGCGTCCGCAGAGACCACGCGATAGGTGGAGTCCTTGAACTTGATCACGTCGCGCTGAACATCGCAGACGGCAGAGAGCTTCGGAGAAGCGTTCACCATCTGCTTTGCAGCGTCGAAGACCATACGGGCCTGATTGCGGTCGTTGGCCGCAGCGATGATCTGTCGCTGAGCGTCGGCGCGGTCGGCTATCAGGTGGTAAAGCATGATGGCCGCCGCAAGCGTTGACTTGCCGTTCTTCCTCGCAATACAGACCACGCACATGCGGTGCTTGCGAATCCACCGACCGAATGCGTCTTGCCGGAGTTCGTAGGCGTCAACAAGTAGTTCACGCTGCCATCCGAGAAGCCGGAAAGGCTGACCGGCGAAAGAGCCGGTAAGGCGGCAGAACTGCTCAATCCAGTTGGCGACCCGGTACCCCTCGGAGGGGAACGGCGCATCTGCCGGAATGTGGCGCGCGATGACGGGATCAATGCCGGACACGCGCACCTCCCGTCAAGGCACCGACTCACGTGAGTCGGTGGTCAGAAGTCCTCAGGTCCGGCTGCCACGCGCCGAGCCTCGGCCGCAACGATCCCCAGCCGCATTCGCGCTTCCGGCGTGAAGCCGATCACGGTCTCTATGGCGCGTAGTTCGCGCTCTGTGGACTCGACATAGCGCATGGCGGGATGGACGGCAGGCTGACCGGTAGACCCCACGGTCATAAGCCCGTCGTTGTCGATGGCGGCAAGTAGCGCCGCTCGCCGGTCATGCAGTTCGCAGTAGCGCAAGATGATGTTCCGGTCCGTGTCCGGCGAGTACGCCCCGTTGCCCGCAGACCAGACGTTCCGCCATACCTCACGACCGACGCGCATGAGTCCGCCAGGTACACGCGGGGCCCGTCCCTCGTACACCACGGGGGCGGCAGGCTCGGCGGCGGTGTTCGCGTTGCCGTTTCGCATGTCGGGATTCTTGCTTCGGGACACGTTGACACCACCTTCCGGGGGCTTAGAGACCCCTTAACGGGTGCCTTTCTCGCGTGCCGGAATGCAGGCTTGCCCAGTGTCCGCGCGGGCGGACACCCCAAAAACGGCGCCACACCTAGCGCGCGTTTCCCGAGCTTGGGCCGGGATCGCCAGGGAACGCGTCAGCCGAACTTTCGGCGCGCCCCACCCCACCCTCAGAAGGGCGGAGCCGCATGGCCGAAGTCATTTCGCGTCTTGGCCTTGTGACAAGCCTTGCAAAGAGGCTGCACATTGCCCGCGACGTCTTCGCCACCCTTGGCAAGCGGGATAATGTGGTCAACCTCAATGGCCGACGCCAGGAAGGCGAGACCGCACGACGCACACACGCCACGACCAGCCTTGCGCAGAACCTTGCGCATGATTGCCGCCGCATTGCGACCACGGGCGATAGCCTCACGTCGCTTGCGGTGCGACCGGTAAGACCGGCCACTCTCATACGCCTTGTGATGCACGGGGCACCGACCCTTGCGGGTGGCCCACTCTCGACAGTCAAGGCACCGGGTACGCATAGGTCACCCCCCATCAGGGGGCACCCCCCTACCCTCGGCCGATACCGCCGACTCACGTGAGTCGGTGGTATGCACGTACCCGCCCCCGGACTCGAACCGGGAACCTTCGCGGTCTAAGCGCGACGCCTCTTGCCGTTGGGCTAGGCGGGCAGGGAGAGCGCGGGTCTCAGTCCGCCGTAAGCGCATAAGGGGTGCGCGGTATCCCCCGCTCTCTACTAGTACTAGAGCGCAAGGGTTCCCTAGAGCACGCTTGTTGCCCGGCATGCGGAGTGGGGTTGAGTGACGCCGGTCACAGTGCGGTGATTCGGTGATTGAAGGGCTCTTCCGGTTTTCCTCGTAGGTTTCTACTGGGGAAGCCAAAAGACTCCAAGAACCGCCGCTTCACCGCACTCCGCCGCTGAGCCGGACTGCATGAACATGTCAAGCCCCTGAGTCGAAGAGAGCCCCCGAACCCCGAAGGGCTCAGGGGCCGTCTGCGGGCGCCGGGCAGCTTGCGGGCGTGAAGCCCTGCCGGGGCCGTCTCAGGCGCCCAGTGAGCCGCCTGGAGCCGTTCAGCGCGCCCTCAGCCTTCCGCGTCGTCGCCCTGGTCGAGCTGCACGAACTCCACCTCTACGCGGGCCGACACGTCATAGCCCCCGCGAACCCTGCCACGGTGCGCGCTCTCAACGGCCTTGACCGTGACGCGCCGAACGAACAGCTCAACGAAGCGGCGCTTCTCGCCCAGTTCAGCGGATGCCCACCACGAACCTTCCCCCAACGGGTCACCGTTGTCGGCCCCGTCTAGCCATTCCGAGAGCGGCAGCGCGATCGTTTCCGGGTCGGCCAGTTCCTCAAGGCGAACATCCGCAGCTCTAATGCGCGCCTCAATGCGCGCCTTCTTCCCCTTGAACCTTTCTCGGCCCATGGGTCCCTCGTACAGACCTGCGTCTAGGTCGTCGTAAAGGTCGCTCAGCGCGTTGTTTGCGTCGGCCCGCTCCGCAACTACTTCCGTTCGCTCTGCGGCCGTCTCGGGACTCTCCACGGACCGAGAGAAGACCCGCGTAGCCTCAGCCACGATTGCCAGCGCGTCAGCATCAGCGGTGCCGTCGGTAACGCTCTGGATCACAGCGAAGATGCGCCGGGCTACGTAGTCATCAAGGTGGCTTTGCATGACCCGGTTCAAGCCCGAGTGCTCGCCGGGCTTGGCGGCAACGGTCGTGCCCCGGGTGCAGAGATACACCGGCTTGAGCCCGCTATTCTGCGCCTTGCCCGGCCGTCCGCACTCGCACGTGAGCACTGGCGTACGTGGCGCGCTTCGTAGTCCGCTAAGGAGGGACGTTCCGCGCGCTACGCCTTCTCCCTGGCCCCGTCCCAAGAGCCAGTCCCGGAGTACGAACCATTGCGCTGGGGGAATGATCGGCTCGCAGATCATCTCCGGGCGGCCATCCTCATCCCGGATGATCCGGTAGCCGGTCAAGGTGCTGGTCTTGGTGCCGTTCTCTCGCATCTTGTATATCGGCTCGGCCCGCATACCGGCGATTGCCGGATTGAGGAGAATCCATTTCAGCGTGCGAACCTGCCACTGAGAGTTTGCCCGCTCCTTCCCCTTCCGCTGGCCCCGTGTCGGAATCCGCTTTGCGTTCATGTCGTCGCACAGCGCGGAAAGGGTGCCAGGGTTGCGCTGCCCCGGCTTTCGGGTGACGGGGTCGTGCATGTGCTTGAAGATCAACGCGACGATCCGGCGGAGGTTGGCGGACTCATCCTTATTGTGGATGAGGCGCATACACGTGAGCTTGCCATCTATGTACGCAACAGCGTCGAGACCGTACGGAGTTTGCCCGCCGAGCCATGAGCCCTTGGCCCGCTGTGCGGCCTTTACGTCGCGGACCTTCTTGGACTTGACGGCCGATTCCTTGTTGACGGCGTCAAGCCTCATGATTAGGTAAATCAGCGCCATCGTGTCGCGCGGCGCAAAGATTCCCTCAGTCACGCTTACGATCGTGATCCCGAGCCGGTGAAGCTCCAGAACGATCGGGGCAGCATCCTGAATCTCGCGCCGGGAAAAACGGCTCACGTCATAGACGACAAGCACGTTGAACGCCCCAGCGCGGGCAGCTTTGAGCATTTCCTCAAAGCCTTCACGGTAGGCGTCCGGGTCCCAGCCCGAAACGCCGATGTCCTCGAAGTGCCGCACGAACCGGGCCTGAAGCTCAGCGGTGCGGGACTCGTTGGCTGCGCGTTGGGTGAGCGGGGATGCCTCAGTCTTGTTCGTCTTGGCGGATGACTGCCGCACGTAGCTGACGGCTACGGCTTCGATGACGGGGGCGGACAAGAAGGCCGGGGGTACGTCCGCCGTGGTCGTGGTGGGCAACGCGCGCTCCTAGGGGTCGTAGTGGCCCCTTGGGCTCACCTCTCCCTAGGCAGAGAGCGCGCCGGTTGCCCGACCGTGGTGCCTAGGTAGCGAACGCGTACGCGTTGCCTACCTGGGCGCCGCCGCTCCCCGACCGTGGTGCCGAAGTGTGAAACCCGAACGCGTTGCCGAGGACGACGTTCGCCGTCTTGCGGCCGACGCCGGGCAGGGTGACCAGGTCCTCGAGGCGGCCGGGCACCTCGCCGTCGAAGCGGTCGCGCAGCGCGGCGGACAGGCCGAGCAGCGACCTGGCCTTGGCCCGGAAGAACCCGGTGGGCCGGATCAGCTCCTCCAGCTCGCTCGGGTCGGCCGCCGCCATGTCCTCCGGGGTGGGGTAGCGGGCGAACAGCGCGGGAGTGGTCTGGTTGACCCGCAGGTCGGTGGTCTGGGCGGACAGGACGGTGGCCACGAGCAACTGGAACGGGCTGTCGAAGTCCAGTTCGGGGTGGGCGTAGGGGTAGAGCTCGGCCAGCTCGCGGTTGATGCGGCGGGCTCGGCGCACCAGGGCGAGGTGCGACTCCGGTTTCGGCTTTCGCGGCCTCGCCGGGGGTTTCGGCGCCCCCGCCCCGGGGGACTGCGTTCCCGATGTTGCGTTCGTCTGTGGTGCGCTCATGGTTCCCGGCGTTTCGGACGTACCCGGTGCTTCGGACGAACCGCGCCCGCGCGGAGTTCCCGGCTCCCGGGCGGGCCGCCGGGGCCCCGGCGCGCTCCCGGCGCCGCCCGGAGCGTTCGACTCCTGTTCGCCCACGGCTGAATCCACGGCTGCCTCCTTCACCCGACCGGCGCCCCCGACCACGCCGCGCAGGCGTTTTTGGGCACCCGGTCAGCCTACGTGTTGGGTACGTCGAGCGGTCCGCGGCGAGGGGAACAGGACCCCAACCGGCCCCCCTGTGCACTGGCACACATCGCCGTAGGTCAAACTTGTGACTGATCGCACTGTTTAACCGCGGGCACAATGGGGGGAGCCATCCCCCGCGGCCGGCAAGGAGGACACTCGTGGACGACGTTCTGCGGCGCGCCCCGCTCTTCGCGGCACTGGACGACGAGCAGGCCGCCGAACTGCGCGCCTCCATGGCCGAGGTCACGCTGGCGCGTGGCGATTCGCTGTTCCACGAGGGGGAGCCCGGCGACCGGCTGTACGTCGTGACCGAGGGCAAGGTGAAGCTGCACCGCACCTCCCCCGACGGCCGCGAGAACATGCTGGCCGTGGTGGGGCCCGGGGAGATGATCGGCGAGCTCTCGCTGTTCGACCCGGGGCCGCGCACCGCGACGGCCACCGCGCTCACCGAGGTGAAGCTGCTCGGCCTGGGCCACGGCGACCTCCAGCCCTGGCTGAACGCCCGGCCCGAGGTGGCCAGCGCCCTGCTGCGGGCGGTGGCCCGGCGGCTGCGGCGCACCAACGACGTGATGTCCGACCTGGTCTTCTCGGACGTGCCCGGCCGCGTCGCCAAGCAGTTGCTCGAGTTGTCGCGCCGCTTCGGGGTGCAGTCGGACGAGGGCATCCACGTCGTCCACGACCTGACCCAGGAGGAGCTCGCCCAGCTCGTGGGCGCCTCCCGCGAGACGGTGAACAAGGCGCTCGCCGACTTCGCCAGCCGCGGCTGGCTGCGCCTGGAGGCGCGCGCGGTGATCCTGCTGGACGTGGAGCGCCTGGCCAAGCGGTCGCGCTGACGCCCCGGCGGGGCGCGGGGCCGGTTCCCGCGCCCGAAAGCCGTCACGGGGCGCACCGCGCCGCCCGGGGCGCGCGGGATCGGTGCGCGCCGGTGGCACGCTCACGGGCGCCCCGGAGAGCCGGAACCCGGCGGCACGACCGGCCCGTTCACTCAGTGTGACGACTTCACCGCGCGCCGCCCCGGGAGCGGCCGCCTCATCCCTCGATGAGGCCGTGCTCCTTCAGGTAGTCGAGCTGTGCCCGCACCGAGAGCTCGGCGGCGGGCCACAGCGCCCGGTCCACGTCCGCGTACACCCGCGCCACCACCTCGCCCGGGGTCGCCGCTCCGCTCTCCACCGCCGTCTCCACCTGGGCGAGCCGCGCCGCGCGGTGGGCCAGGTAGTACTCCACCGCGCCCCGCGCGTCCTGGAGCACCGGCCCGTGCCCCGGCAGCACGGTGTCCACGCCCTCCTCCACGGTCAGCGCCCGCAGCCGCCGCAGCGAGTCCAGGTAGTCGCCGAGCCGCCCGTCCGGGTGGGCGACCACCGTGGTGCCCCGGCCGAGGACGGTGTCGCCGGTGAGCACCGCGTCGTCCGCCGGGAGGTGGAAGCACAGCGAGTCGGCGGTGTGCCCCGGCGTGGGCACCACCCGCAGCTCGAGCCCGCCCACGTCCAGGGTCTGCCCGGCCGCGAGCCCCTCGTCGCCGAGCCGCAGCGCGGGGTCGAGGGCGCGCACCGGGGTGCCGGTGAGCTCGGCGAACCGGGCGGCGCCCGCCGCGTGGTCCGGGTGCCCGTGCGTGAGCAGCGTCAGCGCCACCCGCTTGCCGCTCTCCTCCGCCGCGCGTATCACCGCGTGCAGGTGCTCCTCGTCCAGCGGGCCCGGGTCGACCACCACGGCGAGGGGCGAGCCGGGCTCGGCGAGGATCCAGGTGTTGGTGCCGTCCAGCGTCATCGGGGACGGGTTCGGGGCGAGCACGCAGGTGGCCCGCGGGGTGGCCCGGCCGCCGACCGCGGGCTCCGGGTCGCCGGGCAGAGTGCTGGTCATCGTCGTCCCCTCCTCATCGCGCCGTCCTCATCCCGTGCCCCGCACGGTTCGGGTGAACTCCTCGTGGCCGGGCCAGGACAGCACCACGTCGCCGCCCTCCAGCCGGGCCCTGGCCAGCACGGGCGTCATGTCGCGGCCAACGGCGGCGGCCAGCGCCTCGCGGGCGGTGCCGTAAGCGGTGAGCGAGCGGAGCGTGCTGATCGTCGGCGGCATCATCAGGAACTCGCCCGCGTCGTAGCGGTCGGCCGCCTCCCGCGGGCTCAGCCACACGGTGCGGTCGGCCTCGCCGGACACGTCCCTGGCGCGCTGCCCCCGCGGGAGGGCGCACACGAAGAACCAGGTGTCGTAGCGCCGCTCCTCGAACTCCGGGGTGATCCACCGCGCCCACGCGCCCAGCAGGTCGGAGCGGAGCACAAGTCCGCGGCGGGCCAGCAACTCCGCGAACGGCAGCTCGCGGGCGACCAGCGCGGCGCGCTCGGCCTCCCAGTCGTCGCCTGTGGTGTCCGCCACCACCGAGTCCTCGTCCGGGCCGGCCAGCAGCACTCCGGACTCCTCGAACGTCTCCCGGACGGCAGCGCACACCACGGCCTGCGCCACGGCGGGCTCGCACCCCAGGCGGGCGGCCCACTGCGCGGCGTCGGGACCGGCCCAGCGCAGCCGCTGCTGCTCGTCGCGCGGATCGACGGAGCCGCCCGGATACGCGTACGCGCCTCCGGCGAAGGCCATGGAGGCGCGTCTGCGCAGCAGGTGGACGGCGAGCCCCGACGCGGTGTCGCGCAGCAGCATCACGGTCGCGGCCCGCCTGGGCGGGACGGGGGTGAGCTCCCCGCTCGCCAGCGCCCTGATCCGCTCGGGCCAGGAGGGGGGCCACCACTGTCCCCGGCCGCGCCCGGATGAGCCGTCGCCGTGTCCGGAGCCGGGGCCGGGATCGCCGGCCCGCCCGGGGTCGCCGCCGTGTTCGGTTGCCATGCGGGGATGCTAACCCCACGGGCCGCTCACTCCGCCGGGTCGGTGACCTCGACCTGGATCTCCAGCTCGACCGGCGCGTCCAGCGGCAGCACCGCGACGCCGACCGCGCTGCGGGCGTGCCTGCCGGCCTCGCCGAGCACCTCGCCCAGCAGCTCGCTGGCGCCGTTGATCACCCCGGGCTGGGCGGTGAAGCCGGGCGCCGAGGCGACGAAGCCCACGACCTTGACCACGCGGACGATCCGGTCCAGGTCGCCGATCACGGACTTCACCGCGGCCAGGGCGTTCAGGGCGCAGATGCGGGCCAGGTCCTTGGCCTCGTCGGCGGTCACGCCGTCGCCGACCTTGCCGGTCAGCGTCAGCTTGCCGTCCACGAGAGGAAGCTGCCCCGAGGTGTGCACGTACACCCCGGAACGCACCGCCGGCACATAGGAGGCCAGCGGCGGGGCGACCTCGGGAAGGGTCAGGCCGAGCGAGGCCAGCCGGTCCTCGACGGCGCTCACCCCTGCTTCTCCCGCTTCAGGTAGGCGACGAGCTGCTCGGGGTTGTTGGGGCCGGGGACGACCTGGACGAGCTCCCAGCCGTCCTCGCCCCAGGTGTCCAGGATCTGCTTGGTGGCGTGCACCAGAAGGGGCACTGTGGCGTACTCGTACTTGGTCATGGGGCGACTCTAATAGTTGCGGAGGACCGCGCACCGCCGCGCCCGGGTCCGTGCCGGGTGCGACGGTGCGGGAAGGCGGGGTGCCGGGGTCAGCCGCGCATCAGGAGGGTGATGGCGGCGGCCACCACGGCCAGCGCCAGCGCGGCGCCGTACAGGGGGCGCGGGGTGCGCAGGGCGGGGATCATCCGGTCGGCCGCCCAGCGGCCGGGCCCGGTCAGCGCGAGACCCGCGGCGCCCGCGGCGATGAGGAGCGGGAACTCCACGCCGCCGATCCAGCCGTTGTCCCGCTCTATCCACAGCACGTTGAGCATGGTGCCGAGCACGGCGGCCCCGGCCAGCGGGGTGAGCAGGCCCAGGGCCAGGCCGAGCCCGCCGAGCAGCTCGGACAGGCCGGCGATGACGGCCATGGTCCGGCCGGAGGGGTAGCCCAGCATCGTGAAGAACTGGTCGGTGCCGTCGAGCCCGGGACCGTCGAACCAGCCGAACAGCTTCTGGGAGCCGTGCGCGGCGATGGTCAGGCCCACGGCGACGCGGAGTACGAGCAGGCCCGCGTCGAGGCCGATCTGCTCACGGGCGGCGAGGCCGCCGGCCGACGAGGGGACCGGCGCCGACTGGTGGGGGAGGGTGCGGCTGGAGGGGGCCATGGGGGTTCTCCTCGGGTCGCAGACATGGTCGATCGCCGCCCGGACGCACGGCTTCCGTTTATCTTGCCAGAAAACTGTTGAACATTCTAGCGACCGTCCGTGGTGAAGCGGTGAACACTCCCGGCGGAGGACCTGGGCGCGCCCGGTGGGGGCGCGGGCGCGGAGCGGGGTCGGCACCCGCCAGGCCGTACCGGAAAATGCCTGGTCACGGTGGTGCGGCCAGGAGACGGCAGGGCCAGCCACATGAGATCCGCTTCCTGTGGTTAGGCTCACGACGTGAGTCGGAAGAGTCGGAACGAGGAACTCCGCGGCGGCCACGCTCCCGACTGGGAGGGAGTGCGGCTCCACGTCGTCAGCGGCAAGGGCGGCACCGGCAAGACCACGGTCGCCGCCGCCCTCGCGCTGGCGCTGGCCGCCGACGGCCGCCGCACGCTGCTCATCGAGGTGGAGGGGCGCCAGGGCATCGCCCAGTTGTTCGAGAGCGAGGCGCTCCCCTACGAGGAGCGGAAGATCGCGGCAGCTCCCGGAGGCGGCGAGGTGCACGCGCTCGCCATCGACCCGGAGCTGGCCCTGCTCGACTACCTGGAGATGTTCTACAAGCTCGGCCGCGCGGGCAAGGCGCTCCAGAAGCTCGGCGCGATCGACTTCGCGACCACCATCGCCCCCGGCCTGCGGGACGTGCTGCTGACCGGCAAGGCGTGCGAGGCCGTGCGCCGCAAGGACAAGAACGGGCGGCGCGTGTACGACGCCGTCGTCATGGACGCCCCGCCCACCGGCCGGATCACCCGCTTCCTCAACGTCAACACCGAGGTCGCCGGGCTCGCCCGCTTCGGCCCGATCCACAACCAGGCCCAGGCCGTGATGCGGGTCCTGCGCTCCTCGGAGACCGCCGTGCACCTGGTGACCCTGCTGGAGGAGATGCCCGTCCAGGAGACCGTGGACGGGATCGCCGAGCTGCGGGGCGCGGGCCTGCCGGTCGGCGGGATCGTGGTGAACATGGTGCGCCCCGGCGTGCTGGACAGCGAGGAGGTGTACGCGGTGGAGAACGGTGAGCGCGCCGCGGTCGCCGAGGCGCTGGCCGGCGTCGGCCTCGGTGCCCGGCGCGCGGGCGGCGGCAAGCGGCGCGCGGCGTCCGCCAAGAGCGCGGAGGCCCTGATCGAGCCCCTGCTGGAGCAGGCCCGCGAGCACGCCGAGCGGCTCGCGCTCGAAGAGCGCGAACGCACCGAGATCGAGGCCGTCGGCCTGCCCACCTACGAACTGGAACTGCTGGGCGAAGGCGCCGACCTCGCCGGCCTGTACCGGCTGGCGGCGGCGTTGCGGGAGCAGGGAGCGGCATGACGGAGACCCTGGACACGACGCCGTTGGACGTGGACCGGATACTGCGCGACGAGCGGATCCGGATCATCGTGTGCTGCGGCTCGGGCGGCGTCGGCAAGACCACGACGGCCGCGGCCCTCGGGGTGCGGGCCGCGGAGGCCGGCCGCAAGGTCGTCGTCCTGACCATCGACCCGGCGCGGCGCCTGGCCCAGTCGATGGGCCTGACCGAGCTGGACAACACCCCGCGCCGCGTGGCGGGCGTGGGCCGGTCGGGCGGCGAGCTGCACGCGATGATGCTCGACATGAAGCGGACGTTCGACGAGATCGTCCTCGCGCACGCCGACGCCGAGCGGGCCCGCATGATCCTGGAGAACCCCTTCTACCAGTCGCTCTCGGCCGGGTTCGCCGGAACCCAGGAGTACATGGCGATGGAGAAGCTGGGCCAGTTGCGCGCCACGGGCGAGTGGGACCTGATCGTGGTGGACACCCCGCCGAGCCGCTCCGCCCTGGACTTCCTGGACGCGCCGCAGCGGATGAGCTCGTTCCTCGACGGGCGGTTCATCCGGGTCCTGACGGCGCCGGCGAAGGTCGGCGGCCGCAGCGCCATGAAGTTCCTCAACGTGGGGATGAGCATGGTGACCGGCGCCCTGAACAAGCTGCTCGGCGCCCATGTCCTGCGGGACGTGCAGACGTTCGTGGCGGCCACCGAGACCATGTTCGGCGGCTTCCGGGAGCGCGCCGAGAAGACCTACCAACTGCTCCAGGCCCCGGGGACGGCGTTCCTCGTGGTGGCCGCGCCCGAGCGGGACGCGCTGCGCGAGGCGTCGTACTTCGTGGACCGGCTCGCCGAGGACCGGATGCCGCTGGCCGGCCTGGTCCTCAACCGGGTGCACGTCAGCGGAGCGGCCCATCTGACCGCGGAGCGGGCGCTCGCGGCGGCCGAGGCCCTGGAGGACGCGGCGGGCGAGGGCACGAACGGCGCCGCCACCAGCGGCATTGACGCTTCCACCGAAAATCAAGCAATCGTAGGCATTAAGGATCGTCAACGGGGGAAAGCTGCACTGCGGACCGGCAACTTCTCTCCCGAGGACGAGGACGGAGCGACCACCTCCCCCGGTTCCCGCTCCTCGTCCGGCTCCACCCCCGGTCCCGACGGATCACGGCCCGCCGACGACACGACGAACGGCGCGACCGGCCACACCCCGGAGCTCCTCGCCGCGGGGCTGCTGCGCCTGCACGCCGAACGCATGCACGTGGTCGCGCGCGAACGGCGCACGCGCGACCGCTTCTTCGCCGTGCACCCCGAGGTGCCGGTGGTGGAGGTGCCCGCCCTGCCTGGCGATGTGCACGACGTGGACGGGCTGCGGGCCATCGGCGAGCGGCTCGCCGCCGGGGCCTGAGGCACGCGCGGGTACCTGCGCACGGGCATGCCACCGACGCGCGGCGCGGACAACTGAGCGGACAACTGAACAGCGGCCGACCGGGGAGTCGAGGCACGGCCGAGCTGCGGCAACCACCGAGGAGCCCGCACAACCGGGACACGGCGAGGACGACCGAGCCCACGGCGGCACCTCGCGTGCGCCGCGCACTCCGGCGCGGCCGCGTGCGAGCGCACGCCCTGGGCGTCAGGCGCACACGCACGCCGAGAGCTGAGGAGGCGTCACTGCCACGTCACCGGGCGCCGTTCGGCACCGCGTTCGCGCGGGCACCCCGACTCGGGCGTCCGGTCCGGGCAGTCGCGTCGGGCAGTCGGGTCGGCGGCACACTCCGCGGCGCGCCGCCGTCCTTCACCCGGACGTTCTCGACACCCGCGACGGGCCCACTCGCCGCCACCGGCCCGCGGCACCGCCGCCGTCCACGCCCGGGACCGTCCACGACAGGCGGGTCGTTCGCCCGCGCCGTCGCAGGTCAGCCGGCGCGCGGCGCGTCCGTACCGGGGCGCGGCCGGGTCAGCCCGCCTTGGCGTAGTCCTTGGTGTAGTCCTTGTCGTCTTCGTAGTCCTGCTCGAGCGGAGCGGTGGTGCGCTCGTACTCGGCACGCGCCGTCTCCAGCAGGCGGCGCCAGGACGTGACCAGCGGGCGCCGGCGCAGCAGCGCCCTGCGCTCGCGTTCGGTCATCCCGCCCCACACGCCGAACTCGACGCGGTTGTCGAGGGCGTCGGCCAGGCACTCGGTCCGCACGGGGCACCCGGTGCACACCGCCTTCGCCCTGTTCTGCGCCGCTCCCTGGACGAACAGCTCGTCCGGATCGCTGGTGCGGCACGCTGCCTGCGTACTCCAGTCGGTAACCCAGCTCATGCTGGCGCCGTCCTCTCCCGAATCGAGGCTCCCCCACGGCGGTAGTGGCGCTTTCGCCGCTACCACTCGGGACGTTACGGAAGAGAGATACGGTTCAACAGCCCCTTGGGGCTCAATCTTGAATGGCCCGAACGGACTATGGGTGCGCGGGAGATCACCCACCGGAGTGAGTGGTGGGCATTTACCCCCAAAGGCGTCGCAATCCCAGGGCGACAAGGCGCTGAACCGTTTCTGCACCGACCCTTCCCTGTGGCATATGCCGGGAAACAGTGCCAATCCTCGACACCCACAAGAGTGACCACCGCCACCCGCTCAGCGGCCCCTCCGCACCCCGCCCCGGCCCGCCGCCCGCACCACGACCGCGGCGTGCGAACGCCTGCGCGCACGTACGCGGATTCGCACCGTAGGCTGACCCCATGCCTTACACGCGTTCGGGCGGTGGACGCTCAGCGGTCCAGCAGGCCGTCGCCTTCCTCGGGGTCAGCGTGCTCTCCGGCGTCGTCCTCGCGGGCATCGCCCTGCCGGCCGTCGGCGCCGCGGGCCTGGGTGTCAAGAACACCGCACAGGACTTCGAAGAACTGCCCAGCGAGCTCAAGCAGCCCACGCTGAGCCAGGCGTCCCACATCCTCGACGCCGAAGGCGGCAAGATCGCCACCGTCTTCTCGCGCGACCGCACGATCGTGTCCCTGGACGACATCGCCCCCGTGATGCGCGAGGCCATCGTCGCCATCGAGGACTCCCGCTTCTACGAGCACGGCGCGGTGGACCCCAAGGGCATCCTGCGCGCGCTCGGCAAGAACGCCGAGTCCGGCGACGTCTCCGAGGGCGCCTCCACGCTCACCCAGCAGTACGTGAAGAACGTCTTCGTCGAGGAGGCGGGCGACGACTCCAAGGCGGTCGCCGAGGCGACCAGGCAGACGCTCCGCCGCAAGATCGACGAGCTGAAGTACGCCATCCAGATCGAGAAGGAACTGGGCAAGAAGAAGATCCTGGAGAACTACCTCAACATCACCTTCTTCGGGCAGCAGGCGTACGGCGTCGAGGCCGCCTCCAAGCGCTACTTCAGCAAGTCCGCCAAGGACCTGACCCTCACCGAGGCGGCCCTGCTCGCCGGGATCGTGCAGTCCCCCAGCCGGTACGACCCGATCAACGACGAGCAGGAGGCGAAGCGGCGCCGCAACACCGTCCTCCAGCGGATGTACGAGGTCGGCGACATCACCAGGAAGGAAGCCGAGGAGGCCAAGGCCAAGCCGCTCGGCCTGAAGGTCAGCAGCCCCAAGAACGGCTGCATCACCGCCGCGGACGGCGCCGGCTTCTTCTGCGACTACGTGCGCGAGCTCCTCCTGTCCGACCCCACCTTCGGCAAGACCCGCCAGGACCGGCTCAAGCGCTGGAACCAGGGCGGCCTGACGATCCGGACCACCCTGGACCCGCAGGCCCAGAAGTCCGTGCAGGCGTCGATCAAGGACCGGGTGTACGCCAACGACCCGGTGGCCTCGGCGGTCACCCTGGTGGAGCCGGGCACCGGCAAGATCCGGGCGATGGGCCAGAGCCGCCCGTACGGCGTCGGGCCGGACGAGACCGTGATCAACTACTCGGTGGACAAGTCCGTGGGCGGCGGCGTGGGCTACCAGCCGGGCTCCACGTTCAAGCCGATCACCGCGGCGGCGGCGCTGGAGCGGGGCATCACGCCCGACAAGAGCTACCCGTCGCCCTACAAGATGCCCAACCCCGACGTCACGGACTGCTCGGGCGAACTGCTCCGGGGCTCGGGCACGGTGGAGAACGAGACCGAGTCCGAGGTGGGCCCCTACTCCATGGCCGAGGCCATGAAGATGTCGGTCAACACCTACTTCACCGCCCTCCAGTCGGACATCGGCCTGTGCCAGGTCACGAAGATGGCCGAGGCCCTGGGGATCTCGAAGCGGGCGGACGGTGGCGAGTTCGGCCTCGGAGCCGCGTTCACCCTCGGGTCCAACGAGGTCTCCCCGCTGACCATGGCCAGCGCCTACGCGGCCTTCGCCAACCGCGGCGTGTACTGCGCGCCGCGCGCGATCGAGTCCGTCACCGACGCCAAGGGCAAGAAGCTGAAGGTGCCCCAGGCCGAGTGCAAGCGGGCCATGTCCGAGAAGACCGCCGACACCATCAACGCCATGCTCAAGGGCGTGGTCGACTTCGGCACCGGCCAGCAGGCGGGCCTGTCCGACCGCGACAGCGCGGGCAAGACCGGCACCACCGACTTCCGCTACGCCGCCTGGTTCGTGGGCTACACCCCGAACATGTCCGGCGCCGTGTGGATGGGCGACCCGGAGCACAAGCGGAAGATGATCAACATCACCATCGGCGGCAGGTCCTACCCGAAGGTGTACGGCGCCGACGGTCCCGCCCCGATCTGGCGGGAGGCCATCCGGGGCGCGCTGGAGGGCAAGCCGGTCGAGGAATTCGTCGAGGTGAAGCTGCCGCAGGACCGGCCGGAGGACCCGGGCGACGGCGGTGACACCGGCGGCAACGGGGACACCGGCGGCAACGGCAACAACGGGGACAACGAGGACAACGAGCCGGAGCGGCGCGGCCAGCCCGACATCCCGGAGACGCTGCCCTCCTTCCCGTCGGGCGACAACGGCGGCAGCGGCGACACCGGCGGCTGGGGCGGCAACGGGGGCGGCGGCGGCAACGGAGGGGGCAACGGCAACGGAGGCGGCGGCAACGGGGGCGGCGGCTGGCCCTGGGAGCAGCCGTAACCCCGCGGCACCGACCACGACGAGGGGCGCCCTTCCGCGGGAAGGGCGCCCCTCGTCCGTGTCCGCCGTCCGGCTCAGCTACCGAGCTGCCGCCTGACCTCGGCGGCCACCCGGCCGCCCTCGGCGCGGCCCGCCACCTTGGGGCCGGCGAGCTTCATGATCGCCCCCATGGCCCGTGGGCCCTCGGCCCCCTGCGCCGCGGCCTCCTTGATCGCCTCCGCGACCACGGCCGCCAGCTCCTCGTCGCCGAGCTGCTTGGGCAGGTAACCGGCGAGCACCTCGCCCTCGGCCCGCTCCCGGGCCGCCGACTCGGGGCGCCCGCCCTGCTCGAACGCCTCGGCCGCCTCGCGGCGCTTCTTCGCCTCGCGGGTGATCACCTTGAGCACCTCGTCGTCGGAGAGCTCGCGGGCCACCTCGCCCGCCACCTCTTCCTTGCTGAGGGCGGAGAGCGTCAGCCGGAGCGTGGCGGCGCGCAGCTCGTCGCGCTCCTTGATGGCCGCTGTGAGGTCGTCGCGCAGGCGTGACTTGAGGGTGGTCATGGTCCGAGTCTGCCAGTCCCCTCGCCGCGACGCCCACGCGATTTCTGGGACGATGGGGCCATGCGCCCTCTGTTTGGAGTACCGCTGGGAATCGCCGCGGCCGGGGCCGCGGGGCTGGTCTACGCCGCCGGATACGAGGCCCGTGCCTTCCGACTGCGCCGCGTGGAGGTTCCCGTGCTCCCCCCGGGGACCCGGCCGCTGCGCGTCCTCCAGGTCTCGGACATCCACTTCGTCACCGGCCAGCGCAAGAAGCAGCGCTGGTTGCAGTCCCTGGCGGGGCTGCGCCCGGACTTCGTCGTCAACACCGGTGACAACCTCTCCGACCCCACGGCCGTGCCCGACGTCCTGGACGCGCTCGGCCCGCTGATGGAGTTCCCCGGCGCCTACGTGTTCGGCTCGAACGACTACTACGGCCCGAAGCTGCGCAACCCCGGCCGCTACATCGTCGCCAGGTTCACCGGCCGGCACGGCATGAACGGCAACAAGCCGATCACCGGAGCCATCCACAACCCGTGGGAGCAACTGCGCGACGGCTTCGACAGCGCCGGGTGGGTGAACCTCACCAACACCCGCGGCCGGATCAAGCTGGACGACCTGGAGATCGCGCTCACCGGCCTGGACGACCCCCACATCAAGCGGGACCGCCACACCGAGGTCGAGGGCGGCCCCGACCCGTCCGCCGACCTCTCCCTGGCCGTGGTGCACGCCCCCTACCTGCGCGTCCTGGACGCCTTCGCCGCCGACGGCTACCCGCTGATCCTGGCCGGCCACACCCACGGCGGCCAGCTCTGCCTGCCGTTCTACGGCGCCCTGGTCACCAACTGCGACATCGACCCCGACCGGGTGAAGGGCCTGTCCACCCACACCCACGCGGGCCGCACGTCGTACCTCCACGTCTCCGCGGGCTGCGGCACCAACCGCTATACCCCCGTCCGCTTCGCCTGCTTCCCCGAGGCCACTCTGCTCACCCTGACCCCACAAGCCCGTCCCTGACCCCCGCCACCGCGGGCACCGCCTGAGCCCGGCCTGAGGCCGTCCTGAGCCGCCCGGAAACGGATTTCGCCCTGGCGAGGGCGTCCGCTAGAGTAGTGGTCGTTGCTTCGGGGTGTAGCGCAGCTTGGCAGCGCGCTTCGTTCGGGACGAAGAGGTCGTGGGTTCAAATCCCGCCACCCCGACACAGGTCAGGGGCCTGATCCATTGTGGATCGGGCCCCTGGCGCGTTTGTGGGGTGTGTGGTGGGGCGCCGGGGGCGCGTGACGTTCGGTCAGGGGCGGGGGTGAGGGGTGGGGGGCCTTCGGGACGGGGGTTTCGAGGGCGTGGTGGTGGGGGGTGTCAGTGGTGTCGTTCACACTGGACGCGGTTCTGGTGTGTTCTCGACACAGTGGTGGCCGTCGGCCGGTGGTGAGTGGTGCGGGGCCGGGGCGGTGGTGGCCACGGGAAGACTGCGGCGTTTGTTATGACTTCTGCGCTGAATTCCGCGCTGATCGGCCGGGAGCACCCCGCGGCGGTTCTGCGTGCCGAGGTCGGGCGGGCGGCGGTGAGCCACGGGGGGCTGGTGCTGGTCACCGGTGAGGCGGGCATCGGGAAGACGGCGCTGGTGACGGAGGCCGCCGAGGAGGCGCGGCGGCAGGGGGCGCTGGTGCTCAGCGGCTCGTGCTGGGACTCCGACAACGCGCCCGGGTACTGGCCGTGGGTGCAGGTGGTGCGCGGGCTGCGGCGCGGGGTGTCGGTCGAGGAGTGGGCGGAGGTGGAGGCGGGGCCGCTCGGCGCGCTGCTCGGGGAGGTGGCCAGGGGTGAGGCCGAGGAGGGGTTCCGGCTGTTCGACGCGGTGACGTCGGCGCTGGTGGCGGTGACGCAGCGGCGGCCCGTCCTGGTGGTGCTGGAGGACCTGCACTGGGCGGACACGGCGTCGCTGCGGCTGCTGGAGTTCGCGGCGCAGCACACCTGGTTCGAGCGGGTGCTGCTGGTGGGGACGTACCGGGACGCCGAGGTGGAGGCGGGCGAGCATCCGCTGCGTCCGCTGATCATGCCGTTGGTGGCGAAGGCGACGACGGTGACGCTGACCGGGCTCGGGAAGCAGGACGTCGGGGCGCTGATCGCGCGGACGGTGGGCCGTGAGCCGGATCCCGGGCTGGTCGCGGAGGTGCACCGGCGGACCGGGGGCAATCCGTTCTTCGTCGAGCAGACGGCGCGGCTGTGGCACAGCGGCGGGCCGGTCGGCGGGGTGGCGCCCGGGGTGCGGGACGCGGTGCGGCGGCGGCTGTCGTCGCTGCCGGAGCAGGTGGTGGGGCTGCTGACGTCGGCGGCGGTGCTGGGGCGGGAGTTCCACCAGGGGGTGCTGGCCGCGGCGGCGGGTGCCCCCGCGGCGCGGGTGGGGCGGCTGCTGGGGCAGGCGGTGGCGGCGCGGCTGGTCACGGCGCTGGGTGAGGGGCGGTTCGGGTTCACCCACGACCTGGTGCGCGAGACGCTGTACGAGGAGCTGGGCGAGGCCGAGGCGCGGCGGCGGCACGCGGCGGTGGTGCGGGCGGTGGACGGGGCGCCCGGTCTGGTGGAGCGGCTGATGCCCGCCGATCTGGCCCGGCACGCCTATCTGGCCGGTGACGACCTGGAACCGGGCCGCGCGGTGGACCACCTGATGGCCGCGGCGCAGGACGCGGGCAGGCGGTTGGCCGCCGAGGAGGCCGTGCGGCACTTCCGGCGCGCGCTGGAGCGGGCGGACGGCTCGGCCGAACCGCGCAGACGGGCCGTGATCATGCTGGAGCTGGGCCAGGAGCTGCTGCACCAGGGCGACCGGGAGGACGCCTGGCGGACGTTCGACGAGGCCCTCACCCTGGCCCGGGACATGGGCGACGCCGAGCTGCTGACCCGGGTGGCGCTGACGCTGTACGGGGTGTTCGACCCCCGCGGCAGGCCGCAGTCCGCGGGTGACCTGCTGATCGAGGCGTACGAGAAGCTGGTGCGGGGCGGCTCCTCCCCCGAGGGCCCGCTGCCGTCGGACCGGCTGGCGCAGGAGCTGGCCAGCCGCATCACCGAGGCGGCCCGGCGGGCGAAGGACGACGAGGCCCTCGCCTTCAGCCTGTGGGCCCGGCACAACGCGATCTACGGGCCGGGCACCGGGCGGGAGCGGGAGGCGATCACCGGGGAGCTGGTCGAGGTGGCACGCCGCATCGGCGACCGGGACATGGCCTTCTACGCCTCGGCGCTGCGGTGGGTGGCGCTGCTGGAGCAGGGCGACCCGCGGTACCTGGAGCAGTTCGACGCGTGCATCGCGGACGCCCGGGCCAGCGGCCTGCCCCGCCTGTCGCTGGGCTCGGCGATCGACCGGAGCATCATCGCCGCGCTGAAGGGCCGGCTGGACGAGGCGGAGACGCTGCTGGACGAGGCCCTCGCGGTCAGCCGGCGGCACCAGCACCAGGAGCACGTGTACTCCATGGCGTACCAGCACCGCTGGGCGCTGCGGCTGCTCCAGGGGCGGTTCGAGGAGCTGGACGAGCTGCACCGGGCGCTGCGGGAGTCCGAGCACCCCAACTGGCGGCTGCTGGAGGCGATCGGCGCGGTGCAGCGGGGGGACACCGGGCACGCGCTGGGGTACCTCGCGGAGGTGGCCGCGGGGGGCGGTGAGCCGTGCGGGCCGGCCGCACTGCCGCTGTGGCTGCGGTTCCAGGCGCAGGCCGCCGCCGCGTCCGGGGACGCGGCGCTGTGCGAGCGGGCGCGGAAGGCGCTGGCGCCGTTCGCCGGGCAGTGGCTGGTGTCGCAGTTCGGCTGGGACGTCAGCGGCCCCGTCACCCTGTGGCTGGGGCTGCTGGACGCGGCGCTGGAGCGGTGGGACGCGGCGGTGGACGGGTTCACCGCCGCGCACGAGTCCGCGCGGCGGCTCCAGGCGCTGCCGTGGTCGGTGGAGGCCAGGCTGCGGCTCGCCCAGGCGCTGCTGGCCCGCGGGGCGGGCGGGGACGGGCAGGCCGCGGCGGCGCTGCTGGACGAGGTGGAGCGGGACGCGTCCGCGATGGGGATGCGCCAGGTGCTGGAGCGGGTGCGGGGGACGCGCTCCGGGGAGCGGGCGCTGTCCGACGGCGCGGCGCGGCCGGGGCCGGTGGCGGTGTTCCGGTGCGACGGCGGGGTGTGGACGCTGTCGTTCCAGGGCCGGACGGTGCACATGCCCGACGCGAAAGGGCTGCGCGACCTGCGGATCCTGCTGGAGCGGCCGGGGGCGTTCGTCTCCGCGGTGGAGCTGCTCAACCCCGAGGGCGGGGAGCTGGTGGTGGCGGCGCGGCGACTGGGCGGGGACGCGGTGCTGGACGAGGAGGCCAAGGCCCGCTACCGGGCCCGGCTCGCCGCGCTGGACGAGGAGATCGACCGGGCGGCCGCCCGCGGGGACGACCGGCGCGCCGCCGAGTTCGACCGGGAGCGGGCGGCGCTGCTGCACGAGCTGCGCGCCGCGGCGGGCCTGGCGGGACGGAGCAGGCGGCTCGGCGACGAGGCCGAGCGCGCCCGCAAGACCGTCACCGCCCGGATCCGGGACACGCTGCGCAGGCTCGACGAGCGGCACCCGGAGCTCGCCGCGCATCTGCGGGAGGCCGTCTCCACGGGGGCGACCTGCCGCTACCAGCCGCCGGAGCGCGTCGAGTGGCGGCTCCGGGGCTGACGGCGGCGAGCCCTCCGGGCGGGTCACTTGCGGTTGTACAGGCGCATGGTGATGGGGCCGAAGACCAGCGCGAACACCGCGGACCAGCCCAGCGACCAGGCGATGTCCCCGGCGGGCCAGTCGCCCGCCATCAGTCCGCGCACCGCGGACGCCAGGTGGGTGACGGGGCTGTTGTTGACGAACGCCTGGAGCCAGCCCGGCATGGTCCTGGGCTCCACGAAGATGTCGCTGAGGAACGTCAGCGGGAAGATCACCATCATGCTGACGCCCATCACCGACTTCTCGGTGCGCAGCATCAGGCCGAACATCGTCCACACCCAGGAGAAGGAGAACGAGAACACCAGCAGCAGCGCGACCCCCGCGAGCACTCCCAGCACTCCGCCGTCCGGGCGGAACCCCATGATCAGGCCGACGATCAGCATGACGGTCGAGGCCATGGTGTAGCGCAGCATGTCGCCGAGCAGGTAGCCGACCATCGCCGAGGGGCGCCACACCGGCAGGGTGCGGAAGCGGTCGAAGACGCCCTTGGTGATGTCGGTGTTGACGGCGACGCCGGTGTACATCGTGATCATCACGACGCTCATCACCAGGATGCCCGGGAGCAGGTATTGCAGGTACTCCGTGGTGGATCCGGCCAGCGCGCCTCCGAACAGGTAGGTGTACATCAGCACCATCATGATCGGGAAGGCGGTGACGTCGAACAACTGCTCGGGGACGTGCTTGATCTTCAGCATGGCCCGCCAGCCGAACGTCATCGACGCCGACAGAGGGCTGGGGCGCGGCGGCCGTTCGCCGGGACTGAGCAGCGCCGCGAGGCTCTCGACGGCGAGGGGGGCGGGCGGCGCCTGCTCGGCGGCGTCCGCGGCGGCTCCGGTGGTGGGCTCGGTGGTGTCGGTGGTCATGCCGCCGTCTCCTTCCGCTCGGCTCGCTCGACGGTGGGTCGCGCCGCGGGCGCGGCGCCTTCGCCGGAGCGTTCGGTCAGGGCCAGGAAGACCTCGTCCAGGCTGGGCTGGCCCAGGGAGAAGTCGTCCACGGTGATCCCGTGGCGGGCCAGCTCCGTCAGGGCCCGCGCGGCGTGCTCGGCGGCACCCCGCTCGGCTCCCTCGCTGGACACGCGGGCGGTGAGCGCCACCGGGTCGGCGTCCAACTGGACCGGCATCTCCAGCGCCCGGGAGAGCACCTGCTGGGCCTCCGCCCGCTGCTCGGGGTCGCGCAGCCGGACGTGCACCGCGCCGGCGCCCACCGAGGACTTCAGCTCGCCCGGGGTGCCCTCGGCGATGACCTTGCCCGAGTCGATCACCGCGATCCGGGAGGCCAGCCTGTCGGCCTCCTCCAGGTACTGGGTCGTCAGCAGGACGGTGGTGCCCTGGGCGACGACGGTGCGCACGATCTCCCACACCTGGTTGCGGCTGCGCGGGTCGAGGCCCGTGGTCGGCTCGTCCAGGAAGAGCAGGTCGGGCGTGTTGAGGATGCTGGCGGCGATGTCCAGGCGGCGGCGCATGCCTCCGGAGAAGGTCTTCACCAGGCGGTCGGCCGCGTCGGTGAGGCCGAACGCCTCCAGCATCCGCTCGGCCCGCTCCCGCGCGGCCGGTTTGCGGTGGCCCAGCAGACGGGCCAGCAGCACCAGGTTCTCGCGGCCGGTCAGCTCCTCGTCGACGGACGCGAACTGGCCGGTCAGGCTGACCCGTTGCCGTACCGCGTCCGGCTCGCGCAGCAGGTCGTGGCCGAACACCTCCGCGGTGCCGTCGTCCGGGCGCAGCAGCGTGGCCAGCATCTTGACGGTGGTGGTCTTGCCCGCGCCGTTGGGGCCGAGCACCCCGTACACCGTTCCCGCGGGCACGGCGAGGTCGACGCCGTCCACCGCCCGTTTCTCGCCGAACACCTTGACCAACCCGGACGTGCGTATCGCCAGGCCGGCAGAGCGCTTGCTCATGATCGGTTCTCTCCATCCCTACGGTCATGGGGTGGGCGCGAGAGACGGGCGGGCAATCGCTGGATCGGATCTCGCGACCGGACATCGGGGATGAAGCGGACATCGGGTGGAGGCCGCGGCGGGTGGGCCGGGCCCGCTTGCGGTCAGTAGACCTGCACCCGCCACCGCTCCACCCACAGCAGGCGGCCCGTCTCCGAGTCGCGTATCCCGATCCGCTCCCCGTCCACCGCGCGCACCTCGCCGTACACCGGGCCCCGCGGGGTGTCGGCGCGGACGATGTCGTGCACGTCCAGGTCGTGCTCGACCGGGCGCGACCACTGCCTGCCGCACCGCTCGCACCGGTGGCGGACGACCCGGTCCCCGCTCTCCGTGGTGAGCGGCTCTCCCGCGCCCGCCTCGCGCTCCCGGCAGTCCCGGCAGCCGGCGCGGGCGCGCAGGCGGGCGAGCAGGCGCGTCAGGCCGCGCGGCCGTGCCGGGCGTTCCATGGGGACCTCCCCGAGTCCGGGATCACGTCGTCGCGCTCCCATCGGCGCGCCTGGGGCTGCGGAGGGGCCGGCCCTCCGGCTACCCGCTCCGCGACGCGGTGGGCGCCGGGGCGGGGGCGGGGTCGCGGGGCGGGGCGAGGCCCAGGGCGATGTCGCGCTGGACCTCGGCCTCGCGGCGGACGTAGCGGAACCACATGAACAGCACGAACCCGGCGAAGGCGAACCACTCGCCGGTGTACCCGAGGTTCTGGAACGCCTTCATGTCCAGGCCGCCGCCGCGCGGGGCGGCGGGGGGCACGGCCTTCAGGCCCCGGTCGGCCGGGTCCAGGGTGATCCAGGCGTCGTAGACCTGGTACGGGAGGAGGTTCACCAGGGCGGAGGCGCGGATGATGCCGACCTGGCCCTCGGGCAGTCCGCCCGCGGTGTGGGTGCCGTGGGTGTCGTTGTCCTCGGGCTGCTGGACGGCGCCGCGCACGGTGACCTCGCCGGCGGGCGGCGCGGGGGCGGTGGCCGGGGCGGCGCCCGGGTGCCAGCCGCGCACCACCGGGACGGCCTTGCCCTGCCCGGTCCGCAGCGGGGTGAGGACGTAGTAGCCGCGCCGGCCGTCCAGGGTGCGGTCGGGGACGAGCAGTTGGTTGGCGGCGTCGTAGCGGCCGGTGGCGGTGACGGGGTCGCCCGCCTCCTCCGGGGCGACGAACTCGTCGGGCCCGCCGTCGCCCATCAGGTCGGTGAACGGCACGGCGGCGGCGGTGTCCCGGGGGCCGCGCTCGGTCTCCCGGTGCGTCTCCACCCGGTCCCCGAAGCGCCCGAGCTGCCAGCTTCCCATCACCAGGCACACCACGACGGCGAGCACGGCGACCAGCGTGCCGGCGAGCCAGCGCGGGGTGAGGAGGAACCGGTACACGCGTCAACGGTAACGGCGTCCCGGTGAAACGACGGGGGCGGGTCCGTCGTAGGACCCGCCCCCGCTCTCCTCCCCCTCCGAGGTCTCACCGCCCGGGAGCCGGCCGCCGCCGGTCCTCCCGGGCCCCGTGTCCTAGGCCGCCTGCTCCGGTGGCGTCCAGTACACGGTGCCCGCGCACACGCCGGTGACGGTGCCGGTCTGGGCCGGGCCGCCGCCGTCCGGGGTGTAGGCGACCACGACGCTGCCCGGCTCCGGCGGGTCCGGGTCGCTCGACGGGGACTCCTCGCCCGCGGGGCCCTCCGCGGAGCCGTCGCCGCCGGACGGGTCGGACGTCGCCGCGCAGCCGGTGGTGCCCGACTCCGGGACCCAGCCGAACCGCACCGTGAAGGTCTGGCCGGGCAGCAGCAGGATCCGCTGCTGGGCCACATCGGACAGTCCGCTCGCCGGATCTCCCGCGGTGTGCGGGCTGGTCAGCACGCGGGCCGGGTCGGCCCCGCCCTGGGCGGTGGCGCCGACGTCGCCCGCGCCGTCCACCGAGCACTTCCCGGAGGAGGCGTTGACCAGGTGGAACGCCCCGTACACCCGGCCCTCGCCGTCGGCGGTCCCCACCTCGACGCCGTAGGCGCCGAGCCGGTCGGCCGTGCACATGGGCACGGCCGTGTCGAAGCCGGCGCCGCCGTCGCCGTCCGGCAGGCCGGTCGCGTCCGGCTGCACCGGGTCGGTGTCCGGTCCGGTGGCGCTCTTGGAGGGGCCGGCGCTCTCCTCGGTGCGCGGCGACGCGGACTCGGGCTCGCGCTCCGCGCTCGCGCTGGGGCGCGCCGTGGGGGCGGCGGTCCGCACCTCCTTCGCGGGGTGGGTCTCCGACTCGTGGGCCGCGTTGGACGCGGAGTCGGACGCGGTGGTGGTGTGGATCAGCGCGGGGACCGCGGCCACCGCCACCAGCACCGAAGCGGCCAGGCCCATCATGGCCTGCCTGCGGTGGGCGCGGCGGGCCGGGATCGCGCGCCTGAGGTGCTCCAGGCTGCCCGGGGTCGGCTCGACGCCTCGCACGGTGTCGTGGAGCAGGCGCCGCAGCACCTCCTCCTCGGACTCCAGGCTGGGGCGGCAGGCCCGGGCGTCGCCGCCGGGGACGGCCCGCTCGGGGCCTTCGTCCCGGCCGTCGCCCCGGTCGTCGTCGCCCCGGCCGTCGTCGCCCCGGACGCTCTCGCCGCGGCTGTCCCCGCCGTCGCCGGCGGGTCCGGGCTCGCGGTCCCGGTCGTCGTCGGTGCCGCCCCGGACCTCGTGGGCGTCCTGGTCCTGTGGGCCCTCGGGAACGTCCCCGCCGGGGTGGGGGGGTTCCGGGCCGGAGTCCGCGGTGGAAGCCATGCGCGTGTGCTCGACGGGGTCCCGGCGGTCACCGGG
This sequence comes from Streptomyces capparidis, assembly GCF_054782095.1. Classification (NCBI taxonomy): domain Bacteria; kingdom Bacillati; phylum Actinomycetota; class Actinomycetes; order Kitasatosporales; family Streptomycetaceae; genus Streptomyces; species Streptomyces capparidis. Next base: position 148,321 of record NZ_BAAGTD010000001.1, on the reverse strand, counting down.
GCCTCGCTCCTCGCCGTCTCGTTCCTTGCCGTTGCCGTTGTCGTTGCCGGACCTCATGCCTGCGCCTCCATGGCGACGCGCAGCGCCGCTATGCCACGGGAGCCGTATGCCTTGACCGAGCCGACGGATATCCCGAGGGTCTCGGCTGTCTGCGCCTCGGTCATGTCGGCGAAGTACCGCAGCACCAGCACCTCGCGCTGGCGGCGCTGGAGGCCGCGCAGCGCCTTGATGAGCTGGTCCCGCTCGAGCTGCTCGTACGCGCCCTCCTCGGCGCTGGCCATGTCCGGCATCGGCTTGGACAGCAGCCGAAGGCCGAGGATGCGGCGGCGCAGCGCCGACCTGGAGAGGTTCACCACCGTCTGGCGCAGGTAGGCGAGGGTCTTCTCGGGGTCCCGCACCCGGCTGCGCGCGGAGTGCACGCGGATGAACGCCTCCTGGACGACGTCCTCGCACGACGCGGTGTCGTCGAGGAGCAGCGCGGCGAGGCCGAGCAGGGAGCGGTAGTGGGCGCGGTAGGTCTCGGTCAGATGGTCGACCGTGGTGCCCATCACCGTTGCCTTGTCGCGCTCCTCCCGCTCAGCAGGGACGCGCACGACCGGCCAAGGCGCGATCACGGGCAGCCCACTGGGGGCGCGCAGCGCCCGCGACGACCGCTCGCCGCGGCTGATCGGCTCGATTCCCAGTGCTTCTGCCACGTGTATTGGACACGTCTCCCCCCGCCATGGTTGTACGTCATGGACGCCGTTTCCGACGGCGTGCTGAACGTCCGCATCTGCACGAAATACCTCTCCTGGCGCCTGCGCGGCGTCGCGGTGCCACCCGGCCGCGCCGCGCCGGGGGAGGGCCCGGACACGAAGACGTCCCCCCGCCACCCCTGGTTGCCGGTGGCGGAGGGACGAATTTTTGAACGAATCAACTCCGGAAGGCAAGCGGTCCAGACCAGTCGGCGAACGATCCCGCCACCGGCCGGACCCGTCGGTTCCGGCCGGGAGCGGGCGCCGCCGTCCGCGGGTCCCGGCCCGGCGCCCGCCCTCGGCCGGCCTCGGTCGGCCCCGGAGCAGCCTCGGAGCGGCCTGGGCGGGCCCTCGGCCGGCCTCCCGCCGCCTCCCGGTCAGCCCTCGGTCAGCTCCGCGGCGACGACCTCGGCGATCTGGGCGGTGTTCAGGGCGGCGCCCTTGCGCAGGTTGTCGCCGCAGACGAACAGCTCAAGCGCGCACGGGTCGTCCAGCGAGCGCCGGACCCGGCCCACCCAGGTGGGGTCGGTGCCCACCACGTCGGCGGGCGTCGGGAACTCACCGGCGGCCGGATCGTCGTACAGGACCACGCCGGGCGCGTCCCGCAGGATCTCGTGCGCCTGCCGCACGGTGACCTCCCGCTCGAAGCGGGCGTGCACCGACAGCGAGTGCGTGGTGATCACGGGGACGCGGACGCAGGTGGCGGTGACCTTCAGGCCGGGCAGCCCCAGGATCTTGCGGGACTCGTTGCGGACCTTCAGCTCCTCCGAGGACCAGCCGTCGTCCTTCAGCGAGCCCGCCCACGGCACCACGTTCAGCGCCATCGGCGCGGGGAACGGGCCGAAGTCGCCGACCGCGCGCCGCACGTCGCCCGGCTGGGTGCCGAGGTTGGAGCCCGCCACCTTGGAGATCTGGTCGCGCAGGGTGTCGATGCCCGCCTGGCCCGCGCCGGAGACCGCCTGGTAGGAGGAGACGATCAGCTCGGTGAGGCCGAACTCGGCGTGCAGCGCGCCCAGCGCCACGATCATCGACAGCGTCGTGCAGTTGGGGTTGGCGATGATGCCGCGCGGGCGGTTGCGGGCGGCGTGCGCGTTGACCTCGGGGACGACCAGCGGCACCTCGTCGTCCATGCGGAACGCCGCCGAGTTGTCCACGGCCACCGCGCCCTTGGCCGCCGCGATCGGCGCCCACTGGGCGGACAGCTCGTCGGGCACGTCGAACATCGCGACGTCCACGCCCTCGAAGCACTCCTCGCTGAGCGCGACGACCTCGACCTCCTCACCGCGCACCGTGAGCCTGCGGCCCGCCGAGCGCGGGGACGCCACCAGGCGGATCTCGCCCCAGACGTCCTCGCGGGTGGACAGCAGCTCCAGCATCGCGGTGCCGACGGCACCGGTCGCCCCGACCACCGCGAGGGTCGGCTTGCGCTTGGCGGCGCTCATCGTCCGGTCCCCCCGTAGACGACGGCCTCGTCGGTCTCGCTGTCCAGGCCGAAGGCGGTGTGCACGGCGCGCACGGCGTCGGCGACCTCGTCCTCGCGGGTCACCACGGAGATGCGGATCTCCGAGGTGGAGATCAGCTCGATGTTCACCCCGGCTCCGGCCAGCGCCTCGAAGAAGGTGGCGGTCACCCCGGGGTTGGTGCGCATCCCGGCGCCGACCAGCGAGATCTTGCCGATCTGGTCGTCGTAGCGCAGCGACTCGAAGCCGATCTCACCCTGCGCCCGCTCCAGCGCCTCGATGGCCTTGCGGCCGTCGGTCTTCGGCAGCGTGAACGAGATGTCCGTCAGGCCCGTGGCGGCGGCGGAGACGTTCTGCACGACCATGTCGATGTTCAGCTCGGCGTCGGCGATGGACCGGAAGATCCGCGCCGCCTCGCCGGGCTTGTCCGGCACGCCGACCACCGTGATCTTGGCCTCGGACGTGTCGTGGGCGACCCCCGAGATGATCGCCTGCTCCATGGATTCCGCTCCTTCGGGCTTGTTCCGCACCCAGGTGCCCATGTGGCCGGAGAAGGACGACCTGACATGGATGGGCATGTTGTAGCGGCGCGCGTACTCCACGCACCGGTGCAGCAGCACCTTCGAGCCGCTCGCCGCCAGCTCGAGCATGTCCTCGTAGGGGATCTCGTCGATCTTGCGGGCCTTCTTCACCACGCGGGGGTCGGCGGTGAACACGCCGTCCACGTCGGTGTAGATCTCGCAGACCTCGGCGTTCAGCGCCGCCGCCAGCGCGACCGCGGTGGTGTCCGAGCCGCCCCGGCCGAGGGTGGTGATGTCCTTGCTCTCCTGGGAGACCCCCTGGAAGCCCGCGACGATCGCGACGGCGCCGCGGTCCAGCGCCTCCCGGATGCGGCCCGGGGTGACGTCGATGATCCGCGCCTTGCCGTGGGCGGAGTCCGTGATGACGCCCGCCTGGCTGCCGGTGAACGACAGCGCCTCGTGGCCGAGGTTTTTGATCGCCATCGCCAGCAGCGCCATGGAGATCCGCTCTCCGGCGGTCAGCAGCATGTCGAACTCGCGCCCGGCAGGAAAGGGGGATACCTGCTCGGCGAGGTCGATCAGCTCGTCCGTGGTGTCGCCCATCGCGGACACCACGACGACCACTTCGTGCCCGGTCTTCTTGGCGTCGACGATTCGCTTGGCAACCCGCTTGATGCCGTCGGCATCGGCAACGGAGGAGCCGCCGTACTTCTGCACGACAAGGCCCACGTGCGCTCCTCGCAACTTGGTCTTCCCGGGGCCGCGCCCCTGGACCCCCAGCGGGGGAATGCGGTCGGTTCAGTCTAACGAGCAGGCGGGCAACCACCCTGATGTATCGCATGATGAGACGAGCTGCTCATCTTGTGATCAAGGGGTCCGGCGGGCCGGGCCGGAAGCCGTGCGGCCCGGGGGTCCGGGCGGCAAAACCTTTTGCGTGCGCGAGCACGGGGCCGGGATGATCCGGCGCATGACCGGCAGCGCTTTCCGCGGCTCACCACGCCCGGCGCCCCCCGCCTCCCCCGCCTCGTCCCACCTCCGCGGCTTCCGCCACTCGGGCGGCTCCCGCGGCGTGTGCGGCGTGTGCGGCTCCCGCGACCGGAAGGGCGGCCACCGCCCCGCGCGGTGAGGCGCGTCCCCGGGGCCCGCGGCCCGCCCCGGCGCGGCACACCCACCGTCCACGGCACACCCCACGGGAACGAGGAGAGGCTGCTTTGCACGAGGAGACCACCGCACCGGCACCCGACGACGAACCCCCCGCCCTCGCCGCGGCCTGGCGCCTGGCCCGCTCCGGCGATGTGAGCGGGGCCATGCGCGAGCTGCGCCTGCACGGCCCCGGCCTGCCGCCCGCGGACGTGGCCCCGCTGGTCGGGCGGGTGGCCGCGCTGGCGGGGATGGACGACCTGGCGGCGGCGAGCGGCGCGCTGGCGGCCGCGCCGGGGCGCCCCCGGGAGCTGTACGAGTACGGGTACGCCTGCGTGGAGCGCGGCGCGTCCTTCCTGGCGGTGCCCGCGCTCGCCGAGGCGCTGCGCCTGGCGCCGGACGCCCGGCCGGTGCTGGTCGAGCTGGCCGCCGCACTGGAGCGGGAGGAGCGGCACACCGAGGCGGCGGCGCTGCTGCGGGAGCGCGAGGCGGAACTGCGCCCGTGGCCCGAGCGGTACCTGCTGGCCCACAACGCGCTGCTGTCCGGCGACGTGGACGGCGCCCGCGAGGCCGCGGACCGCCTGCCGCCCCCGGACGAGGACTCCTGGCGGCCCGCGCACGCCCGGCTGCGGCGCCTGCTGGACCGGGCCGCGGCCGCCCGCGGCCCCGCCCCGCTGGACCGCAGGGACCTGCGGGGCTGGCACTTCACGCTCACCGGCGGCCTGCTGACCACGCTGTCGCCGTACGGCTGGGACGCGGGCATGAACGGCCGGTACGGCTACCTCCAGGACAGTGCCGACCTGTGCCTGCTCGGGCTGCGGCGGCTGCGCGCCGTGCTGGAGGCGTCCGGCCGCTCCCCCGCCGCGGTGGCGCCGCTGCCGGACCGCTCCAGCCGGATCGCGGGCCTGGCCGCCGCCCGCCTGCTGGGCCTGCCCGCGCTCCCGTACACCCCGGGCCGCCCGGACACGCTGGTGGTGGCGTACGACCTGCGCGACGCGGACCGGGAGCTGGTCTCCGGCCTGCGGGAGCGTGCGCCGGGCGAGATCCTGTTCGAGCACGCCACCTGCTGGACGTCCCCGCCCGCCGTGTCCGCGGACGTGAGCACGCTGCTGGCCCAGATGTGCGTGCCGCCGTGGGGCGCCCGGCTGCGCGCCCAGCCGGACGGGACGGTGGAGCGGCAGCCGGAGGACGAGCGCCCCGAGGAGGAGCTCGCCGAGGAGCTGCTCGCGGCGGGCGGCGAGCCGGACCCGGGCGACGGCGGGACCCCGCCCGACCCCGAGCGCGCGCCGGCCGCCTTCGCCGCCGCGGTGGCCGCGCACTGGGCGGTCGGGCCCCGCGACCGGTCGGCCTCGCCCGGACCGGTCGCCAGCGGCCGTTTCACGTGAAACCGGTCAGGCGCCGAACCACTGCTCCGTGAGGTCGTTGCGGAACTTCCCCTCCGGGTCGAAGCGGCGCACCAGCTCCCGGAAGTCCTCCCACCGCGCATAGGAGGCGGCGAGGGCTCCGGGAGCCGTGCGGGACAGCTTCCCCCAGTGCGGCCGGGGCCCGAACGGGGCGAGCGCCTGCTCGATCCGCTCCAGCACGGGCTCCACGGCGGCGACGTCCGGCACCCAGGTGAAGTGGAAGGCGACGCTGTCCCGGCCGTGGCTGGGGCTGAGCCAGCAGGCGTCGGCGGCGACCGTGCGGATCTCGGAGACCAGCAGCACCGGGGAGACCACCGGGCCCAGCTCGCGCAGCGCCTTCACCGCCTCCCCGGCGTCCGCCCGCGCCACGAAGTACTCCGACTGGAGCTCCGCCCCGACGCTGGGCACGAACCCGGCCCGGAAGTGGGGGAGCCGCTCGTCCCACGGCCCCGGCACGCCCGACTGCTCGGTGGCGTTGGCCACCGGCATGCCCGGGACCGGGTGCCTGGGCCCGTCGGCGGGGCGGGCCCCGGTCCCGGCCAGGTCGGGGCGGGGGTCGGCGGTGCGGCGCTTGACCCACAGCCGCACGCCCGCCGTCCAGTCGGTGAACGCGCTGACGCTGTACGCGGCCCCGAACAGCTCCTCGAACCGCTCGGTGAGCACCTGCCACGGCAGGTCCTCGTACACGTACTGCTCCACCTCGTACCCGGGCACCACGTCCAGGGTCAGGGCGGTGACGACGCCGAGGGCGCCCAGCGATGTCACGGCGCCGTCGAACTCCGCGGCGCCGCGCTCGACCACGGCCGTCCCGCCGTCGGCGGTGACCAGCTCCACCCCGCGCACGGCCGCCGCCAGCGTCGGGTTGCCGTTCCCCGAGCCGTGCGTGCCGGTGGCGCAGGCCCCGGCGACGGTGAAGTGCGGGGTGGACGGCAGGTTGGCCAGCGCCACCCCGTGCCGCCGCAGCACCGCGCACAGTTCGGCGAAGGTGGTCCCGGCGCCGACGCGCACGGTGCCCGCGGCGGCGTCCACCTCCACCGCGGGCGGCAGTCGGTCGAGGCGTATCAGGGTGCCCGGGGTGTCCGCGATCCGGTTGAACGAGTGCCCCGAGCCCAGGGCCCGCACCCGTGCGCCGGAGGCCACCAGTTCCCGCAGCCGATCGAGGCTCTCCGGACGGTGCATGTGACGGGCGGAGAACTCCACGTTCCCCGCCCAGTTGGTCAGGCGTGCGGCCATGGTTCCCCCTGGTGAGCGACTCGTGCCGGCGGGGGACATCATCACAGGGGACCGCCGCCCCCACCAGCCCCACCTGCACGGATTCCCCGGCCAGCCCCGGGGGCGCGAATGGCTCACCGCATTCCCGCATTTCCCGTCGCGCGCACCGTGCACGGCTTTCCCAGAATTCCCCGGCGGATTGACACCGAGAATTCCGGGGAATGACGAGAAGACGCCCCGACCCGGCGGAAACCGTGATTCCTCTGCGGTTTCGCGCCCGGCGCGGGAAAATTCACTCACCATGCCCCTCCCCGCAGGAGCCGCGGAAGCGGCGGAAGACGCATGGAATGATCGGGGGATTTCATGCCCGGTGAAACGGAGAGCAACGCTCCATTCGAGCGTTCCCTGAACGACCAGAGCCGGACCGGCCACAGCCCGTCCGGCCAGCCCTCGCAGAGCCAGTCCCCGCAGAGCCAGCCCTCGCACGGCCGGACCCGGAGCGAGCGCTCCCCGCGCGTCCGCGGCGATCTCGTCGGCGCCCAGGTGGCGGTCGCCGACAAGGTCGTCCGGATCCGCGCGGACGGCCACTCCGCCGTCGTGTTCGCCGGCGCCTCGGGCACCCCGCTGGAGCGGCGTCCCCTGCCCCCGGCCATCGACACCGGGCACGGCGTCACGGGGCACGGCGTCACCGCGCGCGGCCGGGAGCGGGAGCTGGCCCGGCTCGCGGAGGCGGTGGCGGCCGGGGAGACCGTGCAGGTGCACGGCGGGCGCGGCACCGGCAAGACGACCCTGCTGCTGCACGCGGCGGACCGCGGCGTCCTCTGCGCCGGTGCGCTGCCCGGCTGCGAGGGCGCCCTGCTGCTGTCGGCGCGCGGCCTGACCGTGGCGGAGCTGCTCCAGGAGGTCGTGCTGGCCACGCACACCTCGCCCGGGCCGCGCCTGCCCGCGCCGGGCGAGCTGCGGGCGCTGCTGGCCGCGCTGCGCGTGCTGCTCGTCGTGGACGACCTGGAGTGCACCGGGGAGGAGCTGGCCCGGTTGACCGGCGCCCTGCCGCGCAGCGTGCTGGTGGTGGCGTCCGCACGCGCGACCCTCACCGGCCGCGGCTGCCCGATCGGTCTGGGCGGACTGCCGTTCCCCTCGGCGGCGGCGCTGTTCCGCGACGCGCTGCGCCGGGAGCTCACCGAGGACGAGACCGCACGCGCGCACCGGGTGTGGCGGGCCACCGGCGGCCATGCCGGGCGGCTCGGCATGACCGCCGCGTATCTGCGGCGGGCCGGCGAGCACGGCGTGCCGCCGCGGGTGCCGCCCGCCGACGGCCTCGCGCTGCTGGTGCCGCGGCTGGTGCAGTGGCTGGGCGAGCCGGCGGCGGGGCTGCTGCGGTGGCTGGCGGCGGCGGGGGACGCCGAGTGGGGCGCGGCCCTGGCGGCGGGACTGCGGGAGGACGGCGCCGAGGGCGTGGCGGAGCTGGTCCGTTCCCACCTGCTGGAGCGGCGCGGGGAGCGGCTGCGCCTGGCCGGCGGGGTGGCCGCGGCCGTGGACGGCGCCCGGCCGGAGACGGTGCGGGCGGTGGCGGAACGGGTCGCCGCGTGGGTGGCGTCGGCCGGGGCCCGGGAGGCGGCCGCGGAGGCGGAGGTGATCACCGCTCTCGCGGCGCGGGCGTCGTCGGCCGGGCTGCACCGGGCGGTGCTCGGCCTGGCCCGCGCCGCGGCGCCCCGGCTGATGCTGGGCCTGCGCTGGCGGGAGTGGGGGCGGGTGCTCGAGCTCGGCCTCGGGTCGGCGCGCGCTTCCGGGTCGGCGCGGGACGAGGCGTACTTCACCCACGAGGCCGGGATCCACGCGCTGTGCGCCGGCGACGTGGCCGGGGCCACCGCGCTGCTGACCGCGGCCGCCGCGCTCGGCGTGCACGTGGCGGACGTCCCGGACGGCTCCCCGGGCCCCCGTCAGGCCCCCGGTCCCCGCCGCGGCCGTCAGGCCCGCCCGGCCCCGCCCCCTCGCCCGACTCCGCCCGGCACCGGACGGGCGTCCTGAACGGCGAGGCGCCGCGGGCGCTCCGCCGGGCACGGTGGGGGCCGCCGGCGCGGTGGGCGCCGCCGCGTCCCGCCGGAGTGGGCGGCGGGCGCGGGCACCTGTAAGCGCCGCGCCACCGCGCCGGAGCGGAGCCGCTGCAAGCGCACCCGGGGCCGCCGCGGCTGCCCGTCGCAGGCGCGCACCAGCGCGTCCGCCATCAGATGGCCGCGCTCGACGTAGCCGGGCAGGGCGATCTCGAGTTCGGCCAGGTACTCGGCGCGGCCCTTCTCCAGCCGGGCCAGCAGCTCGGCCAGGCCGTCGGCGGACACCTCGTCGGCCCTGACCACCCACTCCTCCAGGCCCAGGTTGCGCATGATGCCGCGCGTCTTGTGCTCGTACTCGACGGCGACGCAGGGGATGCGGGCGGTGAGCGCGAAGATCACGGAGTGGAACCGGGTGCCGACCAGGTAGTCCAGCTCGCTGACCAGGGCGATGGTGCGGGCGTAGTCGCCGCCGGTGTCCACGACGACGGGTCGCCGGTCGCCGCGGCACCGCGCCGCCACCGCCCGGGACACCACCCGGTCGTCGTCCTGCCCGTCCAGCCCGGTGGCCAGCGGAAAGATCATCACACGGTGGCCGGGGAGCTCGTGGACGCGGTCGACGAACGCGGCGAGCTCCGCCTCGTAGCGCTCCTGCCGGTCGCCGGGCAGGCAGCGGCGCAGCGTCACCCCGACCAGCACCTCGTCCTCGGTGACGCCGTGCGCCGCCCGCCAGGACCGGCCGCCGCGGGCCCGGGGCGGCGGGTCCAGGGTGAACGCCAGGTCCACCGAGCGTCTGGCCACCCCCGGCGGCAGGGACAGCTTGCGCAGCTCGGCGAGGCTGATGTCCTCCCGGGCGAGCACGGCCTTGGCCCGGCCCAGGGTGCGGGCGACCAGGCGGGTGTGCCAGTGCCCGGGACTGCGGAACGGGCCGTACGTCTGCGGGGTGAGCACCACGGGTTTGCCCAGGCGCTGCCCGAGGACGAGCGGCAGCAACTGGTGGACGACGCCCGCGCCCGGGTTCGGCTGGGACGCCCCCTGGAGGTACGGGCCCGCGCCGACCAGCGAGACCAGCACGTCGGCCCGTTCGATCGCGGCGAGCTCCGCGCGGACCTCCGGCGGCAGCACCCTGGCCGCGGGCCGGTACCACCGCACCGGCCCGGTGAACCACAGCAGGCCCACCAGTGCGAGGAGGGCCTGCCGGGCCGCGCGGCGCGGCCGGGAGACTCCCTCCTCGTGCACGTACCGGCGCATCGAGCCGATGTTCGGCACGCCGTCGAAGTCCGGGTGGACCCGCGGGTCCTCCATGCCGGCGATGGCCGCCTCGCACCCCGGGAAGGCCCGTTCCACCTGCGAGAGCAGCGCTCGCAGCAGGGCCGCGTCCCCGACGTTCTCCCGCACGTAGGCGCCGACGATCAGCACCCTGCGCCGAGTGTCCATAGGCATTGGTCTCCGTAGCTGCGCTGGGGCACCGGTCCGCGGACCGGCCTTGGGCCGGGCGGCGCACTCAGGGGGGCGCCGCCGGGGGCGTCCGTAGTACCCGCGCTGCGGCCATCGACGCGCGGGATGTGCGCCGGATGACGTACACCGGAGTGGACGCGGACAGGACGAACCCCCATCAACCCGCGCAGAATGGCCGGTGATCCCCCGCTCCACCACGGCGCCGCGAGAGGACGACCCGCCCATGTCCCCGAAGCCGATGTCCCACGAGCCCACGCCCACCGCGCCCGCGCCCGGCACACCCCCACCCGCGCCCCGGGAGCCGTCCCCCGGCGAGCCGCCGCCCCCGGCGCGCACCCCGCCGCCCACCGGCCGCCGCCCCGGGAACGTCAACCGCTCCACCCTCGGCCACCGCGTCCGCTACGCCCTGCGCCACCCGGACCGCGTCCCCGCCCATCTGGCCCGGGCCGGACGGGACACCTGGCTGCGCCTGCGCCACCCCGACCACGTGTCCTACTACCGGGCGGTGATGCGCTCGGACACCGCGCGCAGCCCCGACGCGGCGGTCGGCAGCCGGACGCACGAACGCTGGCTCGCCCTCGGCGCCATGCAGTTCGACTACCTGGTCTCCCACGGCCTGACCCCGCGGGACAGGATGCTGGAGATCGGCTGCGGCAACCTCCGCGCGGGCTGGCGGTTCATCGAGTACCTGGAGACGGGCAACTACTACGGGATCGACATCTCGCCCGACATCCTCATCGCCGCCCAGGACACCCTCGTCCGCCACCGGCTCCAGGAGAAGCTGCCGACCCTGACGCCCGTGCGCGACCTGCGGTTCTCCTTCCTGCCCGACGCGCACTTCCGCGTCGTCCACGCGCACAGCGTCTTCTCCCACTCGCCGCTGCCGGTGATCGACGAGTGCCTCGCCCACGTGGGCCGGGTGCTGGCGCCCGGCGGCTGGTTCGACTTCACCTTCGACCGCACCGAGGGCGAGGAGCACCACGTGCTGCGCGAGGACTTCTACTACCGCACCGAGACGCTGATCGCCCTCGCCCTGCGGCACGGCCTGTCCGCGCGCCTCATGGCCGACTGGGAGCGGCTTCCGCACGGGCAGTCGAAGATCCGGGTGACGCACCGGCGACCGAGCTGACCCGGGCCCCACCCCGCCCGCGGCCGCGCCCGCCCCCGCTGCCATGGTGTGCTCATGCCTCTCTACGACGAGCGCCTGGCCGTCCCCCGCTGGTGGTGGCTGCTGGTCCCGGCCGTGGGCCTGGCCGTGGCCACGCTGATGCTCGCGTTCGGCCCGGTGCCCGCGGCGGTCGCGCTCGCCGTCACCTCCTGCGCCGCGGCCGCCGGGCTCCACGTCTACGGCTCGTCACGCATCCTCGTCACCGGCGGCGCGCTGACGGCGGGCCGGATCCGGATCCCGGTGGAGGCGCTGGGGCTGCCCGAGATCCTGGACGAGGAGGAGGCGTTCGCCTGGCGCACCCGCAGGGCGGACCCGCACGCGCTGATGCTGCTGCGCGGCTATGTGCCCACGGCCGTCCGCATCGAGATCAAGGACCGCTCGCTCGGCGCCCCCTACCTCTACCTGTCCACCCGCCGCCCCATGACCCTGGTCGCGATCCTGGCGTTCACCCGGCAGTGACCAGGACGGGCCCTCCCGCGCCCTCCCGGCACGTGGAGTTGACCTTGCCGCGACGTCAACGTTTCCACTGGTGGCATGAACGTTCCCACAGGCGGCACCGACGCCTCCCCGGGCGGCATGCGGATCGGCGAGGTCGCCGCACTGGCCGGGGTGTCCACCCGGACCGTGCGCCACTACCACCACCTGGGGCTCCTCCCCGAGCCCCGGCGCCTGCCCAACGGCTACCGGGAGTACGGCCTGCGGGACGCGGTCGCCCTCGCCCGGGTGCGCCGCCTGGCGGAGCTCGGCCTGTCCCTGGACGAGATCCGCGACGTCCTCGCCGACGACCGGGGCCGTGAGCTGCGCGAGGTCCTGCTGGAGCTGGACGCGGACCTGGCCCGCCGGCAGGAGGCGATCGGCGCCCGGCGCGCCCGGCTGGCGGCGCTGCTGGCCGAGGCGGACCCGGACCCCGACGCCGCCGTCTCCCCCGAGATGGCCGAGATCCTGCGTGTCCTGCCGTCGGAGACCTCCCCGTTCGCGCGCCTGGACCGCGAGTTCCTCGCCCTGATCGACACCGGGGCGAGCCCCGCCGACCGCGCCGGGTTCGCCGCCCTGCTCCACCGGCTGACCGAACCCGCCGCCGCCGCCCGGACCAGGGACCTCTACGCCCGCCTTGACGACCTCGCCGACGCCGACCCGGCCGACCCCCGGGTGCCCGCGCTGGCCCGCGACCTCGCCGCCCACCTGCCGGACGAGCTGGCGTCGGCCCTGCTCGAATCCGTCCGCGGCAGCGCGGCCCCGCAGTGGCTCCAGGCCCTGTCCCACGAACTGTCCCCCGCCCAGGCCGAGGTGTTCCGGCACCTGGTCACCGCCCTGACACCGCCGACCGAGGACGGAGCACGATGACGACGACGAAACCCGCCCGAGCCGCCGTCCGCAGCGCCTGGGAACGCCTGATCCCCGTGCCGGTGCGCCGCGTCGTCGGCTTCGACACCAAGGGCATGGTCAGCCTGGCCCTGTGGATCGCCCGCCGCCGCCACGGCGTCCCGCCCGGCGCCACCGCCGTCCCCTACTCCGGCGCCCAGACCGCCACCATGCTGCTGTTCCTGTTCGCCATGGCCACGGAGCTGGTGGCCGTGGAACTCCTGCTGCGCGCCGTGGACGCCCCCGCCGCCCTGCGCGCCGCGTTCCTCCTCGTCGACGGCTACTCGATCCTGTTCGTCCTGGCCGTCGTCGCCGCCTGCGTCACCCGCCCCCACGTCATCACCGCCGACGAGGTGCGCATCCGCTACGGCGCCTTCTTCGACCTGCGCGTCCCCCGCGACCGCATCGCCGCGGCCCGCCCGGTCCGCAACCACAACGAGCCCCGCCTGATCACCGCGGACGGCGAAAGGCTCGCCATAGCCGTCTCCGCCCAGACCAACCTCGCCCTGGACCTGACCACCCCCCTCACCGCCACCCGCCCCCTGGGCCGCCCCACCACGGCCCGCACCATCCACTTCCACGCGGACGACCCCCTCACCGCCCTGCGGGCCCTGCGGGCCCCCCGGCACGAGGAGGCGGCACCGGAGCCGAACCCGTAGCGGGACGGCCCGGCTCCACTTTCACGCCCTTCACGTGCATCTCGCCGTGGTCCGGAAGAAATCTCACCCTCCGGTTCGGGGACGCAGGCGCTCACTGAATATTTTCGCGCTCCGGCGCACGCTTAGCGCATCAACTTCCCAGCACGCGCACTCTGCCCACGCGTCTCGGTACCTGCTGTCCTGGACCCCGCAAATCGCACGGATCTGCGGCAGGTCACGCCGTGGAGTGAGAAGGAGAGGACCACCCTTGACCCCACAGTTCGAGCCCAGGAACCAGGAGAGCTGGCAGCACCGCAGCTTTCTCGGCACTCTGCGGGAACCCGCGCGTACCGAGTTGCTGGGGCTCGGTACCCGCTGCCGCTACCGGGCGGGGGAAACGCTGATCCGTGAGGGAGACCGCTCCAACCACGTCATCCTGCTGCGGACGGGTATCGTCAAGGTCACCGCCCGGCTGGAGAACGGCCATGAAGCCCTACTCGCCATCAGGGTGGGCGGGGACGTCGTCGGCGAGATGGCTGCCATGGACGACGCACCGAGGTCGGCCACGGTCACCGCCTGCGGGGAGACGGTCGCCAGCATCGTTCGCGAATCGGACCTGCGCCTTTTCCTCGGCAAGCGCCCCGAGGCCTGGCATGCGCTCGCCGGAATCGTCACTCAGCGCCTTCGCTGGGCAAACCGCCGGCGGACCGAGTTCGGAGGCTACCCGGTCAAGGTCCGGCTCGCCCGCGTGCTCGCCGAGCTGGCCGCCTCGCACGGGCATCGAGTGCGTCGTGGGGTGGTCATAGGAGTGAACCTGACCCAGCCGGAGCTGGCCGCTCTCACCGCCTCCGCGGACATCACGATCCACAAGGCACTGGCCGAACTTCGCAAGGAGGGCCTCATCACCACCGGTTACCGACGCACCACCGTCCTCGATCTCGACCGCCTGCGGGAGATCGCTCGGCTGGGAGCAACCGTGCTGTAGTCAGCCGCCGCCGAAAACCATATTTATACGATCCGCTCAGCGTTCACCGCCTAGGGCGCCATAGTTGACGCCCAACACGCTCAACTACCGCAGGCAGGTGATCGAGTAATGCCATCTCATTCCCCTCCGCCGCTCGAGCCGCACGGCATCATCACCCGGCATATGTGCTTGGCGGCCGACGTGGAGAAGTACAGCCGCTTCGACACCCCTGTTCAGGAGATCTGCCAAGCCGACCTGGATCGGGTGCTGGAGGAAGCGGCGGTGCTGAGCGGTCTCGACCGTGCATCCTGGCCCCGCCAACCGCAGGGTGACCAGGAGTTCGCCGTCCTGCCTCCGGACACGCCGGAGGCGCTGGTGCTCGGGGACTTCGTGCGGCACTTGGCCGTCCGACTCGGCGAGCGCAACGGCAACCGCAGCGAGGACGACCGAATGCGTCTCCGTTTGGCCGTCGACGTCGGCGTGGCCCGTACCGCGACGCTGGGCTACTCCGGGCCGGCTCCGGTCGCTGTGGCGCGCTACCTCAACGCTCCCCAGCTCAAACGAGTTCTGGAGGCCCTGGACTCTGCCGACCTCGCTGTGATCGTCTCCGACCGCCTCTACCAGGACGTCGTCAGGCTGCGGGTACAGGGCCTCGACCCGCGCAGGTACGTCAGGACCCACGTCCGCCAGAAGGAGTTCAGCGGCTACGGCTGGATCCACGTCCCCGAGCACGGACCAGAGGAGCTTCTCCCGCTGATCACCGATCCGGAGCCGGAAAGTGGGGCACCGGGCGTCGCGTCGGCACCCGGCAGCGGGGTTCGACGTGTCGAGGGAGATGTCCTCCACTTCGGCAGCGGAGATGCGGCCAGGATCATGCACAAGAAGTACTACCGGTGACGGAGTGTCGGACATGGGCGACACAACCAACACCGCGAACGAGGACATGAGCAAGCCGACCGACGGCCCACACGCAGAGTCACTCACAGACCCCGGCGACGAGGAGGGCCTGCACGCCCAGTCCGAGGAGGAGCAGGCCGAGCGGGCCGACGTCATCCGCCGCCTGCGCATGCAGGGCCTCGACGCGACCACCATCTCGGGGCGCGCCATTGGTCTCGGCAGCGGAGACGCCGCTGAGACGATCAACAACTACTACGGCGTCGGACCTGAGGTGCAGCCCGTCGACGGCAGGCTGACCGAGGAGGACCTGGACCGTCTCCGCGAGCTGTACGTCATGCCTGGGGACACGCATCGGGCGCTGTGCAGGCAGTTGCACGAAGCAGGGGTCGCGATACTGCGTGGAGCCCCCGGCACGGGCCGGTACACCACCGCGGTGCTCGCGGCGCACGAGGTGAGGGACGCAGACGTCGTCGTGCTCGACCCGGAGACCGACGTGAGGCGGCTGCTGCACTCGCAGAGCCGTCTCCAGCCAGGCTTGGGACACGTCGTGGAAGGGGACGGCAGGTTGTGGGCCGCCAACCTGCGTCTGCAACACCTCAGCAGGCTGAAGGGGGAAGCCTACCGACGATCTCCTCTGGTGATCATCGTCGACGATCAGGTGTCGGTCGAAGCGCTGGACGAATATGTGGTCGAGCACAGAGTCCCTGATGACTTGCGGTTCAGGGTTCTGGAGAAACGTCTGACCCGTCTGCTCGCCGACCACCCGGCGGACTGCCGGAAACTGCTGGAGCACGAAACCCTCCGCGATGAGCTGCATGGACGCTTGTCCATGACGGAAGTCGTCCGGCTGGCCCGGCAACTGGCGGAGGGACAGGCGACCGGACAGGATGCAGACCATCTGGTGCAAGGTCTGCGGGCACGCCTCCGTGCCCGGGCGGAGGAACTGCTCACCGTAGACGCGCGAGCGCCGGGCGGTGGGACCGAAAAACAGGAAGTCTCCCTGTGGTCCCGGGCCTTCCTCTTGGCCTGTGTAGTGCTCAACGGGATGCCGCTGAGTCGCGTCAGCAGGGAGTCCCACCACCTCGCTGAGCTACTGCACGGCGTTCGCTCACCGTCCTCGGCCCCCGAGATGCCCCTGTTCCAAGAGAGCCTGAAGGACTGGCTGCACGACTGCGATGTCGAGTTCACCAACCGCGAGGGCAACGAGGTCGATGCCAGACACCCGGAGTGCCGCGTCCGCATGGGCCGACGCGGTCTCGGCGAGGCAGTCCTCGAGGTGCTGTGGCACGACCACACGGGGGCACGGGGTCCATTGCTGAAGTGGCTGGACGAGCTCGTCACCAGAGGTGAGGAGGACGTCCGGGTGGCAGCGGCCCAGGCGGCCGGCCTGCTGGCGACCTTCGACTGGTCCTACGTGGAGGAGGAACTACTCTCCATATGGGCGGCCGACAGGAGCGAGCACGCCGAACGACGGCGCTTTGCCGCGGCCTGGGCGTTGGAGCGGGCGGCGGCCGATCCGGTGCTCGTGCCCCGGACCAGGACCCTGCTACGGGCGTGGTCCCGTCGGCGGGACTACCAGGCGTGTGCAATGGCTGCTTACGGAACAGGCATCGGAGCGCTCTTCCCCGCGGAGGCTCTGGGCAGTCTGGAGCGCATCGCACGGTCGATGGGAGCCAGGAGCGTCCGAGGTGCCGTCCGGGAGATCTACGCGGCCGGCTCTCAAGTCCAAGCGCTGGAGAAGCTGGCCACTTGGTCTTCCTCACCACACTACGGGCTGCATCAGGATGCCGCGAGATGCCTGCACCAGCTCAGCATGTTTCGCGGCAACCTGGCGATCACGGGTCTGCTGGAGGACCCGGTCGCACGCGGACACCTACTGCGACTGGCCCGGCGCACCCTGCTGAGCCGCCACCACGTCGTCGCACGGCACGGTTGGCAGACCGTCCGCCTCTGGGTGGAGCGGGCGGGGGACGAGCCGGGGCTCGACGAGGTGGTGGGCGAGTTCGTCGCCGAGCTGCCGTCCGGAACGGCCCTCGAGGTGGGCGGCCTGCGCCAGCGCCTCCTCTTCTACTTGCGGCTGTGGGCACACAACAACGTCGGAGCCGACGCGGCCGCACACATCTGTGAACTCGTATCGGAAAGGTGGACGACGTGACCAGCACCCCGCGTCGTGGCCCACTGGGCTGGCTGCGTGCCCTGTTCGGCGGGACCCGTCCCGCCGAACCGCCAGTGGTGGACGTCCCGGAGATCAATGGCGTGAACCGCGTCACCACGGTGACGTTCGACACCCCCGCGCTCGGCAGCGGGTTCTGCTTTCAGGTCGAGGTCCGCTGCGACTGGTGCGCCCAAGGCCGACTGGACATCGCCACGCTCAGTCACGCCATCGACGTGCACCAGGCGGCCATGCCGCACCGACTCGCCGAGCGGGTCCGCGACGCTGCCCGTCAGTACGAGCCGTTCCACGTGGAGGCGGCCGAGCGCGCCGTCAACGAAGCACTGGAGGACGAGTGCTTCGACAACGGACTGGTGACGTGCCACTCAACGGCCTACCTCCGACCGGCGCCCGAGGTTCTTGAGCAGCAGCGGCAGGCCGCCCTCGAGCTCCAGCGAATCGAGCACCGGTACGCGAAGTCCGCTCTCCAGGTCCGGCTGCTCGAAGAGGTCTGCGAGCAGTGGCGCTCCTTCCTCGCACGAGGGCTGGTCAACGTACGCGGAGACGAGCGGACAGCCGCATGGCTCACCCCGTGGGCGGTGCTCTTCACCGAGCAACCCGACCAGGCGGCCACCGGGGTCGCGGAGCTGTTCTCGCAGCGCCGCGAGCAGTTCGACCAGTTCATCGGGCTGCTCGGGCGGCAGGTGAAGGAATACGAGGCCCAAGACCTGTTTGACTTCGTTGCCAAGAACGAGCGGCAGCTTGCGCACGCGATGCAGTTGTTTGGTCTTCCGACGCCTGAGGAGGCCGGGAACGGGCCGGACGACCCGCTGTCCCCTTCCCGGCTGGCGTGGCACTGACTTCGGGACTGCCGCTCAGGCCACCAGAGGACCGATCAGTGCGGAGAGCCCGGCGGCCGCCGCCATCAGGCCCGTCCACATGACGCTGCGGCCGACATACCGGTGCTTGGTCATGGCCACCCTCGCCAATACCGGGATGAGCTGCCATACCTCGTCCCGCTCCCGGGCCTCACCGGGTGTCGGCGGAGTTCCGTCGAGGGTGGCCAGCAGCGGCAGGCTGAACCGGTTGGGAGCGGGCGGCGGTCCCAACCGGGGTCGCAGTGCCTGGACGGCGCAGTAGACGGCGGGCAAGAACGCCGCCAGGTGCAGCACCAGCAAGCCGACCGCCACCCAAGCCCCGGGCCCGCCGCGTTCCCATGCTTGCCGGACCGCACCGCCCTGCGGCACGGAGACGGCCATTAATCCCGCCTGGACAGCCACCAGAACCCCGAGCTTCGCGTCGGCGAACTGGGCCGCTCCCTGAAGCGAGGCGTACACGGCCAATCCCGATCGAAGGCCCAGCGTTGCTTCGTCGTCCGTCCCCGTGGGACGGGCGCTGGTGCTGTTGGCCAAGACAGAACCGGACACAGGAACCTCCCGGTGAAAAGCGGCTCGGACCCTCCCAGTAACAGCCCTGGCAAGCCTCGACAACAGTCATAAATGCGCATTCATCCCATTTAGGAGAGCTTATGAGCTATCTGTCGCAAACACGCCCGGGCCAGTTCGTGGCCAGCGCCCTGGCACTGACCGCCCTGGTGGCGGGCAGTGGCTGCGGCGCCTTCGACACGCCCGAGTCGCGCCCCTGCGCCTGGCTGGACCATGGCTCCGATGAAGTGCACGCGCCCCAGCCGCAGACCGCAGTGCTGGTGGACCGCAGCTTCTCCGCGCGGCCCAACCGGACCACGGCAGAGGACACCCGGGTGCCGGACTGGGCCTCCACCCTGCTGTCCTCTCAGTGGCTCTCCCTGTCACTGTTGGAGGGCCGCTCCCTCTCCATCGCGGGTTTCGACGGGACTCGGGCAACCGTCGACTGGACGGTGGACCACGCGCCCGTCAAGCCGGTCGAGGGCAACGACACCCTCAAGAAGGACCGGCGCAACGCCCGGGCCGACTGTCTGGACAAGCAGCTCCGTCGGACTTCCACCACATCACCGGCCGCCGACCGCACGGACGTGCTCGGGGCGCTCGCCGCGGCCGCCGACCAGCTCGCCTCCGGCGGCAGTCGGAGAGTCCTTGTGGCGACCGACGGGCTGACCAACACCGGTTGCGCCGATCTGCGTTCCGCTGGCTTTGACGGCGACGAGGAGATCAAGGCAGTGGTCAACCGCTGTCACGAGGCCGGTGAACTGCCCGATCTGACGGGCGCCGAGGTGAACCTCGTCGGCATCGGCCGCAGCGCTTCCGGGAAGGCACCGTCGTCACCGCAGACAGCCTGGCTGGTCAGGCTCTGGTCCCGGCTGTGCGAGGCCACCGGGGCCCTCTCGTGCAAGGTGGCCCCGAGCGCCAAGATGAAGGCGGCAGGCAGGAACACCCCAGCGGGCAAGCCCGAACCCGAGGTCTCCTTCCCTGCGGTCTCCGAACGGCCGACGGGGCGAGTGACCACGATCACCCTCCCCGGTTCCGTCCTGTTCGACACAGACCGCGCGGAGCTGACCTCCGCAGCCACAAGCGCCCTGGATGACGCGGCACGGCGCATCGAGGAGCTCGACGCCGTATCCGTCGCCGTCTCGGGCCACACCGACTCGCGGGGCACTGAGCAGCGGGGCAGGCACCTGTCCCTGGCTCGCGCACACGCCGTACGCTCTGCTCTCGCCCAGCGCGGTATCCCGGTTGCCTCTGTGCGCGGCTACTCCGACGACCGGCCTAGCTGCTCCCCCGAGTATCGAGAAGGCATACCCGACTACGCGGCCATGGCTTGCAACCGCCGAGTGGAGATCGCCGTGGCCGTGCGCGGCTGAGCGCATCGCCACCGCCCTTGACCGTTCCAACACAATGCAGAAGGACGTCGTGCATGTCCCAGTTTCATCGGGGCACTCTCTGCCACCACGGCTGCGGGTGCGACATACGGCACATGGTGAAGAGCGCGGAGCAGGGCCCCGAACGCGATCCGGAGCGCCTGGACAACGGCGAGATGCGGATGCTGCTTCGCGCAGTCCGCGATGTCGCCGAACTCGTGAGTCACAACCGCGAGCAGCTCGCCGCCGCCCGCGCTCGCACCATCGATGCCCACGCCAGAACGGAAGAGGCGGTGCAGGCCCTGGCACGTTTCGAATGCGCCGCCACTCTGCGCGCAGCACGCTCCGCGCAGGAGACGGTCAACGCCCGGCACGCAGAGGACGGGCCGTATGACCGGCGCCGCCGCGACACGTGGATACGGCTGCTGCGCTGGCCGGTCATCGCCGCCATGGCCGTGTTCGACGCGTGGTACTTCATGAGGGTCTTCCAGTACCTCACCACCACCGAGGAGAACATCTCATCTGTCGAGCAGGCAGTCTCCTTCCTCCCCGGGGTGGTTCTGGCTCTGGCGCTCATGCTGTCCGGCCAGGCGATCGCCCCTCCCGTGCACCACCTGCGCGAACGGCTGCGCTCCCTGCGCGGGGACCGCCCGGGACTCGGTTTGCTCGCCTCACTCGCCCTCCCTGTGCTCTACCTCACCGCCGTGCTGGCCACCGTCACCGTGTGGGCAGTCCTCCGAGCGCGGGACACCGCGGTGGGCGAGGAAGAGATCCAAGGCTCCCGGTACGCACCCGGTTGGGTGGCCATGCTGATGCTGGTGCTCGCGATCACCGCAGTGACAATGAAGGTGGTGGCCCACAATCCGTACGCGGACAGCGCCGCGGAGGCGGGCCGCAGCCTGCGGCGCGCCCGGCTGACGTACGCCTGGCTCGCCCGGCGGGCTGGAGGAGCCCTGCGCGCGCACGAAGAAGCCTGGAGCGACCTGTGCGCGATGCGTGACGAACTGGCATCGCACGTGCGTCTGGAGAGCATGCGCGTGTGGGAGGCGGCGATCCTCACCGCCCGCATGCTTCACGGCCAGGCAGGACATCTGCCACCCGCGCCCGCTGCCCTCTCGGGCGACGGGATGGGCCAGGTACCGGCCCCCAATTGGATGGCGCCCCTCTTCTCCGGCGTCGTCGAGCCCCCGCCGGAACTCGGCCCCTTGATCGAGGCCCACCGTGTCGCCGCCACCTGCGCCCCCGGGGAGCTGCGTGCTCGCCGCGACCAACTCATCACCCGTATCGATCAGCAACTCACCCCGGCGTGACAGGGACATCCTGGGGCGGCCGGAGAGCGGCGAAGGCACGGACAGCCCATGCGAACCGGCCGTGGGTCACGATGCGTCCAGCCAGCAGGACGCGAGTCCGGGCCCGGGCCCGGAGCCCCGCCCCGGGCCCGGCCCGGCGCCTACCCCTCCCCCGCCGTGGGCCGCCGGGAGAGTTTCGTCGCGTCGCGGACGTCGCTCAGGGGGCGCAGGCGGTACGTGTACGTGTAGTCGCGGTTGGCGAGGAGCTTGTACTCGTCGTGGGTGTGGGCGCCCCAACTGTTGTCGCCGCCCACGCCCATCTGGCGGTGGCTGAGGCGGAGGACGACCTCGTCGCGGGGGGTGAGCTGGTAGTCGTGGCGCACGCCGGAGGACAGGTCCTCGGGGGTGAAGTGGGAGGCGTTGACCTCCAGCAGGGGCTCGCCGGTGGCCAGCAGGCCCGCGCCGTGGCGGTCGGTGAGGGCGATCCAGCGGACGTCGGTCTTCCCGCCGTTCTCCTGCGGGCGGATGTAGGGGGTCCACTGGCCGGAGACGGTCCCGGAGTACAGGCCGACGTCGGTGCCGTTGTTGCGGTCCCAGTGGTTCTCCTCGGGGCCGCGGCCGTACCAGTGCAGGTGCTCCAGGCGGCCCGGCAGGAACAGCAGGGTGCCGACCTCCGGGATGTAGGGGAGGGTCGCGGCGCCCGGGCGCAGGGTGTTGTCGACCTTGATCTCGCCGTTGCCGAAGACCGTGTAGGTGGTGGTGTAGGTGGACCGCACGGTGGTGGGCAGGGTGCCGCTGACGGTGATCTCCACGGCCTTGTCGCGCAGGGCGCGCACGCGGACGTCCGTCACCTCGCGGCCGGCGCCGGCGTCGCGCCAGGTCTGGTTGCGGGTGTGCTGGCCGTTGCCCTTGTCGTTGTCGGTGGGCGCCCGCCAGAAGTTCGGCGCGGGCCCCGAGGTGATCAGCGGGACGCCGCCGGCCTCGTAGGAGGTGATGACGCCGCTGCCCTTGTCGACGGTGACGGAGAAGCCGTCGCCGGTCACCGTGACGGAGCCGGCGCCGTCCCGGTGGGTCAGCGACGGCACGCTCTCCAGCGGCACCGGGGTCACGGCCGGGCTGCCGACGTCCAGGGGGAGCTGCTGCCTGGCCACCTCGAAGCCGGCCTTCGCCCACTTGGTGGGCTCCTTGGTGGTGAACGACAGGTGCAGGAAGTACTCCGCGCCCGGCGCCGGGTCGGCCGGGAGCCGCACGGGCACGGTGATGTCCTTGGCGGTCAGCGGCGGGACGTCCAGTTGGGCGCGGGTCAGTCTGCCGCGCTGCACGACCTCGCCGTCGGCGACGAGGGACCACCCGCCGTCGAACTCGCGGAGGTTGGTGAACAGGTACTCGTTGGTGAGGGTGACCGCACCCGAGGTGAGGGTGCCGCCGCCGGAGGTGGGGGCGACCTGGACGGCCTGGTAGACCTGCTTGACCTCCGCGGCCTTGCCGGTGTGCCCGCGGTCGGCGGTGACGATGCCGTCGGCGACGAAGTTGCCGTCGTTGGGGTTGTCGCGCCAGTCGCCGCCGTAGGCGAAGAACGTCCGGTCCTTCGGCCGCTTCTCGGTGAACGCCACGGTGGCGGCGTCGAACCAGAACCGCACGCCGTCGTCGCCGGGGCCGCGCCCCTCCGACGCCAGCTCGCCCGCGGTCAGGGCGCGGGCGTAGACGCGGGCCCGCCTGATGGTGCCGCTGAACTCCCGGGTCCAGTTGTCCACGTCGGTGCCGAGCGCCAGCGGCGCGGTGTTGCCTGCGGGCCGCTGGGTGGTGGTGCGGGTGGCCCGCGCCGCGCCGTCGACGTACAGGGTCACGGTGCCCGCGTCCGCGTCGAAGACGCCCGCCACGTGGTGCTCCCTGCCGGTCCAGTCGTCCGGCAGCGCCCAGCTCGCGGTGGCCCACTGGCCGCCGCCGTGGATGAAGAACTCCAGGTTCCTGTTCGTCTGCTTCAGCGCGTACTGGGTGTCGCCCTTGGCGAGGATGGGCTGGTGGTAGCCGGTGACGTGCGGGGTGACCCACGCCTCGAGCGTCAGGGAGCCGGTGATGTCGAGCCGGGCGTCGCGGGCGAAGACGGTGCCGCCGCTGACGCCCTTGCCCCGGTCGAAGGTGCCGCCTGGGGCGAGGATCTCGCCGCGCAGCGCGCCGGGCCCGGACTCGGTGAACAGCTTGCGCGTCGGGGTGGGCCAGCTCAGTGACTGGTCCGCGAAGTCCCAGATCCAGCCGCCCTGGAGGACGTCGTGGCGGCGGATGACGTCCCAGTACTTCTTGAAGTTGCCGTTCGAGTTCCCCATCGCGTGGGAGTACTCGATCATGACGTACGGCCGGGTGTCGCCGGTGTCCTTGGCGCGGGCCTCGACGCGGGCGGGGCTCTCGTACATCTCCGAGCGGATGTCGCTGATCTCGGGCCGGTCGTCGCCCTCGTACTGGATGACGCGGGTGGGGTCGTAGGAGCGGATCCAGTCGCGCATGGCGACGAAGGTGCTGCCGCCGCCCGCCTCGTTGCCGAGCGACCAGATGACCACCGAGGCGTGGTTCTTGTCGCGGTGGACCATGTTCCGGGCACGGGCCACACACGCCCTGCTCCACTCGGGGTGGTTGCCCGGGTACCGGTCGCGGACGGCGTGGGTCTCGACGTTCGCCTCGTCCACGAGGTACAGGCCGTACTCGTCGGCGAGCTCGTACCACAGCGGGTTGTTTGGGTAGTGCGAGGTGCGGACGCTGTTGATGTTCATTCGCTTGACGACCTCGATGTCCTTGACCATGTCGGCGCGGGTGAGGGCCGTGCCGCGGTCGGGGTGCATCTCGTGCCGGTTGGTGCCCCGGAAGGAGACCGGACGGCCGTTGATGCGCATCAGCCCGTCCTTGATCGCGAACTCCCGGAAGCCGACGCGGTGCGACAGCGTCTCGATCACCCTGCCCGCCGGGTCGCGCAGCCGCAGCACCGCGGTGTACAGGTTCGGGTGCTCGGCCGACCAGAGCCTCGGCGACGGCACGGCCTTCGCGGCCCGCACGGTCACGTCCTCGCCCGCCGGCGCGGAGCCGAGGTCCACGGCCTGGTGCAGCGGCCGGGACCAGACCGCGTGCCCGCGCGCGTCGTACAACTGCGTCTCGACGGAGTACTGCCCGGCCCCGGCCCCGCCGCCGTAGTCGCGCACGCTCGCGGTGACCGAGAGCTCGGCCGCCGTGTAGCCGTCGCTCAGCGGGGTGTCCAGCTTGAAGTCGCGCAGGTGCACGGCCGGGGTGGAGAACAGGTGGACCGAGCGGAAGATCCCGCTCAGCCGGATCATGTCCTGGTCCTCCAGCCAGTCGCCGTCGGAGTAGCGGTACACCTCCACCGCGATCTGGTTGGTGCCGGGCCTGAGGTACGAGGTGATGTCGTACTCCGCGGGGACGTAGGAGTCCTCGTGGTAGCCGACCAGCTCGCCGTTGATCCACACGTAGTGGGCGGACTTGACCCCCTCGAAGTGCAGGAACGTCCGCCGATCGGCCCAGCTCCGGGGCACGGTGAAGGTCCGTCTGTACTGGCCGACGGGGTTGTAGCGGGTCGGCGCGGCGGGCGGCTGCGCGTCCTCGCCGAGGCCGTTGGGGCCCCACCACGGGTAGGTGATGTTGACGTAGATCGGGAAGTCGTAGCCGTGCAACTGCCAGACGGAGGGGACGGGGATGGTGTCCCAGGAGGAGTCGTCGAGGTCGGTGCGGTGGAAGTCGGGGTCCCGGTCGTCGGGCCGGTCCGCGTAGGCGAACTTCCACTTCCCGTCGAGGCTCAGCCGGTACGGCGAGCGCGTGCGGTCCCCGGCCAGCGCCTGCCCGAGGTCGGCGTACGGCATCAGCGTGGTGTGCGGCGGCTCGGTGCCCAACTGGAAGACGCCGAACCCGTCGTTCCATTCCGGAGGGCCGTCGGCCGCCCCGCTCCGCCCGGCCGCGAACGCCGCGGCGGGCGACCCGGCCAGGGCGAGCCCGCCGAGGACGGCGGCTCCCCCCTCCAGGAGACGGCGCCGGCTGACGAACGTCCGGGGCGGGGCGGGCTGGTCGGCGGGGGACGGGCGTGCGTCGGATGAGTACGGCATGGCCATGGCCTTCCTCGGGACGCCCCGGCCACGGGCAGGCGCGGGGAGGGTGCCCCGCCGAGCGGCACGGCACCGTCGGCGCGCCGCACGGACCGGGGACACGTCGGATCCTGTGCATGCGGGTGGACGGAGTTCCGGGAGGCGCGCGGGGCCCGCGCGGCGGTCCTGGGGGAGCGGGTGGTCCGGCGGGGCGCCGGAGTCCGGCGGCGGCGGCACGGATCGCGACCGGGCTCGGCGCGTCGTCGAGCACTGGCCGGCGGGCCGGCGCAGCGGGACGGTGCGGTGTACGGGCGGTACGGACGGAGCGCTTCGACGCCCAGCGCCGCAGGGGTCGCCCGGGTGCTGAGCCAGGCTCACCCTAGAATCTCGAACACAATCAAGCAATGATTGTGTCGATGTTTGTGGGTTCCTGATCGTCTTTTGAGTCCTGTGATTCCTGTGGTTGCCAAGGCGTACCGCTGGTGGGAGCCGACGGCCGGGCGACCGAAGAAGACCGTGACGTCATCTGGCGATGAGAAAGACAACCACGGCCGTGAGGAGCACAGCGATCACTGCAAGTCCGGTGCCCACCACACAGCCCGGGCTGTTCGCGAGCTCCGAGAGTCGAGCGGTGAAGGTCGGGGGTGTCTGCGCGGTGACGAAGGGCTTCGGGATCGCCTTCGGCACCGGGGCGGCCGTGGGCGGCGGGGCGGCCGTGGGCGGCGGGGTGGCGTGGTTGGCCGCGTCGTTCCGGCTGACCATGTCGCGCAGGATCTGCTGCCACAGGACGGGCGGGAGGTCCGGGACCAAACCGTTCGCCGGTGCGATGATGGTCTGCCGGAGCCAGTTGCCCGCAGCGGGGTGGCGGTCCCGGACCATGCGGTGCAGCAGCTCCCGGAGATCACGCAGATAGCGTTCGTCCCGGGCCAATGGGGCAACTGCCCAGGAGAAGAGAGCGGCCGCCCGATCGGTCATGGCCGTCCGGGACACCGGCTCCGCGCCCTGTCCACGCGGCGTGAGGTACAGGCCGTTGCGGAGCACCTCCGCGCACAGCTCGTGCCGCATCTGCGGCGTCCTGACCTCGATTCGGCCGGCGGAGCCCAGCTCGTCCAACAGCAGGTGGACCGAGTCCGGTGGCAACTCACCGGAGCGCAGTTCCCGCAGGAGCAGTTCGTCGGGCTGCGTGCGCAACCGCGCCGTCAGCAGATCACGCCGCACGGGATTTCCGCACTCGCGGTCGCGCAGGTCCTGGTGGAGTGCGTGCGTGTCGGCGCCCCCGGGAAGGGGGCCCTCGGGTGGGGCCTCTCCGTGGACGTACCCCCGCGGGGGCCGCGGAGACGCGACCGGAGGAGTGGCCACGGACGCGGGCTCCGTGTGCGGCTCCCCGAGGGGCCGCGGCGATGCGATCACGGCCTGGGGTGGCTGCCGATCCGCCTCCCCTTCCACGGACGGGTCCGCGGAGCGGTGCCCGATGCCGGCAAGGCCCGGGCCGGCCGGGCGGTCGGCGGCGAGGATGCGTTGCAACCGGACGCGCCGCTGTGCCCAATCCAGCGACGCGCCGTCCCTGAGTTCCTCGACCAACTCCGGGACCCCGGGTCGCTGCTGCGGATGCTCGAGGAGGTGGCCCACCAACCGGCTCGCCACCCGGTGCTCGAGCTGAGGGGTGGCCGGCCGACGGCACATGATGCGGGCCAGCGGCCCGGACCCGGCCGCGTCGGGCTCCCAGCGCGGGACGCACATCAGACGCAGTTGGTGGGTGTCCACCGTGTCGTAGGTGGCGAACGTCCACTCGCGGCCCAGCCAGGGCCCGAAGAGCAGGAACAGCCCCAGATAGACCAGCGGCACCGCGTCCCGGTCCGGCCAGCCGGGCAGTTCCTTGCCCTCCTCCGCGAGCAGCGAGATCCGCTGCGACGGATCGCGCAGCCACTCCGCAGCGGCCAGGATCAGCGCGTGCTCGACCGTCGGCAACTGCGCAAGCATGCTCGGCAGCCGTTTGCGCGCCAGGTCGCCGAGCTTCGCGCACTCGACCATGCGCAGGTGCCCGGACACCTTCTCGGCGGACTCCCGGCTGCTGCCCCACCCCCCGTACGCCAGTCCGATGCACTGGCGCGTCTTGAGGGTCCCGGAGTCACCGATCAGGACGTGGCTGACGGTGCTGGGTCGGCCACCCCGGTCAGTGGTGGGCCAGCGCTGGACGAGCAGGACGTCACCGTCCCGGGACAGGGTCCGCACGACGCTCTGCCGCGCGGCCGCCGCGCCGGACACCCACAGCAGCGGACCCAGCTCCCGGCCCAGTTCCTCGGCACGCTCGGCCGAACAGGAATGGGCGACGGCGCTCATGCCCGTGCCTTGGCGGCCGTGGTTGCCGTCCCACCGGAAGACGACCTGATGCACCGAGCCCGCGGCGCCCCCGCCGTCCTGCCCGGGCAGGTCGGCCCGGCCTTCCTGGGCCGGGCTCCGATCCTGGAAGTCCCTCACTGCGGTCCCCCTCCCGTGGATCCCCCGGATCCCCTTGCTTCCTCTCGCGGCACCGCCTCGATCGCGGGTGCCTCCCCCAGTGCGCCCGCCTGGGCGCTGCCCGGCACGTCGATCAGCCCGTGCAACGCCAGCAGCGCCAGCAGCGGCTCCAGCACACGCCGGGGCCCCGAGCCCGCCGGATAGCGGCCGTGGTCCTCCTGCCCTCCGGTGGCGGACGCGACGTGCAGCGTGCACCGGCGGATCGCGTCGAAGGGGCGCAGCCAGGCCTGGCCGGCGTGCTGCCGCAGCAGCCCGTAGACGTCCCGGCTCTCCTCGAGCATCAGCGCGGGATCGAGCGAGGTGGCCGGCGGACGGCTCAGCCACCGGTCGACAGGCGGCTGGAATCTGAGCAGGTCCGCCTTGGCCAGTACCACCGCGGCCGCCACATCCAGATACGGGCCGTTCTTCGGCAGACGGTCCAGAACCGTGCCGAAGGCGAGGTCGCCGTCCCGGTTCACCTCCACACCCCAGCGCTCCCTGACGTGGTCCAGTTGCGGCAGCGGGAGGGCCAGCGCCGGGTCGACGACGAAGACCAGGGCGTCGACACCGAGCAGGAACCGCATCGCCCCGTCGGTCCGCACCAGGTCCTCGCCGCCGAGGTCGAAGAAGGCGACCGGACGCACCTGCCCATGGACGTCGGTGATCAGGAGGGACTCCGCGAAGCGGGCGAAACCGTCCAGCCCCAGGCCGATGGTGTGGTCCAGGACCTTGCCGCTGCGCAGGGGCTGCACCCGCTCCCGGACGAACCGCGCGTGCTGCTCCGGGTTGACGGACTGCCACGTCAGGCCGAACGGCTCGAGACCCCCGTCGGTGATCGCCGCGATCATCTGGGTCAGCAGGTGACTTTTGCCGGTGGAGGACTGCCCGACCATCGCGACGGTCAGCGGGCGGCCGTGGGTGAGGTAGGGCACCGGGATGAAATGCTCGGGGAAGTCCGGGTCCGCCGCGCACTTCTGCACGGCGCCGCGCAGTACGTCCTGCCGACGCACGGGGTTGCCGATGCGTGAGAGGTCCAAGGGCTGGTACTGCATCCTGCTGCCCGTGACGAACAGGGAGCCGAGGTCGAGCTGGAGGGGCTCCTGGCAGTACGGGCAGAGCACCTCGCCGTCGCCCCGCCCGGCTGTCTCACCGGACCACTGCCGCGGTCCCGTGGCAGGTACCCGGCGCTTGGCGCGCAGCGCCTCGTCGAATGCCTCCCGATGAGGGCCCGTGCCGTCGGCGGGAACGGTGAGCACCACGCGCCGGGCGGCCTCCGGCGCGAGGAGGTCGAGCAGTTGGGCGGGCGTCGGCCGGTCGGCCGCCCGCAGGGCGAACGCCCCGCGCAACGTCCGGGCGAGCACCCGGTGCTCACCGAGGTCGGCGGGTGCCCGGTCCGGGGGACCGAGCCGTCCGGTCACCAACTGGTACAGGACCTGGGCGGCGCTCCACACCGCGTCCCGGGAGTCGGCGAGACCTTCGCCCCGGCGTTGTTCGGGTGAGCAGTAGGGCGACCGCCCCCACGGCCTTCTGGGCCATCCGGTGCGCGTCACCCCCTCGAGCCCCCAGAGCTGCACGGAGGCGCCGTCCCAGAGCACGGTGGCCGGCGAGACGCCACGTGGCACCAGGCCCAGCCGGTCCAGCAGGCACAGGGCCAGCATCAGGTCCCGGGCGAGGATCCGCTGGTCGGTCGCGGACATCACGTGCGTCCGCCCGGCGGCGATGCCGCGCGGCGCGGCGTACAGCAGGAAGGGCTCGGCCGCGTCCAGCTCGTAGCCGATGATCCTCGGGAAGAGCGCCGCGTACTCCGACTCGTCGAGCGCACGGCGCAGTTGCAGGGCGGTGCCCGCCTCCGTCTCCAGCAGCGCGCGCGCCGCCGGGTTCCGTGCGTCGGCGGGCGTCAGGCGTACTTGCACGCACTGCTGCCCCTCGTCCTCGATCAGACTGTTGCGGACCAACTGGGGCAGCAGCCGATCGCGGCGGGACTCGCGGCCGAACCGGATCGAGGCGACCCGGCGCCGCCCCGAGGGGACGGTGAACGCGAGTACGGCCGACCGCGGATCGCTCGGCTCCACCGTGGGGGAGTGCGTCGTGCTCGTCACCGACGGCCCCCTCGCTCGTACCTGTGCCCGGGTCCGGGGCGCGGAGCGGAACCCATGCGCAGTCGCCGTCCCCTCACTCGTACGCGTCCGTCCGCTCGGGCCCGGGACCCTGGTGGGGCCGGACGGTGTCCACCACGCCCATCCGCAGCGGGGTGAGCCGCACCAGGCCGGCATACCGTCCCGACGACGTCCACAGCACCTCCTCGGGCTGGGGGGAACCGGACGTCCGCCAGTCCTTCTCGACCTCGTCGCGCATGGCCTGCGGGGCGAACCTGATCCAAATCGCAGCCGCCGGGTCACGACTGAGCAGCGTTCCCTGCTCGGGCGACGAAAGCTGGACCACGGCCTGCCGGTCGGCGTCCGCTCCCACCAGTTCGGCCAGTCGGTGCGGATCGGTGCCCAGCAGCCTCGCCGAGGTGGGGCGGACTCGGCGGGTGGCGGCGAACGGGGGCGGGGACAGCACCCCGTTGTGGTGAAGGTGCCGGCGGACGGCCGACAGCAGGTCACGAACCCGTTCCTCGGTGCGCCGGACGGCGAGGGCGCCGGCTTGGCCGCGTTGGACGGCACCCCAGTAGGGCGCCATCGCCACCAGGGCGGCGTCCGCCAAGTCGGCGGCCAGGGTGGCGACCAGCTCAGGTCCACCCTCCCCGGCCTCGTGGTCCAGCCAGCGCGGTCCTCGCGAGGTGTGCTCGTTCCACCCGGGATCCAGCCCGGCCGGACTCTTCTCCTCGGCGGGCTCATCCCACGACGGCCCGTCCTGCCAGGTGTACGCGCTCGCCCAGTCTCCGTCCTCGTCGTCGGACGCGGCCAAGGGGTCCGTCTCCAGTGCCGAGGCACCGAAGAGCCAGTCGTCCTCGGCGGGTGTCCCGGTGTCGCCCGCGCCGGCGGTCGCGAGCCGCTCCGGCTCGAGCCCCGCCTCGGCCTCCGCGGCGAGTGCCGTCGCCCGCAGCATGCCGGCGACCGACCGGGCGGCATCAGCGCAGTACAAGCGGTCCTCAACGGCCCAGTGTTCCCAGACCGCCTCGGCCAGCAGGGCATCGAGCCCGTCCAGGGCCCACCGCAGTGCGGCGGTCGCGTGGCCCGGGCTCCAGGAGGCGACCGCGGCCCGCCACAGCCGGCGCATCGTCTCCGCCGTGGCGCCGAGGCCCACCAGCAGACCGATGGTGCTCAGCCAGAGCGGGGGCTCGGTGGCGTGGGCCAGCGCCACCCCGACCGCGGCGCCTCCCAAAGCCGCGGCGCCGAGGGCAATGGGGCGACGGCCGGGGCGTTCCGGGTCCCGCAACCGGGCCGTCCCGAGGGCCGCCATGCCGATGAACAGCAGCGGCACGGCGAGCGTGAGGACGAGGAGAGGCCCCTGCCACAGCGCACCCGCCAACCCCGCCACTACCGCAGCCACCGGACCGGCCACCACGGGCCCCGGCAGCGGCCCCCCCGACCCGGGCCGCCGGGCCACCACTTCCGGGGAGTAGCCGTCGAGCCTCGGCAGCAGCGCGGAACTCGGCACCGGCTCCACCTGCCCGGCCAGAGCGGTGAAGCGCTGGGCCACCGAGCGCAGGGCGAGCCCTCGGTCCAGCAGTTTGCCGGCGTACTCCTTCAAGCCCTCGCCGATCCGCTCGCCCGTGCCCTCGGCCGAGGGCACCCGCAGGCCGAAAGTCGCGAACCGGGCCGCCGACTCGGCGGTGGACGCCGTGGCACCGCCGCTCAACGCCGTGCCGACGAGATCCCGGTACGCGTCGAGCGCTTGGCGCGCCTGGTCGAGGTTCGCCTCGAACACCTCGCGACAGGACACCCTCAGCAGCCCGGGCAGCGTCCCCAGTCCGTCCAGCGCCTCGTCGGCGCCGCCGAGCGCCTCCGCACACGCACGGTACCTGTCGTCCGCCACCCCGCCGGGCTCCCGATGTGCCCGGTCCCGGCGTCGGCGGTCCGCCACCAGCCCTCGCAGCAGTTCGGGCAGATCGGCTTGGGACGCGCCCGCCGGCACGTCCGGCGAGGGCTCGGTGTCCGCGCCCGCGAACCGGGTGAGCGCGTCGCGCCAGGCCCGGTCGCGCACCTCCGGCGGCAGATCCTGCTCCAGCAGCCGCACCCCGGGGGCGGCGACGGCGTCGGGCAGCGTTCCGAGGCCGTGCAGCACCCCGAGGTGGAGGTCCGGGACCGACAGCACGTCCACCAGGACCGCGAGCGCGTCCGGATCGTCGGGCAGGGGCTGCTCGAGCGCCGTGCGAGCAGACCGCAGATCGCCCACCCACAGCAGCCCGGCGCCCGGGTTCCGCAACACCGCGGGCCTCACCAGCCGCCGATCGGGCTGCAACGCCTCGTCCTCGTCGGCGGACGTTCCCGGCGGGCTGCCGACCAGCAGGACGAGGATCCGGACCTCACCCACGGCCCGGTAACCGGTGAGCAGTTCGTACTGCGCTTCGTGGTCGGTGAGCCCGGCCGGGGTGTCAACCACCAGGAACAGTGGATCGTCCGGTTCCGGCAGCCCGGCCCGGCCCAACTGCCGGGCGACTCTCGCCCGCAGGGCCTGAGCGGTGTCGAGCTCTTCCGCCCAGGCCCGCAGGTCCAGCAGGATGACGGCATTGGTGTCCGCACGCACGCTCACTGGGCGTCACCGTCCCAGGGGTCGCGGCGTGAGCGGTCGCGCTCGCCGGCGTCGTCGTGGGTGCGAGGGTCAACCGCCTCGTCCCACGGCGCCGGGAGCCGGGCCCCGCCCCGGGAGCGGTCATCGGCGCCGTACTCGTCGTGGTCGTAGCGGACGGTCGGGCGGGCACGCCCCGCGCCGTCGCCCCGGGAGCCGTCGGAGGACTCGTCGAGGTCGTCCACGGAGGCACGCCGCGGACGCTCGTCGCCGTCATCGCCCCGGTACGCCCGGTAGGAGGTGGTGCGTGGTGCGGTGCCCCAGTCATCGTCATCGGCCGCAGCGGGCCGGAGCTCGGTGAGCTCGTCGCGGACCCGCGGCCCCGCAGGACCGCCGCGGACGTGCTCCAGCAGCGTGCGCAGGGTCGGCTGGACGGCTCGCTGGTCCCCGAACTCGGTGTCCAGAGCGGTCGGCAGCGTCTCCGCCCAGAACTCCCACAGCGGCCGCACCCATCCCTCGACCCGCTCGCCGCTGCGCTCCCTGCGTTCCGCAAGCAGCTCCAACTGGCGCGGGGCGATCTTCTCGACCAGGTCGACGAAGAGCGGATGCGGCTCGCTGCCCGACCGCGCCAGCCCCAGCGGCTGCGCGCCCATCAGCTCGCGGCAGTAGTCCTCGACGATCCGCTCGTCGTCGAGGACCGTCCAGCGCTCATAGGAACGCAGCAGCTCGGCCCAGCTCGACACGCCACCGGGGAAGTCCCCCAGCCGCAGCCGGACGCCGGGCACGTGTGCGCCCTTGTCGGCGAACAGCCGCAGCCGGATGCGCTCCGGCGACGCCGGGTCGCCCTCCACCACGTCCACCTGGCCGTTCCACATGCAGCACAGCAGCCGGTGCAGGATGGTGCGGCGGTCCTCCTCGCTGCTGACCATCCAACTGTCCTGGTAGCCGAGCCGCTGGCGCCAGCGCAGCACGTCCTGGGCCTGCTCGGAGTCCTTCGCCCTGGCCCACTGGCGGAGCACCTTGCGGGCCTCGGGGACCTGGGTGAGGCTCATCTCGCTGCGGAAGAGGACGACGGTGACCGAGTCGCTCTCCACTCCCCGGTACTCCACCGAGTTCTTGGCGTCCGAGGGGAGCCGCAGCGTCTTGCCGAGGTACTCCTGCACCTCCTCAACGGCCTGCACGCGCGGATGGGTGACGAGGACCCGCAGCGGCCCCGTGCCCTCCGGGGTGAACCCCACCGGCAGCAGCCCGGTCAGTTTGCGGCCGAACAGGTCGAGCGCCTCCTTGCTGACCTGGTCGGCGGCGTCCGCGTCGCCGGCCGCCGCGGCCAGCAGCGTGCTCATGGGCGGCAGCAGGGGACGCTCCTCCAGATGCGCGCCGCTCTCGGCGAACAGTCGCGTGATGCGGGCCTCCAGCAGCGCCTTGACGTTCGCCACGGCGCCCTCGGGGTTTCGCCGGCTGAGCAGGTGGACCGAGCGCCAGGTGTCCCCGTCGACCAGCTTGAGCAGGAGCGCGGCCTCGTCGTCGGTCTCGCGCAGTCCCTCCCTGCGGACCAGCCGGGTGACCACGTCCTCGTAGAAGTGGTTGAGGGTGCGCTGCGGCGGCAGCAGGTACGAGATGCCGGTGCGCTCCTCGTACAGCTCCAGGCCCTTTTGGGCGGACACCTTCCGCTCCTGGTCGCAGTGCCTGCGGAAGGCGTTCACCAGGCGCCCGAGGTCGGCCCCGGCCGTGTCCGCCTGGGGCTGCCAGTGCTGTTGCTGCTCCCGCCACGCCTCGTGCCACACGGTACGGCAGCGCCACTGGTACCAGGCGTCCTGCTCCCGGAGGGCAGCCTGCACGTCGTCGTCGCCCCAGCGGGCCGGTGACATGCCGGCCAGCCGACCCCTGATCCGCGGGACCTTGGGGGGTTGCTCCGTCACCCCGGACGGCCGGTGCGGAGCGCGGGCACGACTGTCCACCATGCCGAGGAAGCCGAGTCTGGCCATCGGGTCGTCGCTGTCCGGGGCGCCCCTGACGACGCGTTCCGCGAGGAACGGATCCACGGTCTGGAGCAGCTTGTCGATGGCGGGACGGGGGGCGAAACGGTCTGCCATCGAGGCGGCCTGGCGATCGGCGACGGACCTCAGATCGGACAGCAGCCGCTGCATGTCCGCGATCCGCTCACCCAGTGCCAGCTCGATGTTCTTGCCGCCGCGCGGCAGCGGATCGGGCTCCGCGACGGGCAACTGCCTGCGTTCCCAGAGCTGTTCGAGCTGCGCGTCGGCGAAGAGCTGCCGGATCAGCGGCGCCGCGCTGTCGCGCGACGCGGTACGCGGGCGCGCCACCAGGCCCGTGACCGCCTCCCGCAGCAACCTGCCCGCCACCAGGTCGGCCAATTGGTCCATCGGCGCGGTCATGGAGGCCACCAGGCTGGTGGAGACGCCCTGCCGGCCGATCCCGGTGGGGGACAGGGCGCTGCGGTGGACTCCCCGGTTGATGAAGCTCGCGGAGAAGGTCTGGAAGTCGTCGTCGGCCGTCGTCTTCCTGCCCCTGGAGCGGCCGTCGCCCAGTTCGGTGCCGATCAGCGACATCACCAGGGAGACGATGGAGCGGCGCAGGTCGTCGGGGCGGATACCCGCGGTCGGGCTGAACAGGAACGCCGTGGGCAGGATGCCGGTCCGAAGCCGGATCGGCGTCGTCCCCGGGTAGCGGATGGCGAGCCCGGCTTCGTGGTCGAGGTCGCCGATCTCCGCGCCCTCCGTCGGCGCGTTCTGCGCGTCGACCAACCGGAACAGGTCGACCAGTGCACGGGCCGAGTTGAGCTCCGCCTCCCGTCCGCCGCCGGCGGCCGTGGAGAACGACGACGGCATCACGACCAGCGGGTAGATCTTGACTCCGTCGAAACGGCGCACCTGGAACGCGTAATTGATCAGGTGCAGGTAGTCGAGGAAGATGCCGGCACCGGTACCGCCGGCCACCGAGAAGGCGACGAACACGTCGCAGCCGTTGACCTTGCCCCCACCGAGTTCACTCAGCTCGCCCGCCGACTTCGCGATCGCGTCGATCGCCTGGAGCAGCGGCTCCAGAACGGGGGCGAGGCCGTACCGGAGCGTGGCGAACAGGGCGGCGCGTCCCACGGTGGGCAACTGACCGGCACCGTTGTGCAAAGGGGTGACCTTGGGCTCGCCGATGCGCGGCGGCAGCCAATCGGCGACCTCCTCGCGCAGGCTCGCCCGCAGCATCTTGGTCACCTCCGGGGAGCTGTCGAAGTTCGGCAGCAGGTTGTGGGTGGCCCGGGAGGTGCGGGCGTACGCGGCCCGCAGGGACGGGTCCACGTTGAACTGCGGCAGCCGCTGGAGATCGCTCTCGCTGTAGTCCGCGTACACGAACTGGAGGCAATCCGGCAACTGGTAGGGGGCGTGGCCGCTCAGACGGCTCAGCGCGACTCCGTCCGGGCCGCACAGCTCGGCGCGCAGCCTGCGTTCCAGTTCGGCACCGACCAGACCGCCGGTGCCGCCCAGGCCGACGAAGAGCATCGGCTGGAAGATCTTCATGGTTCCCTCCCCGCTCACGACCGGTGCGGCCGCGGGTTCGTGCTCGTCACGTCCGTGGATTCCTCGCGGCGCGGCACCCGCGTCGCAGTACGCCGGGCGGAGCGGTGGTGCGCGCCGCCCCGCGTGTCACATGTACGACCCGTAGGCGCCCGCGCTCCCGCCTTCACCGGCGCCGGCTCCGGGGGCCGTGGTGGCCGCTGTCCGTGCGGAGGACCGCGACCGGTGGCCCCTGGGCGGGCGGGTCTCCTCGCCGAGGGCCAGACTCAGCGTGGCGGTCAGTGCCACCTGGCCCCGGGTGGGAAGCGGCGTTCTGCCGGCTCCCCGACGGCGCAGGACCGCTCCGCCCTCGGGACTGCGCTGGACGGCGTACGGGCCCTGGGCCCGCCGCTCGATGCGCGGGCTGCGGTGGCTCTCGACGACCGCGAACCCGTACCACTGCTTGAGCCCGTGCCCCGCCACGTGCTCGTTGAGGATGTCGCCGTCCTCCGAGACCAGCCGCAGCACCAGGCCGTACGGGTCCCTGCGGGCGCGTCGCTGCCGCACCCAGGCGACGGCCGCCGCGACGGCGAGCGCGATCAGCACGAAGGCGGACACGAACGCCCACCAGTACTTCTCCCAGAGGCCGGGCTCCGGAGTCACCCGCACCGAGAGCGGCGCGCGTACCAGCGTCCGGTCGTCGCCGTCGGTGTCCACGACCACGACGGTGCCGACGAGCCGCAGTCCCCCGTCGCCGAGACGGTCACCGAAGGCGTCGGCCGCGGCGACCTCGACCGTCACCTTCCGTGTCGCGGACCGGCCGGGTTCGACCTCGATCTCGGCCGGGGTGACCGCCAGCAGCCCGGCCCTGAGGTCGGCGACGGACAGCCGCAGGGTGTGCGGGGTGCCGCTGGTGTTCCGGACCGTCAGGGTGCCGGTGAACGAGGAGCCGGGGTGGCCGTCCGCGGCGGGCAGGTCCAGCACGGCGGTGACCGGCAACTCCCCCGGGGCGACCCGGCCGCCCTCGCTGCGCGTGTCCGCGCTCAGCCCCGCGGCCGTCAGAGTGCCGCTGACCTTCAGGGCTCCGTCGGCGCTCTCCGGGATCCGTACGGATCCGGTGAAGGAGCCGTCACCCGCCGTGGGGTCGGAGCCCTTGCCGTCGTCGGTGAGGCGCAGCGCGACCGGGGTGAAGCCGTCCCCGGTCAGCTCGCTGCGGACGCGCAGCCCGGCGTAGTCGCGCGGGTCCTCGATCTCGTAGCCCTCGCGCGTCTGGAGCCGCATGGTCACCGTGACGTTCTCCCCGGCCTGCGGCGAGGGCGGGTCCATGGTGATGGCGCCGCGCAGCTCTCCCTGCCACAGCACGCTGACGGCCACCGGCAGCGAGCGGTGCCCCTTCGGGGCCTCGGCCTTCACCCGCCAGATGCCGGGCAGCGGATCGACGATCTTCAGCGCCTCGACGGTGCCGGTGCCGCCTGCCAGCTCGAAGCGCGACTTGCGGAAGGTCCCGGAGGTGGGCACTTCATGGCCGTTCGGGTCGACGTACGTGATCCGCACCTCGGGGTCGCCCTTGTCGACCACGATGCTGCCCACGGTGGCCAGCGGAGAGATGCCGATCTCCAGGGTCGTGGGGGGCCGCTTGCTGGGGCCCGCCTCGTGACGCAGGCAGTGCGCCGCCGCGAAGATCTTCTCGAGCGTGGTGCCGATGTCCTTCGCCCCGGAGACGCGGTGGGCCTTCGGCCGGGCGGAGGGCAGGTCGACGCAGCCCTTCTGGTATCCGCCGGCGGCCATCCGCTCGAGCTGCTCCTCGTTGGGGTCGGCACCGAAGCCGAGCGGCCAGATCTGCACCTTGTGGGCGGCGGCGTCCTTCAGCTCGCGCTCGAGCTGCCGCTCCCCCTCGGCCTCGCGGTGGGCGGGGTCGCCGTACTGCGGGCTTCCGGTGACGTCCATCTCCCCGTCGGTGAGGAGGAACAGCACGCGGGGCTGCGACGGGTCGGTCCCCTCGGTCAGTTCGTGCACCCCCTGGCGTATCGCGCTCGGGAAGTCGGTGCCGGTGCCCTCGCCCTTCCTGCGGCTGCGCAGCTTGTCGACGCAGGCACCGATCGTCTTGCGGCCCGCGGCGTCCAGCGTCGTCCGCGGGCACACCGCGTCCACCGCGCTCTGGTCACCGGACTCGGCAGCGGCGAAACCGAAGACCGTGACATGGGAGGACGAGGAGACGTCACCCAGCGCAATCCGTGTGGCCGCGGCCTTCTCGGCCTTCATGTCCTCGGCCGTGAGACTGGCGGACTGGTCCACGGCGATCGCGTAGTTCACCGATGTGACGGCCGGCCGGGACTGCGCTGCCGGCACCGCGTCCCGGCCGGCGGGTGCCGACAGGGACCCGAACACCGCTGCGGCACCCAGCGCCAGCGCCGCGGCGCGGCACACCCGGCCCCTTCCCGTCTGCCGTTTTCCCCTGACACTTCCCACGGCGTCCCCCCACGTTCCTCGTTCCTCGTTCGTCTCTGCGTCGTTTCTCCGGTGGCGCCTCAGGCGGCGGCGCGGGTCGCGTGTCAGCGGGCGGTCACCGCCCAGACCAGCACCAGCAGCGCCGAAGGAGCGAGCGAACCCACTCCCCATCGGATGGCCCGGTACTTGGCGGAGAGGATCGAGCTGACGTCCACGGCTTGGACGAGGAGCCACCCGACGGGATCGAGCCCGGCCTCGGTGACCCGGGCAGTCAGCCTTTCGAGGTCGCGGGGGGCCGTCAGGTCGCCGAAGTACGTCACCCCGTCCCGCCCGCGGACCGTTCCGGTGCGCGGTATGAGCGCTCCGATCAGCGCGGCCACCCCGACCACCCAGAGCAGACCGGCGAGGACGAGAGTCATGTCGGCGAGCCCGGGACTGCCGGGGTCGCCGTACCAGCCGATCAGCAGCGCGGGCAGCGCCAGCGTCCCCGAGAGCAGCACCGCCGCCTTCGCGTCGGCCCGGCCGAGGTCCTCCCGGACGGTGCTCAGCAGCCGCTCGGCTATGCGCTCCCCCGCTCGCTCATGAGCGAGGCACCCCGCGTCCGGAGCGGGTGCGACCGGGTCCTCGGGGGTTCTCGCCCCGCCTCCGCCAGTCATTGGTCCTCTTCCACCCAGGACCACCCGTCGTCCCGCGAGCGCTTCCTGCGGCGCGGCGGTTCCTCCTCGGCAGCCCTCTCCGCGTGGGCCTCCGCTCCGTGGGACTGCCGGCCCGCCCGGGAAGGCGGCTCGTCCGACATCCAGTCGGGGGTGAAGGGCTCCGCGGGGGACGGCTGGAGCTGCGGAAGCTCCCGGCGGGCGGGCATCGACCCGATGGGCCCCCGGATGGGGTGGCGGCGGCCCTCGTTGAGCAGGTTCAGCGCCTGTGTCTCCAGGTCGTTGGACTGGATCTCACCGCTGGCAACCATGGCGAAGAGCCGGTCGACGCGCTCCTTCTCGTCCTGTCGGCCCTCCTGGCGGATCTTCTCCAAGAAGTCCTTGGCCGCCTCGGGCTCGGCCGCCAGCATGTAGCTGAGCTGCTCCAGCTCTCCCCCCTGTAGCATCGCCCGGAACTGCTCCTGGCGCAGCCGCGTCAGCTCGGCCGAGGCGTGCGCGTCCCGGATGCCGTCCATGTGCGCGATCGTCCGGTCGTCCACCCGAAGGCGGACATACAGCCTCACCCGCAGGCCGAGCTCCGTTCCCAGGTCGTCCCAGCGGCCATTGGCGCACTCGCGCGTGATGGCGCGGTTGGCCTGCTCCGCCTCGGTCACCCGGTAGGTCGATGTCACCTCGCGAAGCCGCTCCAGCACCGGGGCGGTGAGCCGTTCGGCGACATCGGTCACGACCTCGACGGCGGTCAGATGCGGATCGGTCACGCTCCAATGGATGTCGACCTCCGCCCCGAAGAACGTGGTGCCACCCGCGGCCGGCAGTTCCATCCGCAGCGTCGTCCGAAAGGTGCCGAGCGCGATTTCGCACACGGTGTACGGCCGAGCCAACGCCCGCTTCCCGACGTGCTGGACACCCGAGACGGTGACCACGCTGTAGCCGCCGTTCCGGTAGAACAGCACCGACGCCGTCCGGGCGCTGATCTGCCGGAATCCGCCGGCCGGCGTGTACTCCCGCAGGAACGGGCCCGCGGGCGCCGGTCCGGCGGCCGGGTTCTGCGCTGCCGCCCTGTTCTCAGCCATGCTTCTCCTCCTCGCCCCCTCGGTCCCGCGGTCCGACAGCGAGCCACCACAGGGAGCGCGCCTGTGCATCCGGCAGCGGGTCCTCCGGATCGTTCATCATTCGGCGCAGCAGCCAGTCCAGCCGCCGCCGGTCGTCCTCCCCGGACGCCAACGCGGGCAGCAGAGCCGCCAGCCCCGGCCGAGTCCACTCAGTGCCGTCCTTGCGCACGGCCGACCGCAGAAGGGTCTCCAGTGCGTCCGTCGCCACGTCCTTCGACCGTGCCGTGTTCAACGCGGTCCACAGCAGGTCGGCCATGGGGGGCACGAGTTCCGGACGGATGACGGCGAGGGCCAGCGGAAGCGGGCAGTCCCCGCAGTCGCCCAGGGGGGAGTCCGGTTCGTCGGTCAGCGCCTCCTCCACCGTGGTCATGGCGAGCCGGACGGTCGTCACCAGGCCGAGGTCCTGGTACTGCTGGCGCTTGTGATGGGTCCACTCGGCCACCCGCCGCAGGACCTTCGCGCCGTCCGGCAGCCCCAGCAGCCGTACGACGTTGAACGAGGCGACCGCCAGTTGCTCCCCGTCGTCGCGGACACCGATGCGGGCGAGGGCGTCCAAGGCGTCATCCGTCGTGGCCGCGGCGTTCCCGTAGCCCAGCGCCATGGCCGCGGTCCAGCGCAGGGACTTCGTGCCGTACCTGCTCCAGTCCCGCACCAGCTTGTGCACCGTGTTCCGGTGCGAGGCATGACCGGCCGCCTGGTCCACCGCGGTGGCCGCGAAGACGCGTCGGCGGGGTTTGGCCGCCTCGGCGAGCGGTCTGATCAACTCGGTGTAACCGTGGTCGAAGTCCCGTACGCACAGCTCCCCGGCCGCGACCGCTGCGCGCATCCACACCTGCGAGCGCGGATCGTCGGCCAGCAGCCGCAGCCAGCGCACCACCGGTGCCCGGACGGGAAAGTGCCGGTCCCAGAGCTCGGTCAGCACCGCGGACGGCAGGGCGGTCCCCCTGTACCAGATGAGCCGCGCCGGCACCT
Organism: Streptomyces capparidis; assembly: GCF_054782095.1. Classification (NCBI taxonomy): domain Bacteria; kingdom Bacillati; phylum Actinomycetota; class Actinomycetes; order Kitasatosporales; family Streptomycetaceae; genus Streptomyces; species Streptomyces capparidis. The sequence goes on along the minus strand of NZ_BAAGTD010000001.1, from coordinate 107,138 downwards.
CGGAACCGGCGACCTCGACCCCGCCTTCGGTCAGCTCGGCCCGTGACAGTGCCAGATCGGTGACCGGGTCATCGCAGAACAACGGGCGAGCCGGCGTGTGGTCCGGGTCGGCCTGCACGGACAGTTCCCAGGTCAGCAGGTGGGCGGCGGCGGCCACGGCACTGTGCGAGGCCCCGCCGAGCACGGCGAGGGCGATACGGAATGCCACCGGGTGGAAGAGCGCCGCAGTGCCCGGCCGACCGGCACTCCCGTCGGCCTCGTCCGGTGCCGCCAGCGCCCGGTCCACTCCCGCGAACCACTCCTGGGCCTGGTCGGCCGCGAGGCTCCGGCAACCGGACAGCAGCTCCTCGTGGGAGATCTCCCCCAGCACCCGCCCGGCCAGCAGGGACGCGAGCAGCTCGGCCTCGGCGGGGCGCAGGTCCTTGAGCCCGACCGCCTCCTTGACCTCCTCCCGGTCCGCCAGCTCCTGCGCGTCGGTCCGCAGCTCCTCCAGCCGGGCACTGCCGTCCGGCGCCCCGGCGGCGTGTTCCTCGAGTCGCTCACGCAGCCGGGTGCTGAGCAGCTCCTGGGTGGGCGCGGGCGGGCAGAGCATGCCGTAGCGTCCGGTCAGCAGGGAATTCGACGCCGACCCGACCGTGACGACGATCACCGCGAAGGCCTCGCACCGGGCCAGGGCCGCGGCGAGCTCGTCGAGGTCCATCTCGGCCGGGAGCAGCGCACCGGCCTTGGCGGAGGGCAGCTCCAGCAGATACCCGGCCCCGCGACGTCCTTCCGCGCCCTCGCCGCCCAGTGAGTCGGCCAGCCGCCGGACACCGCCGTCCGCGGCCACCCGCCGCACCCGTGAGCCGGCCGTGGACGCCCCGTCGGCGCTGTTCGCCGCGGTGGCCGTGACCTCGTCGAGGAGCGAGAGGGCGGTGCTGGTGCGCCCGGTGCCGGGAGCGGCACCGAGCACCAGCAGCCGGCGGGTGGTGAGAGCGCTGCGCAGCCGTACGTATCCCTCCGGTTCCACATGGATCCGGCGGAGCCTGCGCAGTTGCTCGTCGGGGACGGGCCCGCTGCGCATCCCCGCACCGGACTGCCGGGCCTCCATCCGCAGGTGGATGTCGCCGATGTGGGCGCTGTGTATGTACGAGCGGTCGAAGCTGTTGAGGTCCCGACCGGTGCCGAAGAGCATCCGGGTGGCACGGCGCGTCCGGGAAGCGGCGGCGAGGTCCGTGGGCCCGTCCTCGCCCTGCTCCTCGGCCAAGGGGTCGCGGGTGTGCTCCTTGAACCGCCCCGCGGCGCGCTCCCGCTCCTTCTCGCGTTCCGCGGCCTCGTCGTCGGCGGCGGCCCCGCCGCCGTCGGCCTTGCCCTCGTCCGCACGGGGCGGGTCGTCTCCGGCCCGCTCGTCGGCCCGATCCGGCCGGTGGTCGTCGCTCCTGCGGGGTCCTTCCTCGGGAAGCCCGCCGGCCCGCTGGTCGTCGGTCACCCGGCTCAGTCCCTTCGGGGTCCGGTGTCGCCGACGACCCGCCCGATGTGGACGGGCTGCTGGTAGACGTTTCCACGGTGCTGCGACATGTCGCCGTGGACCGTGTAGTGGACACCGGGTTCGCCGGACCGGTCGCCGGAGTCGCTGTCCGGAGCGGCGGGGGCGGCGGGGGCGGCGTCCCGGTCACCGGTGTCCGCACGGTCCGTGGGTGGCGGGTCGGCGGGCGGGACGGCGGGTGACGGCGGTGCGGCGGGCATCTGCGGGGCGGGCCGCCCGGGGAGGTGGAACCAGGCGGTGATCTCACCCGTCCCGTGTTCCAGACGGGCCGGGGAGTAGTGCGCGGGCTCGATGAACTTGCCGCCGCCGCTGACCACGTCCTCGTACAGGGACTGAGAGGCCACCAGGACCAGGTCGGCGCGCTGCTCGTCGAGCAGCCGCCGGGCGGGGGAGGAGTCGGCGAGTCCGCAGGCCAGGTCGACCGCGCGCCCGCTGATACCACGACCGTCGTGCCGTACGGGGCCGACGTGCATGCCGATCCGAAGCCCCAGGGGAACGCGCAGGGTGCGGTTCTCGTCCCGCAGCTTCTCGTGCACCTCGACCAGCCACAGGCCCACCAGTCGCGTCACCGCGATCCGGGCCGCCACCGACATCAGCACCCCGTCGCCGCGGTCCTCCATGTGCACGGCGTCCGATGCCACCTTGGTGTGGTCGAACGCCGTCTCCAGCACCCGGTAGATCCGGGCGCGCAGACCCGGCTTGTCGACGTCGTCGTACTGCTTGGAACGCCTGGCGTCGACGCTGATCACCGACTCGTAGCGCGCCTCGATGAGATCGATCCCGTCCCGGTCCACTCCAGCCCCCCTGGCCGTCCTGTGCGCTTGCCGTCCCCACCAGCGTCGGGCCCGGGACCAAGGCCGTCTGTAGCCGTTTACACACGGCGAGGCGCCTTCTACTCCCGATGTCCCTCCGCCAGGAGAGCGAGCAGTGGCGGGTCGAGGATCTCCACCATCCGGTTGCCGGTGCGCACGATGTTCTGGGTGCGCATGAGGCGCAGGGCTTTGGCAACGGCTTCCCGGGTGGCCCCTACGGTCGCCGCCAGCTCGTCCTGGGCCATTTGGACGACGAGGCCCTCTGGCGAAGGGCCGGATACCGGCGGGCTGTAGGGGCCGGAGGGTTCGATTCTCGACAGTTCGGTGAGGCGGCTGGCCAGGCGTTGCAACACGGTGAGCGAGGCGAGCGCGGAGCGTTCCTGGTCGGCGCTGCGGAGTCGGAAGGTGAGTTGGCGTATCACCAGGCCGCTGACCCTTGGGTGCAGCGCGAGGAAACGGCGAAATGTGTCCCCGGCTATGATCTGCACCTCTGTGGGCCCCAGCGCACGCAGGGTGGCGCTGCGGGGATGCGGTGCCAATGCGGCCATCTCGCCGATCAGTTCGCCGGGGCCGCGCAGACCGAGTATCAGTCGGGTGGCGCCACGATCCATCGCCACGGAAACCGTCACCCAACCCTGAATTATGATCATGACGTGGCTGGATCCGTCGCCCTCGGTCAGGAGATGAGTGTCGGGCGGATAGCGCTTTCGCTGCCCGAGGGCCATCACGCTCTCGCGCTCCTGAGGAGTCAGGGCGTGCGCGAACGCCAGCTCATCGCCGAGCAGCCCCACGGTCACACCCCCCGCCACAATCCAGACGCCGATTTTTCGATGGCGTTGATGGTGACAGGGTGAGACCTTGTGCCGAGTGGATCGCGCCACCCCGGCAGTACTGATCGGTAGTGATGGATCGGCAGGTGGGTAGCCCGAGTGGCCTATGCCATCCTCGCGGCCTCGCCACGGGGGCCCGCTCAAACCACTCGCACGGATCTTGTGACCTACGGACGACCTTGAGGTCAGGACCGCTAATCGGCCCTTGCCGCTTGATCAGCGCAAGTGATCGGCCAGGAGAGCCATACTTGGCGGAAATTTGAGTTTCCGCCGACGCAGCGGTGATGCCGTCTCGGCGTTCTGTGACTCTTGCAACGTTCGTTGCTGAAGTTGTCGGAGTGGGCAGACAGAGCAAGGACCGACCGAAGAAAGTCTTCGTCGGCCGGCGGAGAGAACCGGTCCGGTTCGCGACAGTGAAGATCGAATTCCGCTGTGGCGCGTACGGGATTGAACTCGCTGGAATGCCCCGGGCACGCTCTCCATACGTTCATTCAGTGCTCACCGAGGCGGAACGGCTCTCCCGCGTCGCCTCACCCCCGCGCCCGCCGGAGCGCTCTGTGCACCGCGGCGGCATCCGGCATCCGGTGCCGCGGCCGGCGCCCTGCGGCCCCTCGCGTGGTCCGCCTTCGGGACCGCCACCACGGAGCGGACTCCTCTGCTGACCGGTCAGCACGCAGCAGGCGACGGAGGCGGGAGAGACAACCGACGACGAGGGCCCCGACCAAGATCTTGGTCGGGGCCCTCGTCCGCCCTGCCGGGCGGCTGCGGAGGATACGAGATTCGAACTCGTGAGGGGTTGCCCCCAACACGCTTTCCAAGCGTGCGCCCTAGGCCTCTAGGCGAATCCTCCGTGGGAAAGAGTACAGGGTGCGCCGTGGTGCTCGCGAACCTGTTCCCGGGGGGTGCCGGGGGTGGGAAGGAGGGGGTCGGGGATCCGCTACGCTGGGGGACAGCCCCTCGTGCGGCGTCATCTCGCTGAACCCCCCCAGGGCCGGAAGGCAGCAAGGGTAGGTGAGCTCTGACGGGTGCACGAGGGGTCTTCACTGTCCGGTGGACGGCGGCTCCGGATGTCCGTCGGTCCCGTTATGGTCGGTAGCGTGTCGCTCGCTCTCTACCGCCGCTACCGCCCCGAGACCTATGCGGAGGTCATCGGGCAGGAGCACGTCACCGGCCCGCTCCAGCAGGCGCTGCGGAACAACCGGGTCAATCACGCGTACCTGTTCAGCGGCCCGCGCGGATGCGGGAAGACGACCAGCGCGCGCATCCTGGCGCGCTGCCTGAACTGTGAGAAGGGGCCCACGCCCACGCCCTGCGGGGAGTGCCGATCCTGCCGGGACCTGGCGCGGAACGGGCCGGGGTCCATCGACGTCATCGAGATCGACGCCGCCTCCCACGGCGGTGTGGACGACGCGCGCGACCTGCGGGAGAAGGCGTTCTTCGGCCCGGCGTCCAGCCGGTACAAGATCTACATCATCGACGAGGCGCACATGGTCACCTCGGCGGGGTTCAACGCCCTGCTGAAGGTGGTCGAGGAGCCGCCGGAGCATCTGAAGTTCATCTTCGCGACCACCGAGCCGGAGAAGGTCATCGGCACCATCCGGTCGCGCACCCACCACTACCCGTTCCGGCTGGTGCCGCCGGGGACCCTTCGGGAGTACCTGAAGGAGGTCTGCGAGAAGGAGGGCATCCCGGTCGAGGACGGGGTGCTGCCGCTGGTGGTGCGGGCCGGCGCCGGGTCGGTGCGCGACTCGATGTCGGTGATGGACCAGTTGCTCGCCGGGGCCGGTGCGGACGGCGTGACGTACGCCATGGCCACGGCGCTGCTCGGGTACACCGACGGGGCGCTGCTGGACGACGTGGTGGAGGCGTTCGCGGCGCGGGACGGCGCGGCCGTGTTCGAGGTGGTGGACCGGGTCGTGGAGGGCGGCCACGACCCGCGGCGGTTCGTGGCCGACCTGCTGGAGCGCCTGCGGGACCTGGTGATCCTGGCCGCGGTGCCGGACGCGGGCGACAAGGGGCTGCTGGACGTCCCCGCGGACGTGCTGGAGCGGATGAAGGCGCAGGCGGGCGCGTTCGGGGCGGCGGAGCTGAGCCGGGCGGCCGACCTGGTCAACACCGGGCTGACGGAGATGCGGGGGGCCACCTCGCCCCGGTTGCAGCTCGAGCTGATCTGCGCGCGGGTGATGCTGCCCGCGGCGTACGAGGACGAGCGGTCGCTGCTCGCGCGGGTGGAGCAACTGGAGCGGCGGGCCGTGGCCGGCGTTCCCGGAGGGGCGGCGGCGTTCTCCGGGGGCGGTGGGGTCCAGGGGACGGGGGGTGCCGCGCCCGCCGTGCCCCCGCCCGCCGCCGCCCGGCCCGCGGCTCAGGCCCCCGCGGCTCCGGCCCCCGCCGCTCAGGCTCCCGTGCCCCCCGCTCCCGCGGCTGCCGCGCCCCCGCCGCCCCCCGCGGCGCAGCCCGCCCCGGCCGCCGCTCCCGCCCCCGCCGGGGACGGGGCGGGCAAGCCCGGCGCCTGGCCCGTCCCGCGCAGCTTCCCCAGCCGGAGCGGAGGGCCGGCCCAGCCCGCACCCCCCGCCCAACCGCAACCCCAGCCCCAGGCGCCCACCCCGGCACCCCCGCCCACCCCCGCGGCCCCACCGGCCCCGGCCCCCGCGGCCACCCCCCATGTCGCCGCCGAGGGAGCCGCGAGCGTGCGGCAGATGTGGCCGCAGATCCTCGACGCGGTCAAGAACCGCCGCCGCTTCACCTGGATCCTGCTGAGCCAGAACGCGCAGGTGGCGGGCTTCGACGGCAACACCCTCCAGGTGTCGTTCGGCAACCCGGGGGCCAGGGACAGCTTCGTCAACGGCGGCAGCGACGAGGTGCTGCGCCAGGCGATCAGCGACCAGTTCGGCGTGCAGTGGCGCATCGAGGCGATCGTGGACCCGTCCGGTGGCGCGGCCACCCCGGCCCCCGCGGGCGGCGGCGCCGGATGGGGCGGCGGCGCTCCCCCGGCGCGCCCGGCGCCCGCCCCCGCGCCGACGGCCCCCCCGGGCGCGCCCCCGCCGCCCGGCCCCGCACCCCACCACCCCGCCCCGCACGCCTCCGCGTCGGCCGCCGCCCCGGCACGCCCCGCCGCGGCACCCGCCGCTCCGCCGCCGCCCCCGGTGGCGCCGGAGGACGACGTCCCGGAGGAGGACGACCCGGACCTGGACGACGCCGCCCTCAGCGGCCACGACCTGATCATCCGGGAGCTGGGCGCCACCGTCATCGAGGAGATCGCCCACGAGTAGCGGGGCGAGGACGGGCCCGCGCCGGCCGCCGGGCGGGCGCACCGGGGGCGCGTCCGCGCGGCACCCGGGGCGCCCGGGGAGCGCCCGCGCGGCGGCGGTCCCCCGCGTTCCCCGGCCGTTCCTCTCCCGCATACGGCGATCACACGCCGGACCACGTAGGCTCACTGCTGACCGAAGGAACGCCGGGCGCCTGGCGCACGGCGTCGCGCACATGTCGTCGAGGCAGGACAGGCAGGAGCGAGACCAGTGATCCCCGGTGCCCAGCCCAACATGCAGCAGCTCCTCAAGCAGGCCCAGAAGATGCAGCAGGAGCTCGCGGCGGCCCAGCAGGAGCTCGCCGAGACCCTGGTGGAGGGGTCCGCGGGCGGCGGTCTGGTGAAGGCGACCGTCACGGGCGCGGGCGAGCTGCGCGGCCTGCACATCTCCCCGGACGCCGTGGACCCGGAGGACACCGAGACGCTCGCCGACCTCGTCGTCGCCGCGGTGCGGGACGCCAACAACGCCGCGCAGGACCTCCAGCAGAAGAAGCTCGGCCCGCTCACCCAGGGCCTGGGCGGGGGAATGCCGGGCCTGCCGTTCTAGCGGACGGGCGGGGCGGGCCGCGGCGGGCCGCCGGATGTGACAGCAGCGGACTCGGAGAGAGCTAAGGCGGGGAGCAAGTGTACGAGGGCGTGGTCCAGGACCTCATCGACGAGTTGGGCAGGCTGCCCGGCGTCGGGCCCAAGAGCGCGCAGCGCATCGCCTTCCACATCCTCCAGTCCGATCCGGCCGACGTGCGCCGCCTCGCCCACGCCCTCACGCAGGTCAAGGAAAAGGTGCGGTTCTGCGCCGTCTGCGGCAATGTGGCTTCCGAGGAGCGCTGCCGCGTCTGCCAGGACCCGCGCCGCGACCCCGCGGTGATCTGCGTGGTCGAGGAGCCGAAGGACGTCGTCGCGATCGAGCGCACCCGGGAGTTCCGCGGCCGCTACCACGTGCTCGGCGGGGCGATCAGCCCCATCGAGGGCGTCGGCCCCGACGACCTGCGGATCCGTGAGCTGCTCGCCCGGCTCGCCGACGGAAGCGTCACCGAGCTGATCCTGGCCACGGACCCCAATCTCGAGGGCGAGGCCACGGCGACGTATCTGGCGCGCATGATCAAGCCCATGGGTTTGAAGGTCACCAGACTGGCCAGTGGCCTGCCCGTGGGTGGAGATTTGGAGTACGCCGACGAGGTCACGTTGGGACGGGCCTTCGAAGGGAGACGACTGCTCGATGTCTGACACGGCCACCACCACGCCCGCCGTCCCGCCGGACGGACCCACCGACTTCGCCGTCCAGATCTGCGACCAGATCGAGAGCTTCATCGTCGCGGTGCACGAGGTCGCCAAGGGCGACGAGCCGGGCAGCGCGATCTCCATGCTGCTGCTCGAGGTCTCCCAGTTGCTGCTCGCCGGCGGCCGGCTCGGCGCGATCGAGGACGTCCTCCCGGACGAGCGCTACGAGCCCGACGCGGGCCCCGAGCCGGACGCCGACCAGTTGCGCGAGCGCCTGGCGGTGCTGCTGGAGCCGGTGGACGTCTACTCGGAGGTCTTCGACCCGTACGTGCCGCGCTCCGCGCCGGTCACCTGCCGCATCTCGGACGACCTGGCGGACGTGGTGACGGACCTGACGCACGGCCTGGTCCACTACAAGGCGGGCCGCACCGCCGAGGCGCTGTGGTGGTGGCAGTTCTCCTACCTGTCGAACTGGGGCGCCACCGCGAGCGCCGTGCTGCGCGCCCTCCAGTCGCTGGTGGCCCACGTGCGGCTGGACACCCCGCTGGACGCGCTGGTGGACGGCATGGACACCGACAGCGCGCCGGACGACGAGGACATCGAGCGGGAGGCCGGCGCGGTGATGGCGGCGGAGATCGCCGAGCCGCTGGGGCTGCGGCCCCGCTGACCGCCGCGGACCGGCCCGCGGCGCGGGGGTTACCACCGGTACGAACACACGCGCGAAAATCGGTGGACGACCACGACCCGCCGGGGCCGGTGTCGCGCCCCACTGCTGCGCCCGCGCCCGCTCGCCCGGTAGGCTTTCCGTGTGATCTTCAAGCGCATCGGCAACGGGCGGCCGTACCCCGACCACGGCCGGGAGAGCACCCGCCAGTGGGCGGATGTTGCCCCACGCCCGGTCCGCCTTGACCAGCTCGTCACGACCAAGCAGCAGCTCGACCTGGAGACGCTGCTCGCGGAGGACTCCACCTTCTACGGCGACCTGTTCGCCCATGTCGTGAAATGGCAGGGAGATCTGTACCTGGAGGACGGCCTACACCGCGCGGTGCGCGCCGCCCTGCAACAGCGTCAGGTGCTGCACGCGCGCGTTCTCGAGCTCGACTGACGGACGCGGCCCGACGGGGGTGTGAGAGCGTGGCCGCTGCTCCGTACGGCCGAGGGCGCCCCCAGGGCCCCACCTCGCGCCCCCGGGCCGGGGATCGGGACGAACTCCCAGGTCCGGCCCCGGTCGGAGCCCGCGCGGCCGCACCGCGCCGCCCGTCGGGGTGGTGGGTGGGGCGACGCGCGGGGGAATGTGTGGGAGAAAGGTCGTACACCGGGTCACGCACCACCCACCCACGCCGCTGCCCGACTGCGGGGAAGGGGGCGAACCGCCGATGAGCATGCTCACACCTCCCGGCATGGGCGGGAAGTACCGGATCACGGGAGACGCCTACCCCAGGATGCGCCGCCGCCGGGGCCGCCGCGCCGTCACGGGGACCGCGGCGCTCCTCGCCCTCGGCGTCCTCGGCTGGGGCACCGTCGAGCTGGTGGACGTCTTCCGCGGCGGCACCGCGGCGAACGCGGCCGAGCACCGCTGCGACCCCGCGCGCCGGCCCGCCGCCGCTCCCCCGCCGAAGCCGCTGCCCGAGGCCCGCGCGGTCACCGTGAACGTCTTCAACGCCACCACCCGCTCCGGCCTGGCCAAGCAGACCGCGGACGAGCTGAAGCGGCGCGGCTTCACCGTCCGGGAGGTCGGGAACGCGCCGGAGGCCCTGGACAAGAAGGTCCGCGAGAGCGCGCTGCTGCTGGGCGGCTCCCGCTCCGGGCCCGCCCTCGACCTGCTGGGCACGCACCTCGCCGGGGAGGGCAGGCGCACCGACGGGCGCGGGGACGGCTCGGTGGACCTGGTGATCGGTGACGCCTACAAGGGGCTGGCCACCGCCCAGGACGCCGGCCGGGCCCTGGCCGCGCTCACCCGTCCCGCCGCGCCGGCGAGCCCGTCGAAGGCGGCCGGGGCCGTGGGCGCGAAGCCGGTCGGGAGCAGGTCGGCCGGGGACTGCCGGTAGCCCGCGGCGGCACCACCGGCACCCCCGGCGCCCGTCGTGGCGGGGTCAGCCCGCGGTGCCGTACAGCCGGTCGCCCGCGTCGCCGAGGCCGGGGACGATGTACGCGTCCTCGTTCAGCCGCTCGTCCACCGCGGCGGTCACCACGGTCACCGGCAGCCCGGACAGCTCGCGCTCCATCGTCGCCACGCCCTCCGGCGCGGCCAGCAGGCACAGCGCGGTCACGTCGTCGGCGCCGCGGTCGATGAGCAGCTTAATCGCGGCCACCAGGGTGCCGCCGGTGGCCAGCATCGGGTCGAGCACGTACACCTGGCGGCCGGAGAGGTCGCTCGGCATCCGGGTGGCGTAGGTCTCCGCCGTGAGCGTCTCCTCGTTGCGGACCATGCCGAGGAAGCCGACCTCCGCGGTGGGCAGCAGCCGCACCATGCCGTCGAGCATGCCGAGGCCCGCGCGCAGGATCGGCACCACCAGGGGCCTGGGGTGCGAAAGGCGCACGCCGGTGGTGGGGGCGACGGGGGTGACGATGTCCACCGCCTCGGTGCGCACGTCCCGCGTGGCCTCGTAGGCGAGCAGGGTGACCAGTTCGTCGGCCAGACGCCGGAACGTCGGCGAGTCGGTGCGCCGGTCTCGCAGCGTGGTGAGCTTGTGGGCGACCAAGGGGTGGTCGACGACATGGATCCGCATGAGGTCAGACCCTAACCTCTCCGGCGCCGCCGCCCGTCCGTCGCCCCACCCGCCACCCCATGGGCGGACCCGGTCCGCGGGCGGCCAGGGCGTGGTGGGCCATCTCCGTGAAATGTGCCCCCGAACCCGGGGGCGGGCCTCCCCGCGGACGCCGCCCCGGCGCCCCTGGCATCACCAGGGCCCCACAGGGAAAGTGTGCAGATACGAAAAGGCGGCCCACCCACCGCGTCAGAGGTGTTGCCGATGCCCGACGACAGCCGGCCCCGGCCGGACGACAAACGCTCCAAGGCCGAGCAGGAGGCCGACCGGCGCCGGCGGCGCGCCCTCTTCCTGCGCGAACTCAACGAGGCTCGCGAGCTGCGCGCGCGGGTCCAGCCGCGGCGCGTCAGGGCCGCCCGGATGCGCCAGGCACTGCGGATGCGCACTTTCCGCTGGTGATCACAGTGAGTAACATCTCGAAAAGAGCGCACGCCACGCAGCACCGAAGACCCCTCACGAAGCGCCGGTTTCTGTCACGATGCCGATGGGACGGGTACGCAGGTGCTGCTGCGGCAACCGTTCGGACCCGGCACTACCGAGACCAGTGGGAGAGTCACGGTGTACTTCGCCGCACTGCTCGCGCGCACCGAGGACGGGTGGGAAGCGAGCGAGACTGAGCTCGACGACGTCGAGACGCTCACCGACCTGACGGAACTGGCGCGTGAGGCATCGACCGACGAGGAGACCGTCCTGGTCCTCATCGAGCAGGAGGACGCATGGTTCGCCGTCGTCCGCGTGGACGGCGAGGAGGACCCCAGGATCTACGTGTCCGACGCCGCCGCCGCGTCACGCAGCTCCTACGGTGAGATCCTGCTGACCGACGAGATGCTCGGCCGCGATCCAGCCGACCTTGACGACCTGGTGGACCTGGACGGGACCGAGGACGGGGAGGACGAGGACGACGGCCCGGTGGACACCCCGGTCCCGGCGGGGCCGCTCGGGGAGAGCGAGATCCTGGCGGACTTCGGGGTCTCCGAGAAGGAACTGCTCTCGATGAGCACCGAGGACCTGTCCGGGGACGCGCTGTCCACCGTCGCCGAGGCGCTGGGCTGCGGCGAGGTGCTGGAGGCCGTGCGCTGATCCCCTCCCCCAGGGTGGAGACTGGTGCCATGCGACGGCACCGTCGAGACCCGGTACGCGATCCCTGGGTCCCGTCCATGCGCCTGGCTCTGGCCGAGGCCGCGCTCGCGCCCCCCACCGGTGACGTGCCGGTGGGGTGTGTCGTGCTGGACGCGGGCGGGTCGGTGATCGGCCGCGGGCACAACGAGCGCGAGGCGGCCGGCGACCCGACGGCGCACGCGGAGGTCCAGGCGATCCGCGAGGCGGCGGCGGCCGTCGGCGAGTGGCGCCTGACCGGGTGCACCCTGGTGGTCACGCTGGAGCCGTGCACGATGTGCGCCGGCGCGATCGTGCTCTCCCGGCTCGACCGGGTGGTCTTCGGGGCGTACGACGACAAGGCCGGTGCGGTCGGTTCGCTGTGGGACGTGGTCCGGGACCGGCGGCTCAACCACCGGCCCGAGGTGGTGCCCGAGGTGCTGGCCGGTGAGTGCGGCGCCGTGCTGACGGCCTTCTTCGACGGGCACCGGGCGGGCGTCGGCGCCCAAACGGATTTCTGACCGGCGCGGGTGTCCGCTAAGCTTCCTCTCGGTAGCGTGTCCGAGCGGCCTAAGGAGCACGCCTCGAAAGCGTGTGAGGGGGCAACTCCTCCGTGGGTTCAAATCCCACCGCTACCGCTCTCACGTGCACGAATGCGGGACCTGTCTCGGTCGAGACAGGTCCCGCTTCGCTGTTGGTCTCAGTTCTGGTCTCAGTTGGCCCTTCCGGGCCCCTCTCCACCCTCTTCCGGCGCCTCGCTCCCCCCATCCGCGGGCTTCCACAGCAACCCGTCCACGCGGTGCGCGATGTCCTTCCGGACCGGTTCGACCAGATGCTGATAGCGAGCGGCCATGGCCGTGGTGGACCAACCCATGGTCCCCATGACGGCCCGCTCGGTCACTCCGAGGATCAGCAGCACCGTAGCGGCGGTGTGACGAGCGTCATGGAGCCGACCGTCCCGAACCCCGGCCGCGTCCAGCAGGCGCTTCCACTCGGAGTAGTCCGTCCGGGGGTTGATCGCACGCCCCTGCTCGTCGGCGAACACCCACCCTTCGTCGTGCCAGAGCTGCCGAGCGTCGGCTCGGGCCTTCTCCTGCTCCTTCTGGTGGGCAGCCAAGAGGCTGATCAGTTGCGGGGGCAGTCCGACCGACCGCTTCCCGGCGCGCGACTTGGTGTCCTTCGTAGCCTGCCGGATCGGCTTCCGCTCCGGGCAGTAGCCCGCCTTCTTGCCGCACGTCTCGCCACAGCCGTGGGCGTACTTGGGGCGCAATCGGCTACGCCGCACACGCAGGACTCCGGCCGCCAAGTCCACGTCGCTCCACTTCAGCCCCAACGCCTCCCCCTGCCGGAGTCCCAGCGCCAGCGCGACGGCCCACCGCGAGCCGTTGGGCCGCCTCCCCGCTTCCAGCAGCAGCCGCTGCACCTCTTCGACGGTGTAGGGCTCCACCTCCTCCACTGTCACCTGGGGCGCTTTGGCGATGGTGGCGGGGTTCTCCGTGATGTGCTTGCGGCGGACCGCTTCGTTCAGGGCCACGCGGACGGTCCGGTGGGCCTGGTGGGCGGTGGCGGGCTTGCTGCCGTTCTCCTGCATGCGCCGGTAGAAGCGTTCCAGGTGCTCCGGCTCCAGCTTGTTGAGCCGGTGGGCGCCCAGTCCGGGGATCAGGTGGTGGTACACGGCGACGCGGTACCCGGCGATCGTGTTGACCCCCACGGCGGGGGCGGCGATGTTCTCCACCCAGTGCGTGAGCCACGCCTTGACCGTCCATGACTTGCTGCCCGCCTTGCGGACCTTGCCGTTGTCGCGCTCGTTCTCCAGTGCCCGGACGGCTTTCACGATCTCGGGGCGGGTCTTGCGGGAGACGTGGGGCCGGTCCGGGGTGCCGTCGTCCTTGACGCCGACGGTCACCCGGCCGTGCCACCGGCCGTCTTTGCCGAAGTAGATGGACGATGCGCCGTTCGGCTGACGGGTGCGCTTCTTGCCCTCGTTCTCTGCCAAGGTGCCGTGACTCCTTACGCGGCGGCCGGGGCGCCGGTCGTGGCGATCATGCGGGTGGTGATGTACTCGTTCAGGGCTTCTTCGGGGATGCGCCGGAGGCGGCCGATGGTGATGGAGCGGACGGCGCCGGTGCGGACCAGGGCGTACATCCGCGTCCGGCCGATGCCGAGCCGCTTCGCGGCCTGCTCAACGGTGAGTGCGAGGGGCTGCTCGCCGGGGGCCGGACGCTCCGGTTCGGGGCTGCTCGCAGTGAGCCGAAGTTGAGCGCTGAGGCGGCGGGCCGCCTCTTCCACGATCGACGCGAGCAGGGCCGGAGGGATCTCGAAGAGCTGCGGGTTGGACACGCTGACTCCTTGTCCCGTTCTCTCTTCCGGGAGTTCCGCCACGTCCGCCACGCCGCCACACCGCAGGTCAGAGCCTTGGATGTGTGGCGGATGGCGGATGCGTGGCGGATAGGCACCGCCACGCCCGTGGGCGCGGCGGCGGGGGTGGACTGGTCTGGCTACCGGGCGACGGTGAGCCGTGTGGCGTCTTCCGCGGACGTGTGGCGGATGCCGGTGGCGGTATCCGCCACGGATGCACCCCCGCTGACCTGCGGTGTGGCGGACGTGGCGGACGTGGCGGATTCCTCCGGGACGGGAGGGCAGTACCGAGTCCACGCGTCCGTGAGGTCTTCGGCGTAGTACCCCTTCGGGAAGCCGGAGGGGGTACGGATGCCGCGCGGCTTGATGGGCTTGTTCGCCGGGGTGACGTACTGCCCGAGCAGGCGGGCCAGGGTCCGGGAGTTGATGGGCTTGTCGTCCAGGTCGCCCCACGGGCCGTCGTCCAAGCGCAGCAGGCATTCGAGGATGACGGCGGTGGGCATCCGGTCGGCGCCGCAAAACACTTTGTCCCGCAGGTCCGTGAGGAGCCGCACCCCAAGGGACGCCTCGTCGTTGTCGTGCGCGGCGCTGATCAGTTCCAGGCACGCGGCGCGGGCCCGCTCCGGCCACGCGCCGCCGGCCGCGTCCGCCACGGCGAGCAGGGGCTCCCACACGTCCGCCGGGCGGTCGGTGACCCCCTCGGGCATCTGAGGCCAGGCGTTCGCGACCTGGTCGCGGACGGTGTCGGCCCACTTGGCGATGCGCTCACGTAGGGCGTGCCCCTGCTTCTCGTGGATGCGCTGCCGGTAGGGCTCGACCTTCTCGTTCGGCGCGCGCTTGCGCATCCGGATGATCACGGAACGGGTCAGAACGGTGTCGGGCAGCGACCCGAGACCGGCCATCGCCACGGCGCAGTAGGAGCCGAAGACCTGCGCGTTCTGGTTCGATCCCTCCCCGACGCACCGCAGGGCACCGCCGATGCGCCGGTACCCGGCGTTCAGGAACCCCCGCAACGCCTCGTCGGCGCCGGCCTTGGGACCGAAGATGGTGTCCACCTCGTCGAACAGCACGGTGGGCAGTCCCCCGGCGGAGTCCACCAGCCGGTACAGGGCGTTCGCCGACGCCGACACGGTGCTGACCGGACGGGGGGTGAGCAGTTCTACGATCTCCAGCGCCCGCGACTTGCCGCTGCCCGGTTCCGGGGACAGGAACGCGATGCGGGGCGTGGTCTCGAAGCAGTCGATCAGGTGGGCGTGCGCGTCCCACAGGGTGACGGCCACGTACGCGGCTTCGGTGGGGAAGACGTTGAAGCGGCGGTGGAACGCCTCCACCTCGTCCAGCAGCGCGGCGCCCGCGTCGGGGGTCTGCTCGTGGCTGGTCATGCGGCGGTCCTTTCGGTGCGATGGCGCAAGGAGCAGGCGGCGCGGTGATCCTCGTGGGCTTCGATCAGTTCCAGGACGCGGGCGTGGCCGGTGGCGCGCACGAGGCGTCCGCAGGCGCACCACGAGACGGCGGACGGTGCGCGGCCCGAGGGAGGGGCGGTGATCCGCAGCCACGCTACCGGGGCGCGCCGGTCCGGCGGGGCGCCGAAGGGAAGGACAGAGCGGACGGCCTGACGGCCGGCGACCTTCGGGCCGCGGCCGCCGGGCGGGGGACCGGCAACGTCGGCGGGGGCCAGTCGGCGGGTGGCCGGGAGGCTCTTAAGGCAGGGAGGGGCGGACCTGGTCATGCCACCCCCCTGCCGGGGTTGTGGGCGATGGACCAGTTCAGGGCGCTGGTGATGGCTGGGCCGCACTCGCGAGACGAGAGACCGGCCGCCTCCCCCGCCTCCTTAAGAGCCTGCTCCACCACGGCGCGGGGCAGGTCGCCGGACGCGACGAACCGCCCCAGGGCCCGCGCGGCACGCACAAGCGTCCGGTTCCGCGTTCCCTCCACGGCCCGTGCCACGTTCGCGGTCTCGTTGCGCAGGGCGGCGGCCACGTACCCGGGCACGTTCCGCAGCGCCGGGGCAGGCGCGGGGGCGTTGGGCCGGGGGGCGGGGAGCAGGGCGTCCAGCAGCCACTGGGGCAGCGGCGCGACGCGGGAGCCGTAGGCGGTGTACTCGCCTGCGTCGGTGTAGCTGCCGGGGGCGACGACGTACCCGCCCCACGCCCGGGTGTCGATCAGGGGCGCGAGCCGTCCCGCGGTGTTGGTGAGGCGGATGCCGGGCGGGGCGGTGAAGTACAGGTGCCATCCTCCCGACGCGGTCCGGACGCGGAAGGTCGTGGGGACCGGCTGCCCGGCGCGCTCGCAGAGCGCCTTGAAGTTCGCCACGCCGGTAGGCGTGTCCGCCTTGCTCTTCCCGCTCTTGGGCATGTCGAGGTCCACCACGACCAGGTTGCTGGGGCCAGTGGCGATGCCGACGTTCCACGCGGCGCCGCCCGCCCACCAGGATTCGATGCGGTCGGCGTCGTCGGTGGCCTGCTGCTCCCACGGCGCGTGTCCGCGGGCGCAGGGGCCGGTGCCGGGGCAGCGGCCTGCCCCGTGCAGGGCGGGCCGCTTGCTGTAGGGCCGCAGGGGGAAGACGTGCCAGCCGCGGCCGGCCGCGTCCAGCGCGGCCAGGAACCACTCGTTGGCGTCGTCGTACAGCTCGGTCATGCCGCCACCTCCCAAGCCTGCTGCCGGTGGGAGGTGAGGAAGGCGCGGCCGATCCATTCGGTGTAGGCCGGGGGGATGGCCTCGGTCAGTTCCTCGCGCACGTCGGTCCAGTCGATGCCCATGGCGGCCTGCATCTCGGGCACCGACGCCTTGCCGCCGCCGTTGCCGTACGCGGCCACGTAGGGGCCGTCGCGGTAGACGCCGTGGCGCCATCCGCGCACGGGCCCGCGGTGCCGCGGGTGGGCCGGTTGCGCCACGCTCCAGCCTCCCAGTTCGAACCAGCGGTGCCGCAGCACGCCGAGGGAGAACTGTTCGCCGCACAGGCGCAGATCGTGCCGGACCGGGGCGCGGCCGGCGGGCTGCTCCAGCACGTACGGCACCCCGGAGGCGTTCAGCAGGATGCGCAGGGCGGGGATGAGCTGGACGTGGTCCCTGCCCCACCCCATCGCGGCGTTCGTGCCGATGGTGAGCGTGCACCCGGCCTGACAGGGCGGGGAGGCGTGGATCAGGGAGTACGCGCGGATGCGGCCGGTGGCGATCAGGCCGGACAGGTGGGTCAGGGCGTCGCCGCGGTGGAAGGTGAAGGGGTAGTTCGGGCGGTCGGCGATGTCCACGCCGTCCACCTCGAACCCCGCACGGGCGTAGCCGACCGACGCGGCACCGGCGCAGCAGCACAGATCCAGCACGCGGCGCCCGCAGGGTCGCGTGCTGGGGACGGGTTGGGTCATGCTGGAGACCTCCAAGGTCTGTAGAGGGCCGGAGAACCGGGGCGGTCGCGATCTTTGGCGAGATGGGGCGACCGCCCCGGGTGTGTTTCAGCGGCGCCGCCGGTGGCGTCGGGCCTGTTCGGCGCGCGCCCGCGCCGCTCTGTGAGCGGCGGCGTAGCGGAGGTTCCGCGCCTGCTGGGGAAGGGCTTCGACTTCCGCGAGTGCGGCGCGGATGTCGTCGGCGTCCGCGGCGGGGCGGCCGGTGTGCTGCTCGTAGTCGTGCAGCAGGGCGTTCACCAGGGTGGCGAGGCGGGTGAGGTAGGGGTCGCGCAAGGGCTCCCGCTCGAAGGGGGTCCAGTCGGCGCGCAGCACCTCACCGCTCACGGTCACCCCGGGCCCGTCGCTGCGGTCCCATTGGCGCGTGTCGGGGTCCTGGGTGATCGGCAGGAGGTACGCCGCCTCCGGGTCCGCCTGCCATCGCTCGACCTCGTAGTGGCTGCCGTCCGGCGCCTTCCAGAGGAAGGCGGGAATGAAGAACCGATCACTACGGGGGTCGGTACGGGGGTCGTCAGCCATGCGGTTCCTTCGCTCGGTGGGCCGGGGCTGTCCCGGCTCCCCACCCCCGCCCTGACCCGAGGGGGCCGGGGCGGGGAGGGGCAGTCGTCAGCCGCCGTCCGCGCAGGGCACGCAGGTGCCGAGACTGGTGGGAATGACGTAGCCGCGGTCCCGTCCGCACTGCGGGCAGGTGCGGCGCGCCCGCATCGCGGCGTCCAGCGCCCGCCACCGGCCCGCGGTCATCGGGCGGACGGGCAGGGCGCGGGCGGTGTCGTACAGGTAGGCCACGCGCTTGCCGCGGCGCCAGATGATCTGTGCGACGGGGTCGTGTCCGCCGGGGCGAAGTCCCGCGGCCCGGAGTTGGCGGCGGGTGGCGAGTCCGTTCGGGGCGAGGCGGTAGGGGTAGGTCGGGAAGGCTGTCACGGTGTCGTCCTGCCTGTCGTGTCGCCTGTCGTCTTCCTGTCGCCTGTCACCTGTCGTGTCGCCTGTCTGTCGCCTGTCGCCTCGCAGGTGGAAGGGGGGTTCCGAGCCTTTGGAGGCGCGGGAACCCCCCTTCGGGAAAGCGGGGATGACAGGCGACAGGGGGCGGTCGTCAGCCCTCGGTGGGGGGCTGCTGGTGGTGCCGGTGGTGGACGTAGCGGGTCTTGCTGCCGGTGCCGGTCTTGACCACTTCGCCCGTCTCCACCCATGCCTTGAGCCATCCGTGGATGGTCTGTCGGGTGGTGCCGAACTCCGGTCGCAGGTGCCGTTCGAGGGCGGACGCGCCGGTGCCCTCGGGTCCGGCGGCGAGGATGAGCCGCAGGGCGGCTTCCTGCGCCGCGGGGGTGGCGGGCTCGGGCGCGGTGGCGCGTTCGCGGGCGGTGGTCCACGTGGACGGGTCGGCCCGGTCGAACCCCTCCGGCTCGTCGTCCCGGTCGTCGTCGCCGGTCCCCTGTCCGGGCTCGGGGGCGGCGGGGAGTGCCCAGAGCGCTTCGAGGTCGTCCACGGCCGGGGTCGGGTCGGCGGGCCGGGGCGGGCGGGGGGTGTCCCATCCGGCGGTGGCCTTCCACTCCCGGGTGCCGCCGGCGGCGGTCTCGCTCGTGCTGCTGCCGCTGGTGGCGGTGGCCTGTGCGGGTGCGGTCTCGCGCCACAGGTGGCCGCAGCGCTCCCACGTCCAGCGGTCGGCGTAGTCGGGCCCGGCCGCCTCCAGGCTCGGGCCGTCCAGGGCGGGGCGGCGGGCGGCGGTGGTCGCGCTCACCTGCTCGATGATCGAGGGGCGCATGCGCCAGTGCCGGGCGGGGGCGGGGGCCTTGCCGTCGGTGCCCAGCAGCAGCGAGCCGGGCCCGTCGAAGGACTCTTCAGCGGACAGGGCCCGCCAGCCGAAGAAGTGCCCCAGTTCGGCGTCCTCGGTGGCTCCGGTGCAGACCCGGTTCGAGGCCATCTTGCGGACCATGGGGTCGGGCAGGACGTCGGAGGTGACGCGCAGGGCGGAGACGACGGCGCGCAGGGCCATGGCGCGGGCGATGCGGATCACCTCGGAGACGCCCTGCATCACGGCGCGGGTCTCGCGGGTGGCCACCTCCGCGGTCTCGTCCACGATGATGACGATTTCGGGCAGGGCCGGGCCCACGGGCAGCTTGTCGTCGTCCTCGGAGCGCATGGCGTCCTGGTAGGTGGCCTTGCGGGCCTTGGCGATGCGCACCGCCGCGGCGCACATCCGCTTCGCTTCGGGCAGGGTGGAGGCGACCCAGTCCACGCCGGGGGCGGGGATGTCGGTGTCCGCCCACCGGGAGCCGTCCCGGTGGGTCTGGGCGTCGCGCCAGGCGTTGAGCCACGGCAGCGCGAGGGAGCCGCCGTTGAGGTCGATCACCCACACCAACGTGTCGTTGCAGGCGAGCAGGCGGGCGATGAGGCTGTGGAGCCAGTTGGTCTTGCCGCTCCCGGTGGGCCCGGCCACGATCGTGGACGCCTGCCGCAGGTCCAGTTCGGCCCGGCCGCCCTCGGGCAGCAGCGCGACCGGCACCGGGTTGTTCACGGTGTCCACGGCGGTCACCTCGTGGACGGGGAACGGCTCCTCGGTGCCGGCCCACGACTTGGTCTTGACCAGGATCAGCACGCGGCGGCGGGTGGCCCCGTCCAGGACCTGTACGCCGCATCCGGCGGGCAGGTCCAGGTCGGAGGCGAGCGCGTCTGCGTGGGGCGCCACCTGCTTGATGGTCTTGCCGCCGGGCAGCTCCACTTCGACGGTGTAGCCGTACCCGGACGGCCACGACTCGATGGCCGGCACCCCCGCGCCCGCCACGCCGCAGATGCGCTCCAGACGCTCGATCCACTCCTGAGCCTGCGCCCGCCGCTGCCCCAGCGACATCAGAGTCAGCCTGCGCGCCTGCTCGGTTTCCTCGTGTCCGGCCACCCCGGCGGACAGGGTCCCCCCGGCGATCCCGGCGACCGCGAGCGCGGCCAGTGAACCGGGGCTGACGGGGTCCCCGCCGGCCAGGGCCCACGAGGACCAGGTCCCGGCCATCAGCCACGCCCCGCCCCGGAACGCCAACCCGGCCCGCGAGACGGCCTTGCGCAGTCCGGCGCCGATGCTGCCCGCCGCGCCGACGGCCCCGGCCGCCAGCGCCCACCACGCCGGAGTTCCGGCGGCGTCGGCGATGGCGGTTGCCACCAGCGTGCCAGCGGTGGCGTTCAGGGTGCCGGTGAGCGGCCCGTGGGGAGCGTGCCAGTCCACCCGCAGCCGGGGGGCGTCGTCCTTGTCCTTGCCCATGCGATGCGATCCCTTCCTCATGGAAGCCGCCCCCCGCAGACGGCGGGGGGCGGCGTGGTGTGCGGGGGTTGGGGTCAGACGTTCCACTTGCGTTCGGCGGACAGGCCGTTGCGCGGGTTCTCCTTGCGCGCGATGTCGTCCTCGTGGACGCGGTAGTAGACCCCCGGCACGCCTTCCAGGGCGGTGATCACGGCGTTCATGGCGCGGAAGCCCTCGCCGATCTCTTCCACCACGCGCTTGTCCACCGGCAGTCGCTCGTCGGAGATCTCCGCCAGGACGCGGATGGTCTCCTGCACCTTGACCATCGCGGTCGGCAGGTCCTCGATGAGGACCTGGAACTCCTCCATCTCGTCGGGGTCGAACTTGCTGGCCGCGAGGTACATCTCTTCCGCGGCGTCGGACAGGCGGGTGAACGCGGACATGCGGCCTCCAGTGCTGGTCTTGTCGGGGGAGGTCCGCCCGAGCGACACCCGGGCGGTACGGCGGCCGGCCTTGGCGTCGGCCCGCGCGGGCTTCGTGGCGGGGCGGCGGGGGTCGTTCACGCGCTCGCCCGGCACCGGGGTCTCGCCCGGCGCGGACTTGCCCAGGATCCGGGCGTCCCGGCGGGCGCGGGCCGCGCGGGCCCGCTCGGACAGGCGCCGCCACAGCCGCGCCCCGGCCCGCCACCCCTTGCGCGGCGAACGCCGGACCGCGCCCACGGCGAGACCGGCCAGACCCGCCGCGAGTCCGGCGGCACCCATGCGGGCACCGTGCCGCAGCGCCGACCTGCGCAGCGCACCACCCGGCCCCTTGGGTGCCTTCCGCGCCGCGCCGCCGGGCCGGTTGGGGGTGAGTCCGGCGGCGCGTTCGGCCTTGGCCACGCCCCGCGCGGCACGGTCCGCGCTGCGGCCCGCGGCGCGCTCGGCACGGCGGGTGCGCGCCTGCTGCGCCCGCGCCGCCGCACGCCCGACCGCACCGGCACCCTTGAGCGGTGTCATCCGGCCGCGCGTCCCTGCGGGCGACGTGGCCAGGGGCGACGACGCGTGCGCGTTCGGGCGGGAACGGCGGTGCCGCCCGATCCCCGCCCCGGGGCTGGACGTGCGCGCCGCCGGGCCGCCCGGACGGGATGTGCCCGAGGTCCGAGGGATGCGGGCCGCGCCCCGGGTGCCGGTGGTGGTCGGGCGCCCGGCCGCGGCCGTCAGGCCCCGGACGGCCCCCGCTGCCGGGGCACGGCCGACGGTACCCGCCCGTCGACGGGCCGCACTGCGGACCCGGCCCGCCATGGCGCCGACTCCGGCGGCGACGCCGACCGCGCCTACTACGGCCAGGCCCACCGGCCCGGTCACTGCCCCGACCACCCCGACGGCGTTCACCGTGCCGGTCAGCAGCGGCACCCCCGGCAGCGGCGGCGCCTCATCGGCCGGGGCCGCGGCGGTGGAGGGCTGGGGCGGCGGCGGGGGCGCGGTCACCAGGGCCAGCGTTGGCGCGTTGTCGAGTTCCGGGGGATCTGTCTGAACCGTCATGATGGGTGGGCCTCCTGCCCTGGTGGGAGAGCGGGCCGGGACGGCCGGACGCTGCCAGGCATCCCCGGCCGTCCCGGTTGGTGCAGTCGTGATCGGGCTGGAGCACAGCAGCCACGGCGCGCACCGCGTCCGCGGTGGCGTCGCCCGGCCGGTCGGCCACGGGCTACAGCTCGTTGCGGTCCAGGCTGAAGAACACGACGTTCCCGTCGGCGGCCTGCGGGTGCCGCTGCTCGAACGCGCTCAGGATCGCGACGTAGGCGTCCTGCCGCGTCCAGCCCGGCTCGGGGGTGAAGTCGCTGGCCCACGTGCCCGTGTAGATGCCGCTGGCGACCGGGCGCTGAACGGTGATGATGAACTGGTGGGTGCCCTGCGCGCCGCTCTGACAGGTGGACTGCGCGGTGATGGGGGTGGTCATGATCCGGCCCTTCGCCACAGGCGGATCCGGGACTGTCCCGGCTCCCCTTGGCGCCCGCCCCGATGCCGGGGTGATCGGGCGCCGCGGGCAGCCGTCAGCCGGTCGGCTCCAGCTCGAACACGGCGGCGCCGCTCTCGTGGCGGTCGCGCAGTTCCTGGTAGCGGGCGGTCACCCAGCCCACGGACCAGCCGGTGATCCGCGAGGCGGCGCGGACGGGTAGGTCCACCGTCCACGCCTTGACGATCAGGTCGCGAGCCTGCTCCTCGGGAAGCCTCTGGTCGGCGTCCGGGAGGCCCAGCAGCCACTGCCGCAGCGCCTCGCGCTGCCGCTCCTCCTGCTCGGCACGCTCCCGAGCCTGCCGCTCCACCCGCTCCTGCCGCTCACGCTCAGCGCGTTCACGCGCCTCGCGCTCAGCGCGCCGCCGGGCCTCCTGCTCGGCACGCTCGCGCGCCTCGCGTTCACGCGCCTCGCGCTGCTGTTCACGCTCCCGGGCTTCGCGTTCACGGGCCTCACGCTCGTGTTCACGAGCTACGCGGGACTGTTCACGCAGCACCGCAAGTTCGTGCTCGCGCGCCTGAGCGGCGAGCCGTTCAGCATGCTCCCGGGCCTCACGGTCCCGGCGCTCCGCACGGTCGCGTTCAGCCTCGCGCTCCTCGCGTTCACGGCGTTCACGCTCACGCTCAGCGCGTTCACGCGCCTCCCGCTCCGCCTGTTCCCGTTCCTGCTCGCGGATGTGGATCCGGGCCAGCGCGAGGCGGTAGCCGCGGCCGGCCTCGGACATCACGATCAGGATCAGCGGGGCCACGGCGTGCACGCCCATCCCGACCCAGTCCCGGTGCAGGGCCGAGTAGCCGGTGTTCAGGGCGAGCGTGCTCAGGCCGGTGAGCCAACGAAGGATCAGCGCCCACCCGCCGCCGCGCTCGCCAGCACGGGCGAGCGCGGCATCCATGCGGGTGACCACGATCACGGCCGTGTCCCCCACCAGCGGCAGCAGGGGCGCGGTCCACTCCCACCCAGGGGTGGAGTGCTCGCGGACCAGCGGCGTGACGGTGAGCACGGAGTACAGCACCATCCCGGCGACCACGATCCACGTGCCCGTGGTCAGCGTCCGCTCCAGCGCCTCCTTCTCTTCCGGGCTCACCTCTTCCTCCCCCGCGAGCCGCGCCGCGCGAGGGAGACCGTCAGCCCGACCCCTGCGGGGCCTGCGGTGAAGGCTGCCGCGGCGTTGACCAGGGTGAGCAGAGCAGCCACCAGCCCCACCAGCCCGGCCGCGGCGGCGAGTACCAGCAGCGCCACCAGGCCGACGTGTTCACGCCGGGCCCGGCGGCGCTCCTGCTCGTGAACGGCCGCGTGAACAGCCGCAGCAGCGGCGGCGGACAGCGTGAACGCCTCCCCGCCCGCCGTGCGCCCAGCGCCCGTCCGGGCAGTGAGCGCATCGTAGGTGGCACGGTCGGCGTGAACGGCCATCCCGCCCACCGTGAACGCCATCGGCTCCCCGCGGTCGGTGCTCATGCCGTCACCTGCGGCGCACGCCGGGCCGCGGCGGACAGCCGGGCCCGCTCGGTGAGCAGGCGGTGTTCCGCCCGCCGCAGCCGACGCGCGTCCAGCGGGTACACCGGGCGATCCAGCAGGCTGATCCGCACGTCCAACAGCTCAACCTCGGCCGCGATCACCGGGGCCTCCCGGTCGATGGCGTCCAGCTCAGCAGCCGTGGGCTCGCGCTCGAAGTCGTCGGTAACAATGGTCTGAAGTGCAGCGATGTGCACCATGGGTCGTGCCCCTCTCCACAGAGAAACGGCCCGAACAGCGGCTCCCGGGTGGCACCCCGGGAGCCGCGCGCCGTTGAAACCGGATCTTCCGGCTCCCCACGCCCCGCCCGTCCGGCCCACGCGCAGCACGCGGGGGTCGGACGGGCGAGGGAGGCAACCGGCCGCAGCGTCATCCTGCGAAACCGGACAGAGAGCGGACCGGGGTACCGCACGAGCGCCGTCGGCCGGTCCGTGACGGCGGCGCCCACAGATGTCGTCGCATCGCACCTCCTGACGGTTGAAGGAACAGGGGATCTCGCACTGCAAGGGGGATCTCGTCCCCACCCTCCGGCCGTTGCTCGCGGTCACCGGGCCACCTCGCCAGTCGGGCCGAAGCCCTGTCCCCTGGCCTTCAGCGGGATTGCAGCGTCCCCGCCTTGCGCCTCGGAGCAGCCCAAAGAAGGCCTCTCCATTGGCGCCATTGTCCGTACAATGGCTACAGACAGGATGTTGGCAGGAGCGACGGGAGGCGTCAAGCGCAATGGCCGCATTGACTGGACAATGCAGATGACCGGCGACTTTGATGGAGGCATGGCAGTGAGTCGTCTCGGGCGAAACCCGATGTACCAGCAGATTGCGGACGCGCTCCGTGAGCAGATCGTGGACGGAAGGCTCACGCCCGGAGCAAAGCTGCCCACCGAAGCGGAGCTTCGCGGCGCCTACGACGTGTCGCGCGAGACCGTGCGGAAGGCACTGGGGCTGCTCGTCAACGAAGGGCTGATCGTGTCGGCCCGCCCGCAGGGGCACTTCGTCCGGAAGCGGCAGCCGATGGTGTTCCGGCCGCAGGCCGAGTTCCGGAAGCGTCCCTACTCGCCGGAGATGGACGCGTTCATGACCGAGTTCTCAGCCGAGGGACGCGAGCCGCGGCAGGAGATCGAGGTAGCCATCGTGGAACCCCCGCACGAAGTGGCGAAGCGCCTGCACCTCGAACCCGGGGAGCTTGTCGCGGTCCGCAAGCGGGTGCGCTACCTCGATGGCGAGCCGTTCAACATCAACGACAGCTACTTCCCGCTCAGCATCGTCCGCGACTCGGAGATCATGCGACCCGAGGACATCAGCCGCGGCGCGAACGAGGTACTGGCCGAACTGGGGTATCGGCAGGTCCGCGCGCTCGATGAACTGTACGTGCGGATGCCTACCCCCGACGAGACGCACCGGTTGGACCTCGGGCCGGGTACTCCGGTGGGCTACCACCTGGTGACCGGGTACACCACAGAGGGCAAGCCTGTACGGGTCGCCATCACGGTGCTGCCGGGCGACCGGCACGTCATCACGTACGAGCGCCTACGCGAGGCAGGGAGCGAAGAGGCATGACGGAGCTGCGCATACGGCCGGCACGCCTTGACGAACTCGACACGGTCGAGAGCATCCTGCAAGCCGCCTCAGCATGGCTGGCGTCGCGGGGAATCGATCAGTGGCAGTACCCGCCGCATCGCGACCGCATCACGGCAGCGCTTCAGCGCGGCGAGTGCTTCCTCGTCTTCGCGGGTGAGCGGCCGATCGGCACCCTGCAAGTGGACACCTTCGCCGACCCGGAGTTCTGGACGGCACCCGAGGACCAACCGGACACAGCCCTCTACGTGCACCGGATGGCGGTACTGCGCGACGCAGCCGGTTCGGGCGCCGGCGCAGTCATGCTGGACTGGGCAGCCAAGCGCGCGGCTGACGCGGGCAAGGCGTGGCTGCGGCTTGATGCTTGGAAGGACAACCCGGGCCTGCATCGCTACTACAAGAACATGGGCTTCAGCCTGGTCCGGGTGGTGGACCTACCACACCGCCGGTCCGGAGCCCTCTTCCAGAGGCCGACCGGTCACACGGGTGACGCCAGCCACGGCGGCGCCGCTGACGAGTGAGCGGTCTCGGTGGTCTCAGTTCTGGTCTCATTCACTGACGGTCGCGGACGTTCAGCGCCGGTCGGCTCCCCCTGATCAGCCCAGCGAGAGAGCGGGCCGAACATCCCCGAACAGAGATACGCAGACCTCGAAAGCGTGTGAGGGGGCAACTCCTCCGTGGGTTCAAATCCCACCGCTACCGCTTCCCACCGGAACCCCGTGGGGCCGTCGCGCCCTACGGGGTTCCGGCGTTTCCGGGCCCGGATGCCGCGCGTGGCCGCCTCCACGGGAACGCTCCCGCCCCGTATGGCGACTCGCGGGGCTCACTTGTCCACCGTTCGCCCGTTCGACGGATAGACTCCCCCGGAACTGGGGACCGGGGAGGGGCCGGATGGCGAACGTCAAGAAGATCGCCACCTACTGCTTGATCATATTTGCGCTGTATACGATCATCTCGGATCCCGAGCGGGCGGCCGAACTCGTCCAGATGGGCTTCGAGGGCATCTCGGATGCGGCCAAGCAGATCGGCCAGTTCATGACGGAACTGGTGAACTGACCTCGCGGGGCACCCCGCACCGCGCCCCGCCGCACCCCCCGCCCGCGCCCCGCCGCGCCGCGCTCCGGAGCCGCCCCCGCCCGCCCGGAGCCCCGCCCGCCCCTTCCCGTGGCCCTCGCCGTCGAGCGAGGGCCACGGCGTTTCCGGGTCCCTCCCCCCAACAACACGGCACTTTGCGGTGCTTGCACACAGTCACACGTCTTGTGATGCTATGACCGGTTTTACCTGAGGCGCGGCGAACAACGCCATGGCACGGTCCGACGAGGGGTGGCATGTCCGTATCGGCCAGTACCGCACCGACCGGCTCTCACGAGGTCGAGTCCCCGTCCGAGGACCCCGCCGCCGAACCGGCCCCCGACGACTGTGTGTACGGCGCCGGGGCGGGCCCGGGTCCGCGTCCCGGCCCGGGGCGCCGCCGGGTGCCCAAGGCCAGCACCGTCGACGCCCGCGCCCTCACCCGGGTGCTGTTCGAGAAGCTGGGCCGCCTGGAGCCGGGCACACCGGAGCACGCCCGGGTGCGCGACGCGCTCATCGAGGTGAACCTCCCCCTCGTCCGCTACGCCGCAGCCCGCTTCCGCAGCCGCAACGAGCCCATGGAGGACGTGGTCCAGGTCGGCACGATCGGCCTGATCAACGCGATCGACCGGTTCGACCCCTCCCGCGGGGTGCAGTTCCCCACGTTCGCCATGCCCACCGTGGTGGGCGAGATCAAGCGGTACTTCCGGGACAACGTGCGCACCGTGCACGTCCCGCGCCGGCTGCACGAGCTGTGGGTGCAGGTGAGCGGGGCCATCGAGGACCTCACCGTGGCGCACGGCCGCTCGCCGACGACCGGGGAGATCGCCGCGCGCCTGCGCATCGGGGAGGAGGAGGTGCTCTCCTGCCTGGAGGCGGGCCGGGCGTACCACGCCACCTCGCTGGAGGCGGCGCAGGAGGGCGAGGGCTCGCAGGCGCTGCTGGACCGGCTCGGCTACGAGGACCCGGCGCTCGCCGGGGTGGAGCACCGGGACCTGGTGCGGCACCTGCTGGTGCAACTGCCCGAGCGGGAGCGGCGGATCCTGCTGCTGCGCTACTTCGGAAACCTGACCCAGTCGCAGATCAGTGCGGAGCTGGGGGTCTCACAGATGCACGTCTCGCGCCTCCTGTCCCGAAGTTTTGCGCGGTTGCGCTCCGCAAATCCGATCGAACCATAGTGGAACGGAGTGAATCGACAGTCCGATATTTGTCGATTTGACGTTACAGCCTGTTGCCGACCTATGACATTCCGCAGGATCCGCGTTTGACGGGGGCCAGGCTCCGGTATTCCAGTGGAGGCAGCTCGATCGCACAGCCGTGATCGACAAAGCGACCTCAAGAGGGGGTGGCATGTCCGCACAACTGGGCAGCCCGACGACGGTTCCCGCCACTCGGCCCGCGCCGTCGTACGACAGCGAGGCCATCGACACCCGCACCTTGTCCCGCTCCCTGTTCCTGCGGCTCGCCGAACTCACGGAGGACTGCGCCGAGCGCACCTACGTGCGCGACACGCTGATCGAGCTCAACCTGCCCCTCGTCCGCTACGCCGCCGCCCGCTTCCGCAGCCGCAACGAGCCGATGGAGGACATCGTCCAGGTCGGCACGATCGGACTGATCAAGGCGATCGACCGCTTCGACGCGACGCGGGGCGTGGAGTTCCCCACGTTCGCGATGCCCACGGTGGTGGGCGAGATCAAGCGGTTCTTCCGGGACACGAGCTGGTCGGTGCGGGTGCCGCGCCGCCTCCAGGAGCTGCGCCTGGCGCTGACCAGGGCGAGCGACGAGCTGTCCCAGCAGCTCGACCGCTCCCCCACGGTCGCCGAGCTCGCCGCGTGCCTCGGGGTGTCCGAGGAGGACGTGGTGGACGGCCTCGCGGTGGGCAACGCCTACACCGCGAGCTCCCTGGACTCCCCGCCGCCCGAGGAGGACGGCGAGGGCTCGCTCGCCGACCGGCTCGGCTACGAGGACTCCGCGCTCGAGGGCGTGGAGTACCGCGAGTCGCTCAAGCCGCTGCTGGCGAACCTGCCGCCGCGCGAGCGCCGCATCATCATGCTGCGCTTCTTCAGCAATATGACGCAGTCGCAGATCGGCGAGGAGGTCGGCATCTCGCAGATGCACGTCTCCCGGCTGCTCACCCGCACCCTCGCCCAGTTGCGGGAGGGCCTGATCGCCGAGGCCTGACAGGCGCGGGAACCCCGTGCCGGCCACCTCCCCCATCTGATGGAGCGTCAGTAAACTGGCCCTCCCAGCATGCGCTGCCGCGCCGGCGCGAACGGCCGTTCCGGCCGGGGCCGCCGGTACGGCGTCAGGGAGGTGGCCTCGTCATGCGACGCCGAGCCGGCACGAGGCGTGGGCTCCTGTCCGCGGGAACGGCGGCCGCGGTGTGCGCGGCCCTGCTCACCGGGTGCGGCGGGACCGGTGAGGGCTATCTGGCCGACGGCACCCGCGACGGCGCCTCGGCCACGCCCGTGCCCCCGCGGGACGGTGTGGAGATGGTGCCGCTGGACGGCGCGCCGGACGCGGACGCGAGGGCGCCCGGGCGGGGCGGCGGATCCCCGGACGCGCCCCGGGAGAGCGCGCGGGGCCCGCGCCCCGGCGCCGGTCCCGGCGGCTCGGCGACGCCCGTGGACGAGGTCGCCCCGGAGGGCGGCTCAGGGGGCGCACAGGGGGGCGCACGGCCGGGGGACGGTTCCGGCGGGGGGAGCGCCGGCGGATCGGGCGGCGCATCGGGCGGCGGGCCGTCGAACGGATCCGGCGGAACGGGCGGCTCGGCGAGCCCGGGTGGCACCGGCGGCCCGGGGGACGCGGGCGGCTCGGGCGGGCACGGCGGCTCCGGCGAGCCCTCGGGGCGGCCGTCCGGCGGCCCCGGCTCCGGCTCCCCGTCGTCCCCGTCCGCGGGCCCGGCCAGGCTGACGGTGGGCGAGCCGGAGCGCGCCCCGGCCGCGGACCGGTGGTGCGAGTACGTGACGGTGGCGCTCGGCAACGACGGCGGGAGGCCGGTCACCGCGGGCACGATCACCTTCCGCACCCATGTCATCGACGCCCTGGACATCGACTGGGCCACCGTCGAGACCGAGGGGGCGCTGCCCGTCCCGATCGAGGCGGGCGCGCGCAGGAGGCAGACGTGGCACGTCTGCCTGGAATCGTGGCGGGTGCCGCTGGGCATGCGCGTCGAAACCCAGGACGTCGAGGTCGACTGGGAGTGAGCGCGGTTCGGCGCGCGAGGCGACACCGCCCACGGGCACACGGCGCCGCACGGCTCATTCGGCGGGAATGCTTCGCCAAATAACCCGTATTTTCAGATTGTCTATTCAGCCCGTATTTCCCGCCCCTGGTGCCGGAGGCACCGGAACGCCGGAAGCGCGGGGAACGCCGCGGGCACCCGCCGGCTCAGCCCAGCGCGAGCCACAGCACGGCCGCGACCACCACCGCGGTGATCACCGCCATCAGGACGATCAGGCCGGTGCGGGAGCGCTCGTTGGCGGCCTGCGCGGGGGCGTTCGCCCCCTCGTCGACGAACGCCCGGAACATCTGGGTGCTGCCGGCGGGGTCGTAGTCGTTGTCAGCCATGGGACGGGACTCTAACGAACCCGTGCGGGCATCGGAACACCGGCTTCCCCACAGTCGTTGCACCAGAACATGAGAAACATCGGTACTTCCGACCTCAGAGTGCATCCCCTGGCCCTGGGCGGGAACGTCTTCGGCTGGACGGCCGACGAGCGGCAGTCCTTCGCGGTGCTCGACGCGTACGCGGAGGCGGGCGGCAACTTCATCGACACCGCCGACATGTACTCGTTCTGGGCGCCGGGCAACCCCGGGGGCGTGTCGGAGACGATCATCGGCCGCTGGATGGCGGCGCGCGGCAACCGCGACGCGATGGTGGTGGCCACGAAGGTCGGCGGCCACCCCGACCTCAAGGGTCTCTCCGCGACGACGATAAAGCGGGCGGCGGAGGAGTCGCTGCGCCGCCTGGGCACCGACCGCATCGACCTCTACTACGCGCACTACGACGACCCGGACACGCCGCTGGAGGAGACCCTGGCCGCGTTCGACCAACTGGTGCGCGAGGGCAAGGTGCGCCACCTCGGGGCGTCCAACTTCACGGGCGCGCGCCTGGCCGAGTCGCTCGCGGTGGCCGAGCGCGAGGGCCTGGCCAGGTACGTGGCCGTGCAGCCGCACTACAACCTGGTGCACCGGGAGGAGTACGAGCGGGGGGTGCGGGACGTCGCCGCGTGCAACGGCCTGTCCGCGCTGCCGTACTACAGCCTGGCGGCGGGGTTCCTGACGGGGAAGTACCGGCACGGCGTGGACGTGGACAGCCCGCGCGCGGGCGGGGCGGGCAAGTACCTGGACTCCGACCGCGGGCAGCGCGTGCTCGCCGCGCTCGACCAGGTGGCCAGGGAGCGCGGGGCGGAGATCGCCACGGTGGCGCTGGCCTGGCTGAAGGACCAGCCGACCATTGCCGCGCCGATCGCCAGCGCGCGCGAGGTCGCGCAGCTCCCGGCGCTGCTGGCCGGGGTGTCCCTGGAGCTGACCAGGGACGAGCTCGCGGTGCTGGACAAGGCGTCCGCCTGAGCGACTGACCCGCGGGTCCACGGGCCCGGTCCGCCTCGCCCCTCCGCACGGGGACGGGGCGGACCGGGCCCGTTGCGCGCGCTTGACCCGCTTGACCGGGGCGGGGGAGAGGCTTTTCCGCCCCTTTACCGCCCCCCACCCGATACAACTTGCCTGTAGCAACCAATCGCTTTATGGTTGCTCAAGGCAACTACCAAGGGAGCCTCCCGCCCCGGACGAAACCCGGCGGCGGACAGCCCCCGAAGAACAGCACCCCGGGACGGCACCGGAAGAGCAGCACCGGACCGCCGCCGTCGGCCACGGCCGGGCGGCACCCACGGACACGGACGGAAGCGGAGAGGAGTGGCGGACATGCCGGCACGCACCCCCCACGCCGAGCTGGCCACCCAGCTCACCGCCTTCGGCGCGGTGCGCCGCGGCCTGGCCCGCGCCATGCCGCCGGACTGCCAGCTCACCACGCTGGCGGTGCTCGGGCTGCTGAGCGACCAGGGCGACATGCGCATGAGCCGCCTCGCCGACCTGCTCGGCACCGACCTGTCCGTCGCCTCGCGCCAGGTCGCGCACCTGGCCGAGCGCGGCTGGATCGAGCGGGACCCGGACCCGGCCGACCGCCGCTCGCGGATCCTGCGCGTGACCACGCTCGGCCGCCTGGCCCTGGAGCGGGCGCACGAGCGGTACACCGAGGTGCTCGCCCACCAACTGGACGAGTGGCCCGACGAGGACGTCACCCGGCTCGCCGAGCTGCTCGCCAGGCTCCGCGCGAGCTTCGACCACACGGCGCCCGCGGGGCGGGTCCTGGAGTGGCGGACGGGGGACGCGGACGGCCCGGCACGGGCCCCGCGGCCCGCCGCCGGCCCGGCGCCCGGCCCCCTTCCGGCGGGTGCCGCCGACTGAGGAGCCCCCGGAGGGCTCCGCCCGGGGACGCCGCCGGGCCCCGAATCGGGCCGCGGCGCCCCGTCCCCGTCCCCGACGCGACACGTCGCGGGGCACACCTGCCGCGCGACCGCACAGGACGCAAGCAGAAACGGTTCGATCGAGAGACGCGAGAGACGAAGAAGCGAGATGACAGCGACCGCAACGAGTAAGGCCGAAGAGCTGGGCGAGACGCAGCCCCCCATGACGCACCGGCAGATCATGGAGGCGCTGTCCGGGCTGCTGCTCGGCATGTTCGTGGCGATCCTGTCGTCCACGATCGTCTCCAACGCCCTGCCGACGATCATCCACGACCTGAACGGCAGCCAGACCTCCTACACCTGGGTGGTCACCGCCACCCTGCTGGCCATGACGGCCTCCACCCCGCTGTGGGGCAAGCTGGCCGACCTCGCCAGCAAGAAGGTCCTCGTCCAGACCGCCCTGGTGATCTATGTGCTGGGCTCGGCGGCCGCGGGCCTGTCCGAGAACACCTCCATGCTCATCGGCGCCCGCGCGGTGCAGGGCATAGGCGTCGGCGGCCTCAGCGCCCTGGCGCAGGTCATCATGGCGGCGATGATCTCCCCGCGGGAGCGCGGCCGGTACAGCGGCTACCTGGGCGCGGTCTTCGCGCTGGGCACCATAGGCGGCCCGCTGATCGGCGGCGTCATCGTGGACACCGACTGGCTCGGCTGGCGCTGGTGCTTCTACGTCGGCGTGCCGTTCGCCGTGCTCGCCCTGATCGTGCTCCAGAAGACCCTCCACCTGCCCGTGGTCAAGCGCCGGGTGAAGGTGGACTGGGCCGGCGCCACCCTGATCACCGCCTCGGTGTCGCTGCTGCTGATCTGGGTGTCCCTCGCGGGCGACCAGTTCCCGTGGTCGTCGTGGCAGACCTGGTCCATGACCGGCGGCGCCGTCCTGCTCGGCCTGCTGTTCGTGCTGGTGGAGACCAGGGCGAGCGAGCCGGTGATCCCGCTGCGCCTGTTCCGCAACCGCACGGTGACGCTGGCGACCGTCGCCAGCCTGATGGTCGGCGTGACGATGTTCGGCTCCACGGTGTTCCTCAGCCAGTACTTCCAGTTGGCCAAGGACGAGTCGCCGACCAGGGCCGGCCTGATGACGATGCCGATGATCCTCGGCCTGTTCCTGTCCTCCACCGTCTCCGGTCAGATCATCACCAGGACCGGTCGCTGGAAGGTGTTCCTGGTCGTCGGCGGCGTCTTCCTCACCGCCGGGTTCGGGCTGCTGGGCCTGCTGCGCACCGACACCGACTACACGGTGGTCGCCGCCTGGATGTTCCTGGCCGGCATCGGCCTCGGGATGACCATGCAGAACCTGGTGCTCTCCGTGCAGAACCAGGTGGCCCCGCACGAGCTCGGCGCGGCCAGCTCCGTGGTGGCGTTCTTCCGCTCCCTCGGCGGCGCGATCGGCGTCTCGGCGCTGGGCGCGGTGCTGAGCACCAAGGTGCAGGACTACATCGCGGAAGGGCTGCGCGAGGCGCGCGTCGAGGCGCCCGCCGGGTCCGGCGGGGGCATCCCGGACCTGGACAAACTGCCTGAGCCGTTGCGCCGCGTGGTCATGGACTCCTACGGTCACGGCATGGGTGACGTGTTCATGTACGCAGCGCCGTTCGCGCTCCTCGCCCTGATCGCCATGCTGTTCATCAAGGAGGTGCCGCTGCGCGGCAGCAAGCGGGCCGGGGAAGCGGGCGAGCCCGCCGCCGAGACCGAGCCCGCCACCGCCGCGGCCCCCGCGCTCGAGGTGACCGCGGAGACCGTCCCCGCCCAGGTCAACGGCGGCAGGCACGCGGGCGCCCACCGGGACCGGCTGGTCTCCGTGGCCGCCTCCCCCGCCGGCAGGCACTCCGGCCGTCCGTCCGCCGCGGCCTCCCCCGCGACGGACACCGTGACCGGCACGGCCACGGGCACGGCCACGGCATCCGCCGGCGGCGGCCCGGCCGCCACCCGCCGCGTCCACGGCACCGTCAGCGGCGCCGAGGGCACCCCGCTGTCCCGGGCCACGCTCACCCTGATCGACCTCAGCGGCCGCCAGCTCGGCCGCGCGGTGACCGCCGAGGACGGCGCGTACAGCCTGGCCACGACGGCCACCGGCGCGGTCGTGCTGATCGCGGCGGCCGACGGCCACCAGCCGCACGCGGCCACGGTCGTCCTCGCGGACGGCTCGATCGAGCACGACCTGGTGCTCACCGGCACCGCCGGGCTGGCCGGGACGGTGCGCAGCGCCGCCGACGGCTCCCCGGTCGCGGGGGCCACCACCGTCGTCACCGACATGCGCGGAGAGGTGCTCGCGGCGAGCCGGACCGGCGAGGACGGCGCCTACCGGTTCGAGGAGCTGGTCGCGGGCCAGTTCACCCTCGCGGTGAGCGCGGCGGCGTTCCGCCCGGCCGCCCTGCCCGTGCAGGTCAGCGGTACGGGCGTCACCCGGGCCGACGTGGAGCTGCGGCCCGCCGCCAGCCTGCGGGGCACGGTGCGCGTCAAGGCGTCGTCCGAGCCGCTGGCCGACGCCAGGGTGACGCTGGTCGACGCGGCGGGCAACGTGCTGGCCGTGACCGCGACGGGGCCCGACGGCGCCTACGCCTTCACCGACCTGGAGGCGGGCGAGTACACCGTGATCGCCAGCGGCTACCCGCCCGTCGCCACGGCGCTGACCGTGCAGGGCGAGGGGGTCGAGGCGTTCGACCTGGACCTCGGCCACGACTGACGTCCTTTCGGTGAGCCTCCCGCCGCATCACCCGCCGCCGGTTCGGCGGGTGGGGCGACGGGTGGGCGGGTGAGCCGCGGAGGGCACCCGCCCGGCGACGGGGGCAGGGGACGGCGCCCGGTCGCGCCGCGGGGCAAGGGACGGCCCCTGGCGCGGCCGGGCGCCGGCAGTGACGCGGCCGGCGCTCCGGCCACCACCACGAGACGAGCGGAAAGAAGAGCCATGGCACTGCGCGGCAAGGTCCGCACCAAGGACGGCTGGGCGATCCGCCACGCGGCCGTCACCGTCACCGACACCTCCGGCAACCAGGTGCTGCGCGGCGAGGCCGACGCGGACGGCGAGGTGCTGTCGGACAGCCCGCTGACGCCCGGCGTCTACACGGTGATCGTGACCGCGGCCGGGTACGCCCCCACCGCGTCCACCGCGCTCATCGGCCCGTCTGGGCTGGCGGACCTGGGCACGGTGACGCTGGAGCGGCTCGGCGGCGGCGAGCTGCCCCCGCCCGGCACCTGGACCGTCGATCCGGCGCACTCCTCCATCGGGGTGGTGGCCAGGCACCTGGGGATATCCAGCGTGCACGGACGGTTCGGGACGTTCGGCGCGACGCTGGAGATCGCCGCGGGCAACGTCGAGGACTCCACCGTCAGCGCCACCATCGAGGCCGCGAGCATCGACACCGGCAACAAGATGCGCGACGACCACCTGCGCTCCCCCGACTTCCTCGACGTGGCCGCGCACCCGCTGATCACCTACTTCGGGTCCCGGGTGACCCCGGTGGGCGGCGACTCCTGGACGGTGCACGGCGAGCTGACCATCAACGCCATCACCCGGCCCGTCGACCTGGACCTGACCTATCTGGGGACGGGCCCCGACCCGTGGGGCGGGGAGCGGGCCGCGTTCCGGGCGACGACCGAGCTGAAGCGGTCGGACTTCGCCATGAACTACAACCAGGTGCTCCAGGCCGGCATCGCCGCGGTCGGCACCACGCTGCGGGTGGAGCTGGACATCCAGGCGGTGCGGGGCGAGCTGCCGATGTGACGGCGGCCGGCCGGCACCGGCCGCGCCCTGCCGCCCGGGGCGACCGCGCCGGGCGGACCGCGCGGCCGGCTCCCCGGGCGGCGCCGCGGCCCGTCGTAGGCTGCTCGCCATGGCACCGAACATCGCGATGAACCGGCGGGTCACCCTGCCGGAGCTGCTGGACTTCGTCCGCCCCCGGCACCGGGCGGTCCTGCTGACCACGCGCGCCGACGGCCGGCCCCAGGGCTCCCCCGTGGCCTGCGGCGTGGACGGCGAGGGACGGATCGTCGTCTCGACGTACCCGGACCGCGCCAAGGCCCGCAACGCGCGGCGCGACCCGGCGGCGAGCGTCGTCGTCCTGTCCGACGAGTGGGACGGCCCCTGGGTGCAGGTGGACGGCACCGCCGAGGTGATCGACCCGCCGGAGTCCGTCGAGCCGCTGGTGGAGTACTACCGCTGCATCGCGGGGGAGCACCCCGACTGGGACGAGTACCGGGCGGCGATGCTCAGGCAGGGCAAGTCGCTGCTGCGCCTGACGCCGCGGCGGTGGGGGCCGGTGGCGACGGGCGGCTTCCCCTCGCGGCTGTTCGCGGGGGACGGGGAGTCCGGCTCCTGAGCCCTCCCGCCACGGGCCCGGGGAACAGGGGCGCTACCGCGCGCCCCGCTCCCCGTACCGCTCGACCATCACCTCGACACCGGCGATGACGGTGTCGAGGGCGAACAGGAAGTCCCGCTCGCGCCCCTCCTCGAAGTCCACGGCGGCGCGGTCCTGCATGATCGAGCGCTGCTCCGCCCAGTCCGGGTTGTCGAGCAGCGGCTCCAGGACGCTGTTGAACAGCTCGTTCTGGGTGACGCCCGCCTCCCTGACCTGCTCCAGCCAGCGGCTCTCCACGGTGGCGCAGCCGAAGGTGAACTGGAAGACGGCGGACAGCGCCGCGGGCGACCGCTGCCGCGGCAGGCCCGCCCGGTCCATGATCCGCAGCAGCGTGGAGGAGATGTCGCGGGCCCGGGGGCCCAGGTTGAGGTAGTCGCCGAACAGCCGGGCCGCCCAGGTGTGGGCCAGCAGCGCCCCGCGGTACGCGCGGGCGATCTGCCGCAACTGCTCCCGCCAGTCGCCGTCCGCGTCCGGGTCGGGCAGCGCGACCTCGGCCTGCACCGCGTCGAGCGCCATCTCCAGCAGGTCGTCCTTGTTGTCCACGTACCAGTAGACGGACATGGCGCTCACGCCGAGCTCGGCGGCGAGGCGGCGCATGGAGAACTTGGCCAGCCCCTCGGCGTCCAGCAGCCGGATCGCGGCGGCCACGATCCGCTCCCGGTCGAGGCCGGCGGGCGCGGCGCGGCGCGCGGGCCTGCGCTCGTTCAGCCACACGCTGGCCCGCGGCTGGCCGGCCCGGCTCACGCTCACGTCCCGTCTCTCCTCGGCTCCTCGGATTCCCGGTGTCGGACGCGGCGGCCGTGCCCTTCTCCGTGCGCACCGGCCGCGCGGTTCACGAGCTTAGGCGCTCACACCGCGCCCGCGACCTCCTCCGCCCGCGCCCGGCCGGAGCGCGCCCCGGCCCGGTCGGCGCGGTGCAGCAGGAACCCGGCCAGCAGGCCCCCGGCGAGCACGGCGGCGGCGCCGATGAGCTGGCTGGTGGTCAGGCCGGAGACGAACGCGTCCCGCACCTGCTCGCGGGCGCCCGCGTCCGGCGCCGCCTCGAGCGCCTCGGGCAGCGAGTCCGAGGCACCCGCGCCGACGGCGGCGGGCAGCAGCGCGGCGAACCGGGAAGACAGCACCGCGCCGAGCACCGCCACGCCGAGCCCGTTGCCGAACTCGGCCAGGGTGCCGTTGACGCCCGCCCCGGTGCCGGCGCGCTCCACCGGTATGGCGCTCATGATCGCCTCGGCCATGGCGGGCTGGGACAGCGCCACCCCGGCGCCGATCAGCACCAGACCGAGCAGGGTGCCCGCGTAGCCGTCCTCGCCGGTGACGGCCACCGCGGTCAGGCCCCCGGCGAGCAGCGTCATGCCGAGCAGCACCGCGCCCGGCGCGCCGAGCCCCCGGGTGAGCCGGGCGCCCACGCCGAGCAGGTTGAGCACGACGATGGTCACCGCGAGCGGGGCGATGCGCAGGCCCGCCTCCAGCGGGTCGTAGCCGAGCACGAACTGGAGGTGCTGGGTGAGCAGGAACAGCGATCCGGCCATGCCGAACGCCACCAGCACCCCGCCGGAGACCGCGCCGGTGAAGCGGCGGTCGTGGAACAGGCGCACGTCCAGCATGGGCTGCTCCACGTGCCGCTCCCACAGCCCGAACGCGATCAGGGCGATCACGCCGACCCAGGCGGAGCCGAGCACCGTGCCCGAGGTCCAGCCCTCCTCGGGGCCGGAGATGACGGCGTAGACCAGGCCCACCATGCCGATCGTGGACAGCACCGCGCCGGGAGCGTCCGGCCGGTGCCCCCGGGGGTTCCGCCACTCGGGGACCAGCCGGGCCACGGCGAGCAGGGCCAGCGCCGAGACGGGGATGTTGACCAGGAACACCGACCCCCACCAGAAGTGCTCGAGCAGCACC
Source organism: Streptomyces capparidis (assembly GCF_054782095.1). Taxonomy (NCBI): domain Bacteria; kingdom Bacillati; phylum Actinomycetota; class Actinomycetes; order Kitasatosporales; family Streptomycetaceae; genus Streptomyces; species Streptomyces capparidis. The sequence goes on along the minus strand of NZ_BAAGTD010000001.1, from coordinate 68,679 downwards.
CCGCCGAGGACGGGCCCGCCGGCGAAGCCGAGTGAGAGCACGCCGGCCCAGATGCCGATGGCGCGGGTGCGCTCCTCCTCGTCGAAGATCCGCATGACGACGGCGAGGGTGCTGGTCATCAGCAGCGCCCCGCCGACGCCCATCCCGGCCCGGGCGGCGATGAGCTGCTCCGGAGTCTGCGCGAACGCGGCGACCGCGGAGCCCACGCCGAACACGGCGACCCCGCCGAGCAGCGCCTTCCGCTGCCCGAAGCGGTCGCCGAGCGAGCCCGCGGTGAGCAGCAGCCCCGCCTGGACCAGCGCGTAGGCGTTGATCATCCACTGCACCTCGGCGGTGGACGTGCCTAGCTCGCCGGTGAGGGAGGGGATGGCGACGTTGAGGATCGTGTTGTCCAGCAGCGCGGTGAGGTGCGCGAGGCAGATCACGCCCAGGATCAGCCAGCGCTGGGGGTGGCGGGTGGTCATGAGGGCTCCAGACGGACGCGGCGGGCTTCCGGTGCTCTGCGCAGGGCCTCTTCCAACGCGGGAGGGGACTTTTACGGTGTACGAGAACGGCTGCTCGTACACCGTAAAACCTCCCTCGTACGCTGTAAAGCGCAATCTCGTGCAACGCGAGAGCCACCCCGCCCGGCCGCGCGCCCCCGCCACCGCCGCACCCCGCCCACCGCGGCCGTCAAGAGCGGAACATCCGCCTCCGCTCCCTGTCCGGAGTTGGCCTTTCATCCAGTTCGGCGGATGGACCATCATGAGCTGGGTGTACGAAATCTTCGGAACCGTGAACGACGACGACAGCCTCGCCGCCGCCGTGCACGCCGCGCGACACGGCTCCGAGGATGGCTTCCGCCTCGTGTACCGGGCCCTCCAGCCCGGCATCCTGCGCTACTTACGGACTCTCGTCGGTGAGGAGGCCGAGGACGTGGCGGCGGACACGTGGATACAGATCGTGCGCGGCCTCGCCGGCTTCGAGGGCGACGCGGACGACTTCCGCGCCTGGACGACCACCATCGCGCGCAACCGCGCCATCGACCACGTCCGCAGGGTGCAGCGGCGCCCGGTCGCGGACGCGCCCGTGGAGGAGCTCGTCGTCTCCCGGCCCGCCGCCGAGAACACCGCGGAGGAAGCGCTCGCCTCCATCGGCACCGACGAGGCCCTCGCCCTGCTCGCCGGGCTGCCCCGGGACCAGGCCGAGGCGCTGGTGCTGCGCATCGTGCTCGACCTGGACGTGGAGACCACGGCCCGGATACTCGGCAAGCGCACCGGCGCCGTGCGCTCCGCCGCCCACCGGGGCCTGCGCCGGCTCGCGAAGCAGCTCACGGCGCGGGCCCCCGAGGCCCGCGCGGCCTCCCGTTCCCTCGCGACGGGAGCCCGGACGACGACACTGAACGACACGCCATGAGCGCGGACCACCCCCGGCGCACCGACCCGCGCACCACGCCCGCGGAGGAGCTGCTGCGCGAGGCCGGAGTCGAGTGCGAGGCGGAGCGGGAGGCCCTCGCCGACCTGATCGCCGCCGCGGCGGCACCCGGCCGCGCGGGCGAGCTGACCGGCGAGCAGGCCGCGCTCGCCGCCTTCCGCCGGGCGCACACCGGCGGCCGGGAGCGCCCCCGGCGGTTCGGGCCGCGTCACCCCCGGATCGCCTTCATCGGCACGGCCGCGGCCGTCGTCACCGCGTTCGCGCTGGTCGTGGGCGGCGGCCTCCCCAACGAGCAGGACGGGGCCGCGGCCCCCGCGCCCCCCGCCGCCTCCACCGCCCCCGGCACCCCGCCCCCCGCCACCGACCGCCCCCTGATCGACCGCGCCCCCGCGCCCGGCCAGCCGCCGGACCTGCTCGAACTGTGCGGCGAGTACCTGGCCGCCCCCGACGCGCTCAGCTCCGCGGAGCTGGAACGCCTGGCCACCGCGGCGCGCGTCACCCGGGACCCGGAGGACGACGAGGAGGAGATCGGCCGCTACTGCGACCACCTCACGGCCCGGGCCTGAGCGCCGAAACCCGTCCCGTCCCCCATAATCCCCTCATGCGTCTCCCCCCGGACGAATCCCGCCGCCGCTTCGCCACCGCCCGGGTCGCCCGGCTGGCCACGGTCAACGGCGCGGGACAGCCCCACCTGGTGCCGGTGGTGTTCGCCGTGGACGCGGACACCGTCCACTGGGCGGTGGACGGCAAGCCCAAGACGGCCCACCACCTGCGGCGCCTGCGGAACATCTCCGAGAACCCCAACGTGTGCCTGCTGGCCGACCACTACGCCGACGACTGGACGCACCTGTGGTGGGCCAGGGCCGACGGCGCCGCCACCGTCCTCACCGCCCCGGCGGAACGCACCCGCGCCCTCACCCTCCTGGCGCACAAGTACCCCCAGTACCAGCACCACCTCCCCGAGGGCCCGGTGGTGGCGGTGGAGGTGACCCGCTGGTCGGGGTGGGCCGCCTAGGCCGGCTCCCACCCGTGCTGGAGGTAGACGGTGTCGCCCGTCCCCAGGGCCCGCGCGCAGGCGGCGACCCGGCGTGCGGTGTGGGGTGCCAGCAGGACGGGCCACTGCGCGGGCGGGGCCATCCGCCAGTCGGTCAGCTCCTCCGCGGGCAGCCGCACCCGCCGCCGCACCCACTCCTCGGTGACCGGCCCCCCGTCGAACACGAACACCACCAGCGGCAGCCGCTCCGCCCGCCCCGGCACCCAGTCCACCCCGAGCAGCCGCCCCCGGCCCAACTCCAGGTCCAGCTCCTCCTTGACCTCGCGCCGGGCCGTCTCCCACGGGAACTCCCCCGCCTCCATCGCCCCGCCCGGGACCTCCCAGGTCCCCTCCCGATAGGCGGGCTTCACCAACAGCACCCGCCCCGCCTCGTCATGGAACAGCACCCCCGCCCCGGCGATGCTCCGGGGCAGCGACGCGTAGTACTCGGCGGGGGGCAGCGGGGGAGTCGTCATATGACGGAACGCTAGGCGCCGAACTCGTACTCGAGGATGTAGGAGGACGCGTCCAGCGTCATCAGATTCACCTCGACGGGCGAGCCGCCCGCCGTGTACGCGGTACGGCACAGATCCACGACCGGCGTCCCCGCCGGAAGCGCCAGACGCGCGGACTCCTGAGCCGTGGGCATCCTGCACCTCACCTCCTCCCGAAACCGCACCGGCTCGTGCCCGAGCTCGGCGAGCCGCGCGTAGATCCCGCCGTCGGGTGTCGGCCGCTCCTCCACCTCGACCTCGTCAACGATCAAGTCCCGGCCCTCGGTGTCCGTGGACCAGATGGACCGCCCCGTTCCCCACTGTTCCCGGCTCAGCCGCCGGAGGCCGCTCCGCCGCAGCGGCCGGAACGCCCGGACGAAGACGCCCGCCCCCTTGCGCGACTCCACCAGCCCCGGACCACCACGTCCGCCCGGGAGGCGGGGTCGGTCGTGGCGAGGTAGTGGTCCTCGGCGGCACGCCAGCGCAGGATCCACTCCTCGGAGTTCTCACCGCGGGCCCGTAGCCGCTCCAGACAGACCTCGCGGGGCGTGTCCACGTACACCGTCAGGTCGTACAGGTCCGCCAGCTCAGGACGGGCCGCGTACACGCCCTCCACCACGACCAAGCCACCGGGTGCGACCTCCGCCCGCTCCCCCAGGTCCCCGCTTCCCCAGTCGTACCGCCGGTACCGCACCGGGCCGCCGCCGTCGCGCAGGGGCCGCAGCACCTCGGCGGCCAGCCGCTCCCAGTCGAAGTACCACCGATACCCGCCCTCGGCGTCCAGCTCCCGCCGCTCCGCCTCCGGCATCGGCCGGTAGAAGTCGTCCCCGTGCACCAGCCGGACCCCGGCCACCCGGCGGGCGACTTCCCGCGCCAGGGTCGTCTTGCCCGAGCCCCCCGCCCCGTCGACCGCCACGATGCGTGTCCCCGCACCGGCCAGCCGACCGACGGCGTCCAGCACCTCCGTCGGCGGCGGCTTTTCCGTCGTCATGCGAGGGCTCCGTCCTGTCCGGTGGCCCATGATCGCCGTACAACGACAGAGGGGCCGCTCACCAACGCTGGTGAGCGGCCCCTCTGTCTGCTGCGCGCTCGGCAGGACTCGAACCTGCAACCTTCTGATCCGTAGTCAGATGCTCTATCCGTTGAGCTACGAGCGCTTGCTCGGCCTTGCTGCGGTTTCTCGCCGCTCGGCGTTGCGGGGACAACATTACATGAGCGGTGGCCGGACATGAAATCGAGTATTCGGGGGTGCGAGGGGGTGCGAGGAGAGGGGCCGGAGAACGCCGCAGCCCCGGCGGCCGGGGGCCGACGGGGCTGGGTGGAGTGCGGAGGCTCCGGGATTTGAACCCGGGAGGGGGTTGAAGCCCCCAACCGCATTAGCAGTGCGGCGCCATAGACCAGACTAGGCGAAGCCTCCTCGCACACGACCGCGTGCGCGATGTGTGTGATGCAGATGATGGCACAGCCTGTGCGAGTGCCACCAACCAGAAGCCTACGGTACTCGCACGGTAGTCGGCACAGCAAAAACCGGGGGCCCGCGGGGGCGCGGCGCGGGGGGATTGGCGGCGGTGCGGCGGGGAGACAGCCGTACACTCCCCTAGTGACATGCCTGGGGGGAGCGGCGAAGATAGGCCGTCGGCGCAGGGGTCGTAGCTAGGGAGGACGCGTCGTCGTGAGCAGCAGGCCATCCCGAGGCGCTGCTCGCCTCGCAGCCATACTCGACGCCCTCCCTGACGCGTTGCTGCTGGTCAACTGCAACGGCACGGTGGTCAACGCCAACGCGATAGCGCTGGAGACGTTCGAGACTCCGGGCACCGCCCTGGTGGGGCGGGGGCTGCTGGATCTGCTGCCGTCGTTCGACAGCAAGCGGATCCCCGGAGGCATGCGGCGCGCGGACGAGCCGGTGGTGGGCCGTACCCGGCCGACCCGCATGATCGCGCGCAGGACGGACGGGGTGGAGTTCCCCGTCGAGGTGACCAGCGCGAACCTGGAGGACGGCCGCACCCCGTACGCCCTGCCCGACCACTACACCGGCGACGAGCTGCTGATGCTGGTGGTGCGGGACCTGACCGGCACCCTCGACACCGAGGCGGAGCTGGCCCGGCAGCAGCGGCAGACGGAGATGATCCTGCGGGCCGCCGCCGAGGGCGTGGTGGGCGTGGACATCGAGGGGAAGGTCGTCCTGGTCAATCCGTCGGCGGCGCAGATCCTCGGGTTCCGGGCCAGTGACCTGGGCGGCCAGGAGCTGCACCCGCTGATCCACCACTCGCGGCCGGACGGCTCGCCGCTGCCGGCGGAGGAGTCGCCGCTGACCGACACCCTGCGCTCGGGCCGCAAGCACCGGGTGCGGGGCAGTGTGCTGTGGCGCAAGGACGGGCAGCCGGTGCCGGTGGACCTGACCACGGCGCCGGTGCGGGACGGGGATCAGTTGGTCGGCGCGGTGATGACGTTCACCGACCGGTCCCGCCTGGACGAGCTCACGGCCCGGAACGAGCAGTTGCGGGCGGTGCTGGAGACGTCGCTGCTCGGGCCGCTGGTGGAGCTGCGGCAGCAGTTGGCCGGGCTGGCCGACGACTCCGCCGGGCAGTTGTGGCCCGAGGCGAACCAGATCCTGCACCACCTGGCCGCCGGCTACGGCCGCATCACCACGCTGCTGGACAACGTGCTGGCCTTCCAGCGCCTGGAGAGCGGCGAGGAGCGGCTGGACCGGCAGCCGGTGGGCCTGGACAAGGTGGTCGCCGCCGGGGTCGAGGGCGCCGTCGAGCTGATCGGTCCCGGCCGGGCCCAGTACGCGGTGCACGCGCCGCCCGTGGAGGTGGTCCTCGACGGGGAGCGCATGGCGCAGGCGCTGGCGCACCTGATCGCGGACACCGTCGGGGTGGACGCCACCGGGACGAGCGCCACCGGGGACTCCACGGTCGTGGTGGCGGCGGCGCAGCGCGGCGATGTGGCCCGTATCGAGGTGCGGGGTCCGCAGAGCGGGGGGCACCCGGTGCACCTGCCGATGGCGCGCGGCGTCGTGGAGCGGCACGGCGGGGTGCTCCAGGTGCACGAGGTGCCCGGCGGGCAGGGCAGCGCCTACGTGGTGGAGGTGCCCGTCGGCCCGGACGGCGCCGGGTCCGAGGACGGGGCGCCGCAGGGCGGCACGGCGGAGCCGACCCCGAGCAGCGGCACCACGGTGATGCCCGTCCCGGCGGAGCCGATGCGCGGCACCGCCCCCGCGCAGGCGCCCGCCCCGGAGCGCAGGACGGACCGGCCGCCGCGGCAGCGGCAGGCCCCGCCGGAGGGCGCGCTGGCGCTGCCCGCGGGTCCTTCGGGTGAGCTGACCCCGGTGGCCGCCCCGGCGCTGCCAGCGGTGCCGGAGCAGCCGACGGGGCGGCGACGCGCGTTGCGCCCGGCCGACCCGCGGGGGCTGCCCGAGGGCGCGGCGGCCGCGGTGCCCGCGCCGCAGCCGGTGCCCGCGGACGGGTCCGGCGCCGAGCAGCGGGCGGCCACGGGACGGCGGGGCAGGCGGGCGCTGCCCCAGGCCCCGGCGCAGCCCGCGGACGGGCCGCCGTTCGCGATCCCGGCGCAGGTGCCGCCGTACGAGGTGAGCGTGCGCACGCTGGGGCAGGGGGTGCCGCTGGCCCCGCCCGCGGGTGACGGTTCCACGGGCGGGCAGAACGTGCTGGTGCCGGCGCCCTCGGGGCGGCGGCGCAAGCTGGCGGCGCCGGAGAACCGGCCGGTGCGGGCGCCGGGGGAGCAGGGCCCGCCGCCCGCGTCCCGGCGCGTCCCCGCGGGGGGCGGCGGCCCGGTGGACGTGAGCGACGGGCGGGGGTTCGCGACGGGGGCGGGGGCGGCCGACGCCCCGGCGGCACCCGAGGGCGCGGAGGCGCAGACGGGTCCGGCGGCGCAGACGGGTCCGGCGGCGCGGCAGGGCCCGGCGGCGCAGCAGGGCTTCCCTGAAAGGGCGGTGGCGGGCGACGGAATGCAAAGCAGCAGCCCGCAGGGCTTCCCTGAAAGGGCGGTGGCGGGCGACGGGCGGGCGTTCACGATAGGCGCCCCCGCCGAAGGCGCCGAGGGGCCGGAGCACCTGGACGAGGTGACGTCCGTGGCGGAGCCCGACGACCCGGACGAGAGCCACCCGCGGCGGCTGCTGGTGTGGCCGGAGCCGGACGTCTCGACCCGGCAGGCGCTGACCGAGCGCGGCTACCGGCCGGTCATCGTGCGGTCGCGCGAGGAGGTGGACGCGCAGGTCGCGGAGTTCCCGGCGGCGCTGTTCGTCGATCCGCTGACCGGCCCGATCACCCGGACGGCCTTGCAGTCGCTGCGGACGGCCGCGGTGGCGGCGGAGGTCCCGGTGCTGGTGACGGCGGGGCTCGGGCAGGCCACCAGGGAGGCGGCGTACGGGGCGGATCCGGCGGTGCTGCTGAAGGCGCTGGCGCCGCGGGACGGTGAGCCGGTGCCGCCCCGGGTGCTGCTGGTCGAGGGGCACCAAGACATCGCGGCGGCGTTCACGGCGACGCTGGAGCGGCGCGGGATGATGGTGGCGCACGCCCCGTCGGACGCGGACGCGGTGGCGGCGGCCGAGCAGGTGCGGCCGAACCTGGTGGTGATGGATCTGATGCTGATCCGGCGCCGCCGGGTGGGGATCGTGGACTGGCTGCGCGGCAGCGGGCAGCTCAACCGCACCCCGCTGGTCGTCTACACCTCGGTGGACATCGACCCGAACGAGCTGCCGAGGCTGCGGTCCGGGGAGACGGTGCTGTTCCTGGCGGAGCGTTCCACCAGCCCCGATGTGCAGCGGCGGATCGTGGACCTGCTGGGGAAGATCGGCTCCCGGCTGCCGGGGCGCTGAGCGGGCCCCGGCGGCCGGAGGGGCTGCCGGGGCGCGGGGCGCCCGGGCGGGCGCGGGTCAGGCCAGCGTGGTGACGTCCAGCTCGCCTTCGGCGTAGCTCTTCCTGATCGTCTTCTTGTCGAACTTGCCGACGGACGTCTTGGGGACGGCGGGCACCACGGCCCAGCGCTCCGGGAGCTGCCACTTGGGGACGCGCTCGGCGAGGAAGGCGCGCAGCGCGTCGAAGTCCGCCCGCGCCCCCTCCTTCAGCACGACGGTGGCCAGCGGCCGCTCGTCCCACCGCTCGTCGGGGACGGCGACGACCGCGGCCTCGGCCACGTCCGGGTGGGCCATCAGGTGGTTCTCCAGCTCCACGGAGGAGATCCACTCGCCGCCCGACTTGATCACGTCCTTGGCCCGGTCGGTGAGCACCAGGTAGCCGTCGGGGCTGATGCTGCCGATGTCGCCGGTGCGCAGCCAGCCGTCGCGGAACTTGTCCTCGGGGCGCTCGGGTTCCCGGCCCGCGCCGCCGTGGTACGCCGCGGCGATCCACGGGCCGCGCACCTCGAGCTCGCCCACCGACTGCCCGTCGTGCGGCATGGCCTCCCCGTTCGGGCCGACCAGCCGCGCCTCCACGCCCGCGGGGAAGCGGCCCTGCTTGGCGCGGTACTCCCACTCGGTGTCCTCGTCCAGGCCGACGGGCGGGTGGGAGACGCAGCCGAGCGGGGAGGTCTCCGTCATGCCCCAGGCGTGGGTGAGCCGCATGCCGTGGCGCTCTTCGAACGCCTTCATCAGCGTGGGCGGGCAGGCGGAGCCGCCGACGATGACCTCGCGGACGGAGGAGGTGTCGCGGGGGCGGGCGTCGAGTTCGGCGAGCAGCGCCGTCCAGATGGTGGGGACGGCGCCGGCGACGGTGGGCCGCTCCCGCTCGATCATGTCGGCCAGCGGCGCCGGCTGGAGGAACCGGTCGGGCATCACCTGGGAGGCGCCCGCCATGAACGCGGCGTACGGCAGCCCCCACGCGTTCACGTGGAACATGGGCACCACCGGCAGCAGCCGGTCGCGCCAGCTCAGGCCGAAGGACTCCGCGGCGTTGACGTGCATCGCGTGCAAGTACATCGAGCGGTGGCTGTACACCACGCCCTTGGGCTCGCCGGTGGTGCCGGAGGTATAGCACATGGCACCGGCGGTGCGCTCGTCGAGCTCGGGCCAGGGGTACTCGACGGGGCGGCCGGCCAGCAGTTCCTCGTAGTCGTGCACGTCCTGGCGGCAGTCGCCGAGCACCGAGCGGTCGCCCGGGCCGACGACCACGATGTGCCGGACGGTCTCCAGGTGCGGCAGCACCGAGGCGAGCAGCGGCAGCAGGGTGCCGTTGACGAGGATCACCCGGTCGGCGGCGTGGTTGGCGATCCAGGTGAGCTGGTTCTGGGGCAGCCGCAGGTTCAGGGTGTGCAGGACGCCGCCCATGGACGGGACCGCGAGGTACGCCTCCAGGTGCTCGGCGTTGTTCCACATCAGCGTTCCCGTGACCGCGCCCTCGCCGGCGCCGAGGTCCCGCAGGGCGTGCGCCAGCCGGGCCGCCCTGGCGCCGATCTCCTGGTAGGTGCGGCGCCGCGGCTCGGCCCCGGTCCAGGTGGTCACCTCGGCGGCGCCGTGCACGGTCGCACCGTGCCGGAGCACGCGTGAGATCAGCAGCGGGACTTCTTGCATGGTGTGGTGCACGGCTACCTCCCGAGGTGAGGTGGGTGTCGCGGGTGATTCTCACGTAGTGGGACGCACGGTGTCACCACCTGCGGCCCCGCTTTCCGCCGGTCGGGGCGGCGGGGACGGCGCGGTCGCCGCGAGCCCGGCGGGGACGGGCGCCGCGGGGGCGCGGCGGACCCACAGCGCGGCGCCCGCCAGGAGCACCGCGGTGGCCGGCAGCCACGCCGGGGCCCCGCCCGCCAGCGCGCCCGCGCCGAGCCCGGCCAGGGCGCCCGCCGCCTGGAGGCACAGCGACTGCACGGACAGCGCGGTGGCGCGCACCGCGCCGGGGACGCGGTGGTGCAGCAGGTCGTTGCCGTTGGGGGAGGCGGCGCCCAGGCCGACGTAGACCAGGGCGTAGCCGGCGGCGGCGAGGGCCAGCGCGGCCGGGCCGGCCCACGGCGCGGTCACGGCGAGCAGCACCAGGCCCGCCCCGGCCACGGCCAGGCTCACCAGGACCGCGCGCTCCCCGCCGCGCGCGGCCCTGGCCAGCCATGGCGCGCCGTGGCTGCCCGCGGCCGTGCAGGCGAACCCGGCGCAGGCCAGCGACGCGTACAGCAGCGCCCCCGAGTCGGTGCCGCCGGTGACGTCCGCGGCCCGCATGGGGGAGAGCAGCTCGACGGTGGCCAGGGCCGCGCCCATCGCGCCCGCGGTGAGCAGCAGCCTGCGGACCAGGGTGTCCGTGCCGCCCAGGCGCAGGCCGTCCCGCACGGTGCCGGGGACCCCGCGCAGCACGCCGCGCAGCGTCGCCGGGGGGCGGGGCGGCTCGGGCAGGGCCGTCAGCACGTACCCGGTGTACGCCGCGGCGACGGCCGCGCCGAGCAGCACCGGCAGCGACAGCGGCAGGACCAGCCCCGAGGTGGCCGCGGCGAGCCGGGCGCCCGGGTCGGCGCCGAGGCCGAGCAGCCAGGGCAGGCCGCCGCCGGCCAGGGTGCCCAGCGCCAGGGCGGCGGCGGAGGCGGTGCCGGAGCGGGCCAGGCCGCGGCGCAGCTCCGCGCCGGGGCCGGAGTGGGCGTGCACGGTGTCCACGTACCACGCCTCCGCGGGCCCGCTGGACAGGGCGCGGCCGCAGGCCAGCAGCAGCTTCGCGGCGACCAGCGGCGCGAGGGAGGTGCCCAGGGCGAGCAGCGCCAGGCCGCCCGCGGTGAGCAGCCCGGCGGCGGCCAGCACCACCCGGCGGCCGATCACGTCGGACAGGCCGCCGGTGGGCAGCTCCAGGGCGGCGACGGTGCAGGAGTAGACGGCGAACAGGGCGGAGACGGCCGCCGGGCTCATCCCGCGCTCGGTGAGCAGCAGCACGTTCGCCGGTATGTAGAGGCCGACCGGCAGCCAGAACAGGAAGGTGACGGCGGTGAACCTGCGGCGGGCGGCGTCCGGGGTCAGCGGCGCACCGGTCACGACGCCGCCCCGCCCGGCTCGTCCGCGCCGGGGTCGTCCGCGCCGGGGTCGTGCGGGGCGGGGTCGTGCGGGGCGGGGTCGTGCGGGGCGGTGGGGTCGTGCGGGGCGAGCGGCAGGGCGGCGTGGAAGAGGACGGTCTGCCGGGCGCGCGGGTCGCCCTCGTCGCGGGCGGCGAGCGCGTCCACCGTGCGGTCGATGACCTCCCACAGCTCGGCGACGGACTCGGGCGTGAGGTGGGCGAGCCGGTCGGCGAGGTTCGACGGCTCCACCCACTCCGGGCCCAGTCGCCCGGAGGCCAGGTCCCGCCGGTGCCGCTCGACGGAGCGGGCGAGGTTGTCGAGCTGCACGCTCCGGGTGACGTCGAGGAAGGCGCGGCTGTCCGGGGCGGCCTCCATCGCCGTGTTGCTCCAGGCCGTCACCTCGTGCACCGCCCGCCACCGGCGCTCCCGGGCGTCGCGGTGCTCGGCCTCGGCGACGAACGCGTACTTCGCCAGCACCCGCAGGTGGTAGCTGGTGGACGCGGACGACTCCCCGGTGGCGGTGGCCAGCTCACTGGCGGTCGCGGGCCCGTCCCTGCGGAGCAGGCCGAGCAGCCGGATGCGCAGGGGGTGGGTGAGGGCCTTCAGTGCCGCCGCGTCCCGCTCGGGGTCGAGGACGCGCCTGCGTGCTTCGCTGACCATGGCGGGAGGGTAGGCGCCGGCGGACCGTTCGCAAAACTATTTTTGCAGAACTTGTTCGGGGAAGCGGAGGCGCGGGGTCGCGGGATCGCGAGGGGCGCGAGATCTGCGAGGGGCGCGAGCGCGGCGGAGGGCGCCGTCCTTCAGGGTGGGCCGCCCCCCTGAGGCCCTCACGCCGCGGTGCGGTCCGCCGGGTCCGGGAGGCGCGGGGAGGAGCCGGGGCGGCGGAGGTGGGGGTCGTGGCGGAGTTTGGTGAGGGCGCGGGAGACGGCGCTCTTCACCGTGCCGACGCTGGTGCCCATGACCGCGGCGGTCTGGGCCTCGGTGAGGTCCTCGTAGTAGCGCAGCACCACCATCGCCTGCTGGCGCGGCGGCAGGCGGCGCACCGCCCGCCACACCGCGTCCCGCAGGGCGTGCTGCTCGGCGGAGTCGGGGCCGGGGTGCGGGCGCTCGGGCAGTTCGTCGGTGGCGTACTCGTCCACCCTGCGGCGGCGCCACTCGGAGGTGCGGGTGTTGACCAGCACCCGGCGCACATAGCCCTCGACCGCGTTCTTGTCGTCGATGCGGTCCCACGCCTGGTACGTCTTGGCGAGGGCCGTCTGGAGCAGGTCCTCGGCGTCGGCGGGGTTGGGGGTGAGCGACCGCGCGGTGCGCAGCAGCACTGTCTTCCTGGCCTGCACATAGTCACTGAAGGCACAGACCTCGCCGGCCGGGGAGGAGGCCGGGGACGCCGTGCCGCACCACGCGGTACTCATGGCGCCAACGCTATGCAGCGCGCCGAGGGGCCGGGATCGGCCGCAGGTGCCGACCCGGGTACATCTCAGGGTGGAGCCGGGTGCGACCACGGTATCCCTGGGGGATGACGGCACCCGGGGGGCGGCTCAGGGGTGGGCCCCGGGGGGGTCACGGGGAGACCACCGCCACGGGGGCGTCGACGATGTTGCGGTCGATGACCAGGGTGTGGCCGCCGTGGCGCTCGCGGACGTTGCCCCGGTACTGGTGGGCGCGGCGGTGCGGGTGCCACTCGGCGGCGCGCAGGACCGGGTCGGTGAGGACGGCGCGGTTGTTCCAGCGGGCGAACCAGACCGCGTCCGGCAGGTACGTCGTCTTCTTGCGCCTGGCCTCGGCGAGCTGCCGCACGGCCGAGGTGGAGTTGCCGTACACGCCCGCGAGGTAGCCGTGGGAGCGCACGGTGCGGGACCACCGCCGGGTGAAGGCGAGCACGGCGCGGGAGCAGGCGGCGTTGCGGATGTCGTAGTGCTCGATGTCGAGATAGAGGGCGCTGCCCTTGGCCATGCCCAGGGCGCGGGCGCGGCGCACCGCGTCCTGCCCCTCGCGCAGGCCGTGGCGGTAGGGGTGCTTGGCGTCGATGGGGAACCTCCGCTTGGCCTTGGCGTACACGCACGGGGCCTGAGAGCCGAGGTACAGCGGCAGCAGGCGCCAGCCCGCCCGGTCGGCGGCGCGCACCCAGGAGCGGGTGAGCCTCGGCTGCGCGCAGGCGCGGGCCCGGCCGCCCATGTACACGCCGACGGCCCGGTAGCGGCTGGCCTTCCGCCAGGCGGTCAGCGTGGCCAGGGACGGGGCCGTGCAGGTGTCGAACGCCAAGCCGCGGAAGTGCCGGGCGGCGGCGGGCGCGGCCGGGACACCGCCCGGCGCGCTCCCGGGCGGTGCCGCGGTGGCCGCGGCGGGCGCCACCGGGGTGGCGGCGGCGGGGGTGAGCAGGCAGGCGATCAGGACGAGGAGGGCACCCGGGGTGAGCAGGACAGTACTACGAGTAGTCATTCCGTCAGATTAAGTGACAGTGAGTGATGACGGGGTGAGGCTCGCCCGCGCCCGGCGCGCGGGGTGCGCGCCCGGCGCGTCAGGGGGCCGCGCTGAGCACCAGCGCGGACGTCGGCACGCCCGTCCCCGCCGTCACCAGCACGTGCTCCACCTCCGGCACCTGGTTCACCGAGGTGCCCCGCACCAGGCGCACCGCCTCCGCGATCCCGTTCATCCCGTGCAGGTACGCCTCCCCCAACTGCCCGCCGTGGGTGTTCAGCGGCAGCCGGTCCTCGGCGACGAACGCCGCCGCCTCGCCGCGCCCGCAGAAGCCGTACTCCTCCAGTTGCATCAGCACGTACGGGGTGAAGTGGTCGTACAGGACGGCCGCGGACATCTCCCGGGCGCCCATGCCGCAGGACCGCCACAAGTTGCGGGCGGTGACGCCCGCCTCGGGCAGCCCCGCGAGGTCGCCCCGGTAGTAGTTCGTCATCTGCTCCTGCCCGCGCGCCGCGCCCTGCGCCGCCGCGGTGACCAGCGCGGGCGGGTGCCGCAGTGCCGCGGCCCGCTCCGCCGTGGTGACGACCAGGGCCTGCCCGCCGTCCGTCTCCTGGCAGCAGTCCAGCAGCCGCAGCGGCTCCACGATCCAGCGCGACGCGGCGTGGTCGGCGAGCGTGATCGGGCGGCCGTGGAAGTGGGCGGCGGGGTTGCGGGCGGCGTGGCGGCGCGCGGTGACCGCCACATGGCCGAACGCCTCCGGGGTGAGGCCGTGGGCGTGCAGGTAGCGGCGGGCGGTCATGGCCACCCACGACGCCGGGGTGAGCAGCCCGAACGGCAACCCCCAGCCGAGCGCGACACCCTCCGCGGACGGCTCCCGGTGCCGCACCCCGGCCCCGAAGCGGTGCCCCGAGCGCTCGTTGAACGCCCGGTAGCACACGACGACCTCGGCGGCGCCCGCCGCCACCGCGAGCGCGGCCTGCGCCACGGTGGCGCAGGCCGCGCCCCCGCCGTAGTGCACCCGGGAGAAGAACGCCAGCTCCCCGATCCCCGCGGCCTGGGCGACGGTGATCTCCGGGTTGGTGTCCATGGTGAACGTGACCATGCCGTCCACGTCGCCGGGGGCCAGCCCGGCGTCGTCCAGCGCCGCCCGCACCGCCTCCACGGCGAGGGACAGCTCGCTGCGGCCCGAGTCCTTGGAGAACGCGGTGGCGCCGATCCCGGCCACGGCCGCCCGGCCGCCCGCGCCCCTCACCGCTCCCCCAGCCGCAGCCGGACCGTGCCGGTGACGTGGTCGCCGAGCCGGTTGGCGCCGGTGACCGCGACCTCGGCCCGCGCGCCGTCCACCGCGGTGACCCGGCCGGTGAGGACCATCTCGTCGCCCGGGTGGTTGGGGGCGCCCAGGCGGATGGCGATGCCGAGCAGCTCGGCGTCCGGGCCCGCCCAGTCGGTGACGAAGCGGCCGACCAGGCCGTTGGTGGTCAGGATGTTCATGAAGATGTCCGGTGCGCCCTTGGCCCTGGCCAGCTCCGGGTCGTGGTGGACGTCCTGGTAGTCCCGGGAGGCGATGGCGCCCGCGACGATCAGGGTGCGGGTGACCGGGACCCGCAGCACGGGCAGGGCCAGGCCGGGGGCGACGGTGGCGGGGGTGGGGGGCGCGGCGGGTGGCGGTGGGGGCGGGGGCGGCTCGGGCGGGCGGGGGCGCGGGGCCCCGGACGGCCGGAACAGCGGCAGGGTCAGCTCCTCGTCCACCCGCCGGAACTCCAGCTCCACGGGCATGCCGACGACGACCTCCTCCGGCGGCACGTCCACCACGTTGCTCAGCACCCGCACGCCCTCGGCGAGCTCCACCAGGGCGACCACGCACGGCGGTGGGATGCCGGGCGGCGCGGGGTGGTGCACGACGATGTGCGAGTACACCGTGCCGCGCCCGCTCACGGCGAACGGCTCCCAGTCGCCGCTGCCGCAGTCGTTGCAGCCGGGCAGCCAGGGGAAGCGCGGCGCCTGACAGGCGCGGCAGCGCTGGACGAGCAGCCGGTGGGCGGCGACGCCGTCCCAGAAGCCCTGGTTGTCCCGGTTGACCACGGGCCTGGGGCGCCTGGCGTCCGGCCGCCCCGCCGCCGCCCGGCCGCGCCCGGCGGGGCGGTACTTCAGGATGCGGAAGCGGTGCGTGCCCGCGAGTCGCCCGTCCACCTCGACGTCGGTGCGGGTGGTGACGAAGTGGCCCGCGCCGAGGGCGGTCTCCTTGCGGGCGGAGACGGACTCGACGACCTCCCGGTAGGCGACGCGGTCGCCGGGGCGCAGCGGGCGGGCGTAGGTCTGCTCGCAGTCGGTGGCGACGACGGCGGCGCAGCCCTCGGCGTCGAGCCGGCCGAGGAGCTCGTCGTAGGCCCCGGCGCGGGCGGTCCTTCCGGACAGGCCGGCCATGAGCCACGCCTGGAGCATGGCCGGGGGCGCGACGATCCCGCCGAAGTGGGTCCGCGCCGCGCGCTCGGGGTCGGTGTAGACGGGGTTGGCGTCGCCCATGGCCTCGCACCAGTGCCGGATCATGGGCTCGTTGACCGGGTCCTTCCCGATCCCGGAGGCGGCGGGCTCGCCCTGGTAGGAGTCGAGGGTGCGGGTGGTCGGCATTTTCTGACTGTCCGTCAGTTGCCGGAGGGGTGTCAAGGGGTGTCCGCGGCGGGGGATGGCGGTTGGCACTTCCCGGGTTTTGTCCACAGGCGGCGTCCACAGGGTGTGGACAAGTGTTCGATAAGGGTGGGGTGGGCTGGGGCGCTTGGTTGTCCACAGGCTGTGGAAACTCCGGGCGGAGTGGGCGGGGAGTTCGCGGGGCGGGGTGGGGTGCGACGGAGCGGAGCGGCCGAGGAGGGGCGGCAGCCCGGTCGCGGGGCGGCCTCGGCCTCCCGGGCGTCGCGGCACTGACCCGATGTCAGCGCCCTGCCGCCGGCGGTCCGCCCCCGGCGGGGACACGGGCGAGCGCCACCCGCGCAACCGCCCGGCACCCCGCAGACCCATCCCGCCAAGCGCGGGCGCGGCCCCGATCCGCCGCAGGCCGCCCTCACGTCCCGCCCCGCCGGTCCGCCCCGGGGCCCGCGAGCCGTCCCCTCAGCCCGCGTTCGACAGGTGTCTGCCCCTGCGCAGGGCGTCCACGCGGCGTTCCACCGCGCGCAGGGCGCGGTCGGAGGTGCCGGGGACCTTTCGGCGCAGGTCCAGCATCTGCGGGCCCAGGCGCAGCGCGGCCTCCTGGTCGGTGAGGCGCTGCCAGACGTGGTGGGCGTTGTCCACCGCGCTCACCGCGTCGGGGTGGTCCGCCGGGTGCCAGGCCAGGCGGCCCTGGGCGGCGATGATCCAGCGTTCGGCGGCGCGGGTGAGCTGCCCGGACTCGAAGGCGATCTGCGCCTGCGCCTCGATGACGTGCACCATCTCCATCGACTGCGGGCCGTGGGAGCGCAGCGCGTACTGCTCCCACCCCGCGGCGAGCGCCGCGGCCTCGCTGAACCGCTTGGCCCGCAGCGCCTCCCCGATGGCCGCCCTGGGATCGTGCGCCGGGGGCGCGGCGGGGGGCGGCGCGGGGCGGGCGGCCGCCGCCTTCGACACGGCGGGCGCCGAGCCCAGCTCCTCCGCGGAGAAGCCCGCGCCCTGCGTGACCGGGAACCCGGTGGGCAGGGGCGGCGGGGGCGGCGGGGTGAAGCCCGCGGGAACCTGCGGCGGCGCCACCGGCGGGGACGGGGGCGCGGACGGCGGGGCGGGCGCGGGCACCGGCTCCCGCACCGGCTCCCGCACCGGCTCAGGGGGCAGCTCCGGCGGCTCCGCTCCCGGCGAGGCCGCCACCGGAGGAGCCGCGGCCGGAGCGGCCGGCACCCGGGGCGCCGCGGGAGCGGTAGCGGGCGCAGGCGCAGGCGCAGGCACGGGAGAGGCAGCGGGAGCGGGAGCGGCCGCAGGCACGGGAGCAGCCGCCGCCACCGGTGGCACCGAAGGCAGCTCCGGCGGCAGCCCGCCCGGCTCCAGCAGCACCGCGGCCGTCCCCAGGCCGCTCTGCCCCGCCGCGTGCAGGCGGGCCATCTCCGGCCGGGTGGCGCAGTCCCGCAGCAGCCCGGCCAGCGCCCGGGTGTAGCCGGGGGCGTCGCCGTCCCCGCGGCCCGGCGCGCACACCGCGCCCCACAGCGGCAGGTCCCGCACCAGCTCCACCGGATCGAGGCGCGCCCACGCCTCCTTGTCGGCGACCAGGTCGGCGATCACGGTGGTGCTGCCGGGTCTGCGTCCGCGCAGTTCGACGGCGAGCCAGTCCCAGGGCAGGGCGGTGTACCGGACCGTGTGCGCGGTGGTGTTGGCCAGCGCCAGGTGGGGGCGGTGCTGCTTGCGGTCGACGGTGAGCCGCCCGGCCAGGTAGACCAGCAGCGGGCCGGGGGTCTCCGCGGCCGTGCGCAGATGCGTCAGCAGCGCCTGCGGCTCGGCCGGGTCGACCACCCGCACCACGTCCACCGGCGCCTTCGTCCCCACCAGCACCGAGGGCGGCACCGCGGCGAGGCCCGCCAGGGACGGCGCGGGCGGCTCGGCGCCCCTGCGCCGCCTGCCCGCCCCCGCAACGGATATCAGCAGCGCACAGCCTCGGCCGCCGCCCTCTCCTGTCACCCGGCTGATCCCCATGGCAGCACCGTATCCGGCGCACCGTGTCCCCGTCCCGGGGTGGCGGGTGGCCCGGACCGGGCACGAAGGGTGCGGGCGGAGCGGGCCGGCGCGCCGGTGACCGCTTCGCCGCCGCCGGGCGCGTCACCGCCGGGGGCGGCGGTCACCTCGTCGGTGAGCGGCGCCGGGGCGAAGGCGCCGCCGGCCCGGGGCGGGGTCATACCTGTTCGATCATGGAGCGCAGCAGCTCGGGGGTGCGCTCCGGGGGTTCGCTGTCCGCCATCAGCCGTTCCATCGCGCGGGCGTACAGGCCGACCTCCTCCTTCTTGTCCAGGTACATCGCCCCGGTGAGCTGTTCCAGGTAGACGACGTCCGGCAGGTCGCCCTCGGGGAAGTACAGGATGCTGAACGCCCCGCACTCCGCGGCGTGGCCGCCGAACCGGAACGGCATGATCTGCACGGTCACATTGGGCCGCTCGGCCGCCTCGGCGATCCACCGCAACTGGCCGCGCATCACCTCGGAGCCGCCGAG
The DNA here is from genome assembly GCF_054782095.1 of Streptomyces capparidis. Classification (NCBI taxonomy): domain Bacteria; kingdom Bacillati; phylum Actinomycetota; class Actinomycetes; order Kitasatosporales; family Streptomycetaceae; genus Streptomyces; species Streptomyces capparidis. The sequence goes on along the minus strand of NZ_BAAGTD010000001.1, from coordinate 50,189 downwards.
CGGGCGGCGCAGCGCGGACTCGTCCAGCACCGCGACGATGCTGGGCGCCCGCTCGGACACCAGCACCTTCTGGCGCTCCATCCGCAGGGCGACGCGGCGCTCCACCTCCTCGGGGGAGTCCGAAGGCCGGCCCACGGAGATGACGGCGCGGGCGTACTCCTCGGTCTGGAGCAGTCCCGGGACGTACTGCACCTCGTAGGTGTGGATCTCGGCGGCGGCCTCCTCCAGGCCCACATAGGTCTGGAACCAGGCGGGCAGGACATCGCCGTACGAGTGCCACCAGCCGCCGCTGCTGGCCTGGCGGGCGAGGCCCAGCAGGGCGGCGCGCTCGGTGTCGTCGGTGACCCCGTACAGGCTCAGCAGATCCGCTACGTCCCGGTCCTTGAAGCTCACACGGCCCAACTCCATACGGCTGATCTTCGATTCGGATGCACGGATGTGATACCCGGCCTCCTCTCGGGAGATGCCTTTGGACTCGCGCAGACGTCGCAACTGGGAGCCCAGCAGGATGCGACGCACCGTTGAGCTGCTGTTCTGGTGCAAGGTGCTCATCGTGGACCTCCGCCGCCGGCCGTTGCGAAGTCTGCCACTTGCCCCTACATCCTGGGCACAGGTGATGACGGTCTTTTTACCGGCTGTTACCGCCGGTTAGCAGGCGAGGCCCAGGTCAGCGGGGTGGGGCTGACGACGGCAATGGCTGGAAGCGGTCGGCGCGCGGGCTCTGGGCGCACCACCGGCGCACTCCGCGGAGCACTGGATTCCGCAAACGCGCGACGGCCGCCGGCCGGGGGTCACCCGGTGTCCGGCGGCCGTCGGGACCGGTTCACATCTCCTTGAGGATGGAGTGCAGCAGCTTGACCGCCTGCTCGGGCTGGAGGCTGTCCACGCACAGCCGCTCCATGGCCTGGCTGTACTGGTCCACGTCCTCGCGCTTGTCCAGGTAGAGCGCGCTGGTGAGCTGCTCCAGGTAGACCACGTCCGGCAGATCCTGCTCGGGGAAGCGCAGGATGGTGAAGGCGCCGCCCTCGGCGGAGTGCCCGCCGAACTGGAACGGCATCACCTGGATGGTGACGCCGGGCTGGTCCGCCGCCTCGATCAGCCGCTCGATCTGGCCGCGCATCACCTTGCGCCCGCCCAAGGCGCGGCGCAGCGCCGCCTCGTCGATGACCGCCCACAGCCGGGGCGCCCGCTCGGAGACGAGCAGCTTCTGACGCTGCATCCGCAGCGCGACGCGGCGCTCGATGTCCTCCGGCGACGCGGAGGGCTGGCCGAGCCGGGTGACGGTGCGGGCGTAGTCCTCGCTCTGGAGCAGGCCGGGGACGAACTGCACCTCGTAGGTGCGGATGAGTGCCGCCGCCTCCTCCAGGCCCACGTACGTCTGGAACCAGTTGGGCAGCACGTCCGTATAGGAGTGCCACCACCCCGCCGCGTTGGCCTCGCGGGCCAGGCCGAGCAGCGCCGCGCGCTCGGTCTCGTCGGTGACGCCGTAGAGCGTCAGCAGATCCGCGACATCGCGCTCCTTGAAGCTCACTCGACCGAGCTCCATGCGGCTGATCTTGGACTCGGACCCGCGGATGGAGTAGCCCGCGTCCTCGCGCGTGATGCCCTTCGACTCTCGCAGTCTTCTCAGCTGGGAGCCGAGAAGGATGCGGCGCACCATCGATCCGCCGCCACCGCTGGGCTGAACCGTGCTCATCCTTGCGTTCCTCCTCTCTCCAGCTCCCTCGTGACTCACGACAGTGTGCCACTCGAACGCTCCTCTGAGTACGTGCACGGGACGATGAGAGTGACGATGCACAGTCTGCTGCACACCCCGCTGCACGTGCACGCTGCACGTGCATATGCCAACCCGCCGCTTGCACGGGAATCCGCTCTTGCATCAGCAGGAGGCATTGTGGAGGATGGTGCACGTGCACTTGCACGATCACTTGCGATCACACGGGGTGCCGCACATGGGGACTGGTGGCTCAGTGGTACTCGAGCCCTTATGGGAAGAGCTGCTCGCGACCGAGGAGCTCACGTCGTCCAGTGCGGTCTCGTGCGAGTACGCACTCCCACCGCGGTACGAAGCCGTCAAGGACGCCCGTGACTTCGCGTTGACGACGCTCCGGCGGTGGAACCTGGCGGAGCTGTTCGACTCGGTCTCGCTGGTGGCTTCCGAACTCGTGACCAACGCGCTGCGCCACGGCCTGTCGGCCGAGTCCGCCCGATGGGACTCACCCATACAACTGTGTCTGGTGCGCCGCGCCTCGCGCGTGCTGTGCGTGGTGCGCGACCCGAGCAGCAAGGGTCCGGTCTCCAAGGAGCCCGACTTCATATCCGAGTCGGGTCGCGGACTGCATCTGGTGGACTGCTTCAGTGACACCTGGGGCTGGCACCCCCTCGGGAGTCACGGAAAGATCGTCTGGGCTCTGTTCCAGTCGCAGAGCGAAGGTTTCGGTACCACGGGGCGACGTCACGTCGCCCTGTGAATCGGGGGAGTGGCCACCCGTTCCCCCGTCCGCCCCGCAACGGACGGACGGGGGAACGGGCGGGCTGCGCGCGCCCCCTTCTTTCCCGGCGGCCCCTTTCCCGGGCCCCGTCGCGGGCTGCGTTCGCGGGCTCCCCGGTCCGGCCGGGTGACGCGGCGTCGGCCGGTGTACGCCGCGCCGGGACGTCACCGCGCACACCGGCCGTTCGGGATTTCGGCCACGCCCGCCCGGAATCCGGCCGCGCCCGCTCCCGCGCCCTTGCGGAATCCGCCGCGGGTGTGACGCTGTGTTCACCACCGTACGGCGGCGGGGCCGCCGAACCGGACACCGCCCTGCCGGACGTGAACGCCGTCCACGAGCGGAGCGGGCCGTCCCGGTATTCGCCGCGTTACCCCGGTCGCCGCTTTCCCGTGCGCCTCTATTCACGGCACACGACTCACCACCGGTGCCGGACCGCGTCCGAAGCGGGCTTTGCGCGGGTATTACGGGCGGTCTTTCCGGGCTGTCGCGGGCGGCGGTATTTTGTCCGGCCCGCGTTCGTCCGGACGTCAGGTGCCGTTGGTGACGCCGGTGCCGACGGGGCCCCAGGGCGCCGATTGCCCACGCATTGCCGACCGGAATGGCACGGCGGGCCCGGCCGCCCGCTGCCCCGGGCAGGCCGTTCGCGCGCGCCGTGCGGACGAGTCCGGGGAAGGCGTCGTCCAGGGTTCGCCTTCCCCGGGGGAGGGCTGTTCGGCCACGTGGTCGGCGCCGGCCCCTGCACCGCCGCCGATCAGGGCCGTCACCGGATCACTACTGGATCAGCCCGTCGAACTCGCCGTCCTTGACACCCAGGATGAGTGCCTCGATCTCAGCGCGTGTGTAGATCAGCGCCGGCCCGTCGGGGTGGCGGGAATTGCGCACCGCCACATCCCCTCCAGGAAGTTTCGCCATCTCCACACAATTGCCCTGTGAGTTGCTCCTGCGGCTCTTCTGCCAGACGACCCCCCGGAGGTCCGTGGCGGTCATGCCGTTGTACGTATGGCGCATGAATGTCTCCCGGGGCAGTGCGGTGCTGATTGTCCATCACCAGGGCTGATGATACCTCCGTGCACGTGCACCGGCATGTGCGTGTGCGCGTGCACGTGCCTTCACCTGGAGTAGCGGAATTTCTCAGGAATACATACGCACACGAGCTGCGGAAGGTTGTCCCGGGGCGCGATTTGTTTCTGAACGGGTGCAGAAGGGAGAGATCGGGCGCCCCTCCCGGGCGAGCTCCGACACGGAGCGTGAGCACGGGAGGACTATTTGATGCGGCCGGTACCGCAGTCGCTCAAGTTAGTGCAGAGGCAGGAAAGAACAGGGTGGCGAATACCACAGTGTGAGGTAGCAAGCGCGTTCCCCGAACGGCGGGCGGGGGGTGTTCCGGCCCTCCCGGGCCCTCTCCGCCCCGAGCGCGAAAAGGCGGTGGGAGGGCGGATCACCGCCCTCCCACCGCCGTCGTACTCGCCCGGCGCGAGCCGTTCCGCGCCGCGCCGGCCGCCACCCGTTCGGGCGGCGGCAGCCCTACGCGTGCTCGGCCGGGATCCGCCCGAGCCGTCCGGCCTGGAAGTCCTCGAAGGCCTGGGCGAGTTCCGCCTTGTTGTTCATCACGAACGGGCCGTACTGGACCATCGGCTCGCGGATCGGCCGCCCACCGAGCAGGATCACCTCGAACCCGCTGGTGCGCGAGTCCTGCGCGCGGTCCGCCCGGATCGTCACCGAGCCGCCCTTGCCGAACACCACGGCCTGGCCCATCCGGAACGGACGGCCCTCCGCGCCCGCGGTGCCGCTGCCCGCCAGCGCGTACGCCAGGGCGTTGAAGTCCTCCCGCCACGGAAGGGTGACCTCGGCGCCGGGGCTGACGGTCGCGTGCACCAGGGTGATCGGGGTGTGCGTCGCACCGGGGCCCGCCTGGCCGCCGAGCTCGCCGGCGATCAGCCGGAGCAGCGCCCCGCCGTCGGGCGTGGTGAGCAGGGCGACCCGGCCGCCGCCGATGTCCTGGTAGCGCGGCGCGGTCATCTTGTCGGCGCGCGGCAGGTTCACCCACAACTGGATGCCGTGGAAGAGGCCGCCGCTCATGACGAGCTCCTCCGGCGGCGCCTCGATGTGCAGGATGCCGCCGCCCGCGGTCATCCACTGGGTGTCGCCGCCGTTCAGCACCCCGCCGCCGCCCGCGGAGTCGCGGTGCACGAACGAGCCGTCGAGCAGGTACGTCACGGTCTCGAAGCCCCGGTGCGGGTGCCAGGGGGTGCCCTTGGGCTCACCGGGCGCGTACTCCACCTCGCCCATCTGGTCCATGAGGATGAACGGGTCCAGGTGGCGGTGGTGGATGCCGTGGAAGGCGCGCCGCACCGGGAAGCCCTCGCCCTCGAAGCCGCTGGGCGCGGTGTTGACGCCGAGCACGGGGCGGGGGGCCGCGGTGCCGGGCTCGGGCACGGCGACACGGGGCAGGGGCAACGGGTTGTCCACGGTCACGGCGGGCATCGGGGCCTCCTCAGTTTGTTCAACGTTCAACTTACTTGCTCGCAGAACAACGGGCAAGGAGGAGAACATTCCCGGCGGTAGGGGCGCGGGAGGCGGGCCGCGAGGATGGAGGCGGCGCGGGCGCGCCCGGAGGCACGAAACGCGGGGCACGGCCGGTGCGGGGCCGGGAGGGGTGGTGCGGGCCCGCGGGGCAGGGTGCGGTACGCGCGCAGGCCGGAAGGGCCGGGGTCGGCCGGAGGCGGACCGCGTCAGCCGGGGACAGGCGTCAGCCGGGGACAGGCGTCAGCCGTACATCCGCCGCATCGTGAAGTCGACCATCTGCTCCACCGCCTTGGCGTCGAACACCATCCGGTGGTCGCCCTCCATGTCCAGCACGAAGCCGTACCCCGTGGGCAGCAGGTCCAGCACCTCGGCCCCGGTGATCACGAAGTACTTGGAGTCCTTGCCCGCGTAGCGGCGCAACTGCTTCAGCGAGGTGAACATCGGGATCACCGGCTGCTGGGTGTTGTGCAGGGCCAGGAATCCGGGGCGCTCCCCGCGCGGGCAGTACACCCGCGACGAGGCGAAGATCGACTGGAAGTCCTCCGCCGACATCGACCCGGTGGTGAAGGCGCGCACCGCGTCCGCGAGCGAGGGGCTGGACGGCTCCGGGTAAAGGGGCTGGTCCGGGTAGGCGCCGTCGGCGGCCGGGGGCTGGTACGCCGCGCCGGTACCGCCGCTCGCACTCTGCTCGTAGCCGTACACGCCGTACAGCGTAACCAGTTCCGGGACCGTCCCGGAGCGGCCCGGGTGAGATCCGCCTCAGGGTTGACGAGCGGTAACCGCTTGATTTGGGTTACCGGCGGGTAGCATCATGGAGAGACTACCGACCGGTAAAAAGATCGCCCCCCACTCGATCACCGCATCAGCGCACACCGGGATCACTGCCTGGGAACGGAGACCTGCTGTCATGGGCCACTACAAGTCGAATCTCCGCGACCTGGAGTTCAACCTCTTCGAGGTACTCGGACGCGACAAGCTCTACGGCTCCGGCATCTTCGCCGAGATGGACGTGGACACCGCCCGCAGCATCCTCGGCGAGATCGAGCGCCTGGCCACCAACGAGCTGGCGGAGTCGTTCGCCGAGGCGGACCGCACCCCGCCGGTGTTCGACCCCGAGACGAACACGGCCCCGCTCCCGGAGTGCTTCAAGAAGACCTACCGGACCTACATGGACGCCGAGTGGTGGCGCCTCGGGATCCCAGAGGAGATCGGCGGCACCACCGTCCCCCACTCGCTGAAGTGGGCCGGCGCCGAGATGATCCTGGGGGCGAACCCCGCGCTGTGGATGTACGCCTCCGGCCCCTCCTTCGCCGCGGTCATCACGCAGGAGGGCACCGAGGAGCAGCGCAAGATCGCCACGCAGATGGTGGAGAAGGGCTGGGGCTCCACCATGGTCCTCACCGAGCCCGACGCGGGTTCGGACGTGGGCGCGGGCCGCGCCAAGGCCGTGCGCCAGGAGGACGGCAGTTGGCACATCGAGGGCGTCAAGCGCTTCATCACCTCCGGTGAGCACGACCTGTCGGACAACATCGTCCACTTCGTGCTGGCCCGCCCCGAGGGCCACGGCCCGGGCACCAAGGGCCTGTCGCTGTTCATCGTCCCCAAGTACCTCTTCGACTGGGACAGCGGCGAGCTCGGCGAGCGCAACGGCGTGTACGCCACGAACGTCGAGAAGAAGATGGGCCTGAAGATCTCCAACACCTGCGAGATGACCTTCGGCGCCAAGCACCCGGCCAAGGGCTGGCTGCTCGGCGAGAAGCACGACGGCATCCGGCAGATGTTCAAGATCATCGAGTACGCGCGGATGATGGTCGGCACGAAGGCCATCGCCACCCTGTCCACGGGCTACCTCAACGCGCTGGAGTACGCCAAGGAGCGTGTGCAGGGCGCGGACCTGACCCAGTCCACCGACAAGACCGCGCCCCGGGTCACCATCACCCACCACCCGGACGTGCGCCGCTCGCTGATGTTCCAGAAGGCGTACGCCGAGGGGCTGCGCGCCCTGGTGCTGTACACCGCGTCGGTGCAGGACGAGGTGCAGGCCAAGGAGGCCGCGGGCGAGGACGCCTCCGCGGTGGACCGGCTCAACGACCTGCTGCTGCCGATCGTGAAGGGCTACGGCTCGGAGAAGTCCTACGAGCTGCTCGCCCAGTCCCTCCAGACCCTGGGCGGCTCCGGGTACCTCCAGGAGTACCCGATCGAGCAGTACATCCGGGACTCCAAGATCGACACCCTCTACGAGGGCACCACGGCCATCCAGGGCCAGGACTTCTTCTTCCGCAAGATCGTGCGGGACCAGGGCCAGGCCCTGAACGCGCTGTCGGAGGAGATCAAGAAGTTCCTGGGCGCGGAGACCGGCGGTTCCGACCTCGCCCACGAGCGCGGGCTGCTCGCGCAGGCGGCGGTGGACCTCGAGGCCATGGTCGGCGTGATGATCAAGGACCTGGTGTCCACCGAGGAGGATGTCAAGAACATCTACAAGGTGGGCCAGAACACCACCCGGCTGCTGATGGCCAGCGGTGACGTGGTGGTCGGCTACCTGCTGCTGCGCCAGGCCGCGGTCGCGCTGGAGAAGCTGCCCACCGCTTCGGTGAAGGACAAGGCGTTCTACACCGGCAAGGTGGCGGCCGCCCAGTTCTTCGCCCGCAACGTGCTGCCGCTGGTCGCCACCCAGCGCGCGCTGACCGAGGCGGTGGACAACTCCCTGATGGAGCTTCCGGAGGAGGCGTTCTGACCCGGCCGCTTCCCGGTTCCCGCGAGCGGTGACCGGCCGCGGGACCGTACGGCCGAGGAGCCGGTCCCAGGGGTGATCCGTCCGCGCCGGACCCCCGCCCCCGCCGAGAGGGGGCGGGGGTCCGGCGTTCGCGTCCCTGCGTCCCCGCGGCCCCGCCGGTCCCCTAGATTGGCCTTCCGGACAGCCAGGACGGACACGACAAGCCGCGAGCGCCGCGACGCCGGGGACCGCCCGGGGCGGCGGGAGACGGGATCACCGAGGCGGCCCCCGGGGCCGCAGGGAAGCAGGGAGCGCCCATGCCCACAGCCTTCGACCGGAGCCACACCGACGACCTGATCACCTTCCTCCAGTCCAGTCCCTCCCCCTACCACGCCGTGGCGAGCGCGGCCGAGCGCCTGGAGAAGGCCGGGTTCCGCCAGGTGGCGGAGACGGACGCGTGGAGCGGGGAGAGCGGCGGCCGGTACGTGGTGCGCGGCGGCGCGATCATCGCCTGGTTCGTGCCCGAGGGCATCGCGCCGTCCACCCCGTTCCGCGTGGTGGGCGCGCACACCGACTCCCCCAACCTGCGGGTCAAGCCGATCCCGGACACCGGTGCCGAGGGCTGGCGCCAGATCGCCGTGGAGATCTACGGCGGCCCGCTGCTGAACTCCTGGCTGGACCGCGACCTCGGCCTGTCGGGGCGTCTGGTGCTGCGGGACGGCTCCACCCGGCTGGTGCACGTCAACCGGCCGCTGCTGCGGGTGCCCCAGTTGGCCATCCACCTGGACCGCGCCGTCAACGAGGGCCTGAAGCTGGACAAGCAGCGCCACCTCACCCCGGTGTGGGGCCTGGGCCGGGCCGAGGAGGGCGCCCTGGTCGCGTTCGCCGCGGGCGAGGCCGGGGTGGCCGCGGACCTGGTCACCGGGTGGGACCTGATGCTGCACGACGTCCAGCCGCCCGCCTACCTGGGCCGGGACAACGAGCTGCTGGCCGCGCCCCGCCTGGACAACCTGCTGTCCGTGCACGCGGGCACCGCCGCGCTGGCCGCGGTCGCGGGCGGGGAGGCGCCGGTGCACATCCCGGTGCTGGCCGCGTTCGACCACGAGGAGAACGGCAGCCAGTCGGACACCGGGGCCCAGGGGCCGCTGCTCGGCACGGTGCTCGACCGGTCGGTCGCCTCCCGCGGCGGCACGTTCGAGGACCGGGCCAGGGCGCTGGCCGGAACGCAGTGCCTGTCCTGCGACATGGGCCACGCGGTGCACCCGAACTACAGCGAGCGCCACGAGCCGGGCCACCACCCGGTGCCCAACCGCGGGCCGATCCTGAAGGTGAACGTCAACCAGCGCTACGCCACCGACGGCACGGGCCGGGCGGTCTTCGCCGACGCGTGCGAGCGGGCGGGCGTGCCCTGGCAGACGTTCGTCTCGAACAACTCCATGCCGTGCGGCACCACCATCGGGCCGATCACCGCGGCCCGGCTCGGCATCAGCACGGTGGACGTGGGCGTGGCCGCGCTTTCCATGCACTCGGCCCGCGAGCTGTGCGGGGCCGACGACCCGTTCCTGCTGGCGAGCGCGGTGAAGGCGTTCTACGAGGGCTGACGGGCCGGGGCGCGCGCCGGCTCCGCCGACGGCGGCTCAGCCCGCGCTGCGGGCCGCGGCGGCGGGCCGGGGACGGTGCGCGCCGCACCGCCGGGCGGTGGGGTGAAAGCCGCACCACCGCCCGTTCCGGCCCCATCCGGGCACATACCGCCGATGCCCACGGGTAGGCGAAGACCAGTCAGACACCGGAAACAGGCGGGAGATTGGTCATCATGGGCATCGGCGGTTGCATCCTTCTGATCGCGGTCGGGGCCATCCTCACGTTCGGGATGAACCTCGACATCCCCGGGGTCCATACCCAGCTCATCGGGGTGATCCTGATGGCGGTGGGCGCCATCGGGCTCGCCGCGTACGTGAGCATATTCAAGCGGCGGCACATCCAGCCCCCGGCGCCCGCGGCCCGCGTGGTCGAGGAGGACCACCGGATCACCTACTGACGGGCCCCCTGCTCAGCCCGCCTCGGGAACCCGGTCCAGGAACCCGTGGACGGTGTGGATGCGCCCGTCGGCGTCGGTGGCGATCACGTCGAAGCCGACCACCGGCGCCTCGCCCCCGCCGTCCGGGACCGCTTCCCAGGTGAAGCGCGCGATGTGGTGGTGGGCGTCCACCGGCCCCGCGCGCCTGATCGTGAAGCCGGGGAGCTGCGCCCTGACCTGCTCGACGACCGCGCCGAGCCCCTGCGGGCCGCGCACGTCGGCCAGCGGGTCGGTGTAGCGGGCGTCCTCGGTCAGCAGCGCGGCCAGGGCCGCGCCCCGGGCCGGCGCGTCCGGCTCGTTCCAGACGGCCAGGTAGCGGTCGACGACGGCGGTGAGGTCGATGTCGGTCATGGCGGGACTCCTTCTCGTGCATCGCTGCGGCGGGTGAGGACCGCGGTCCCCCGCGGCACACTCACCCTCGCACCGGGCGCGGAAGGGGTCGATTACGCCGGAGGTAATGCCCCGGCCCCGCTCCGACGGCCCCACCACCAGCAGGAGAGCCCTCACCGGCCCGGCCCCATCGGCTCAGCCCTCGGCGTCCTCGGCGTCCAGCCCGGCCAGCACCAGCGGCAGCCGCCGGGCGCCGCCCTCGGCGAGCCGCACCGGCACCCCCCAGTCCTGCTGGTGGACGTGGCACGCCGGGTACTCCACCGCCGGGTCGTCGTCGCAGGACGCGGCCATCGCGGACACGTGCAGCACGCCCTCGGCCGGCCCGTCCGCGGCCAGCACCAGCTCGCGGCGCAGCTCCGTGCCGGAGCCCGCGCCCGAGGCGAGCAGCTCCGGCGGGGTGGCGCTGACCAGCAGCCGGGTGGAAGGGCCGTAGCGCTCGTCGAGCTTCTGGCCCGCGGGCGGGCTGAAGACGACATCCAGGGCGAGCGGTCCCGGGGCGACCTCGGTGGCCGGGCGCCGGGTGCGGTGCGCCGCAGACTCCACGCGCACCGCCTCCTCCGGCAGGCGCAGCCGGGTCAGGCGGTGGCGGGCCGACTCCACCACCGCGATGTCCTCGCCCACCAGGACCGCGCCGGAGGGCTCGCGCAGATCGGTGGCGAGGGTGGTGACCTCGTCGGTGGCCGGGTCGTAGCGGCGCAGCGCGTGGTTGTAGGTGTCGCTGATCGCCACGGAGCCGTCGGGCAGCGCGGTGACGCCCAGCGGGTGCTGGAGGAGGGCCTGGTCGGCGGGCCCGTCGCGGTGCCCGAAGTCGAACAGGCCGGTGCCGACGGCGGTGCGCACGGCGAAGCCGCCGGCGTCCTCGTCCCACTCCACCCAGCGCAGCGCCGAGGTCTCCGAGTCGGCCACCCACAGCCGGTCCCCGGTCGCGGCAAGACCGGACGGCTGGGCGAACCACGCCTCGGCCACGGGCCCGTCCACCAGGCCCTCGTTGGTGGTGCCCGCCGCCGCCCGGACGGTCTCCGTGCCGGGGTCGTACGTCCACAACTGGTGCACCCCGGCCATGGCGATCCACAGTTGCCCGCCGAACCAGGCCAGGTCCCACGGCGAGGACAGGTCCACCTCGCGCGCGGGCCCGGAGGTGGCCGAGCCCTGCCACCACTGCCTGCCGGTGCCCGCGAGGGTGGTGACCTCGCCGGTGGCCGGGTCGTAGCGGCGCAGCGCGTGGTTGACGGTGTCGGCGACGGCGACCGTGCCGTCGGGCAGCAGCGCCAGCCCCTGCGGCTCGCTGAACAGCGCCTCCTCGCCGACGCCGTCGGCGAGGCCGCGCCGTCCGCCGCCGATGCGGCGCAGCACGGTCTCGCCGTCCGCGTCGAGTTCGACCAGCGAGTGCCGGGTGGAGTCGGAGACCAGGAAGGTGCCGCCGGGCAGGGCCAGCGCCTTGCCGGGGAAGCGCAGCGCGGTCGGCTGCGGCTCCGGCGGCACGTACGGGCCCTCGCCGCGGCGCAGGGTGCCCTTGGCGGCGTGCTCGGCCTCCAGCTCGGCGACCAGGGCCTCGATGGCGTGGGCGTGGCCCTCGCCGGCGTGCTGGGCGACGACGTAGCCCTCGGGGTCGATGACGACGAGGGTGGGCCAGGCCCGCACCGCGTACTGCTTCCAGGTGACCAGGTCCGGGTCGTCCAGCACGGGGTGGTGCACCTCGTACCGCTCGACGGCGTCCACGACGGCCCGGTGGTCCGCCTCGTGCACGAACTTCGGGGAGTGCACGCCGATGACCACGAGGGTGTCGCGGTGCTTCTCCTCCAGCTCGCGCAGCTCGTCCAGGACATGCAGGCAGTTCACGCAGCAGAACGTCCAGAAGTCCAGCACGACGATGGAACCCCGCAGGTCGGCGAGGCGCGGCCGGCTGCCGCCGGTGTTGATCCATCCACCTCGGCCCACCAGCTCGGGGGCCCGGACACGTGCGCGCTTGGTCATGATCCAAGGTAACCCGCACGACCCGCCCGGCATTCCCCGGGTGGCGCGGCCGCCGCGGCGGCGCGGCCGGACGGCGGCGGCCCGCGGGTCGGGTCCGAGCACGGTGGCGCGGCCGCCGCCGGGGCGGAGCGGAAGTTCCACGAACCCCTGAAACCTCCGAGAGAACTAGGATCGCGGCGGGGCGGCCCGCGGGCCGCCCGGAGCCCGGAAGGAGCGCGCACCGTGGCCGACGGGTCCGCAGCGGCCGAGCACAAGGCACCGCCGTCCACCGAGGTGGGCACGCGGCGGATGAGCGCGCGGGTGCGGGCCGCGGTCCCCGCCCCCGCCTCCCCGGACGCCGGCGAGGGCGCCGCGGGCGGGCGCGGCGCGGGCGGGCGCGGCGCGTGAACTTCGAGCAGGTCTTCACCTACGCGTGGCACGACGAGCCCCGGGGCGGCACCTCGGTGATCTCCGTGGCGTACGAGGTCGTGGACAAACTCCAGGAGCGCCGCTGGCTGCTGCTCGCCGGGCTGCCCGGCTACAGCGAGCTGCTGCCGTTCCCCGGCGCGGCGGACGCCGCCGCGTTCGCGCGGGCGGTGCTGGAGCTGCCCGCGGCGGCCGGGGCGTACGAGCGGGAGTTCCTGGTCGGCCGGACGGAGACCAGGGCCATGGCCTGGGGCATCGCGGAGCAGTGGCACCACGCGACGCTGTGGGTCGGCCGGGACCCCGCCGACGGCCTGCGGCCCTACCTGGCCTACCAGTCCTGGGTGACCTTCCCCGGTCCGCCGCGCATGTTCGGTCAGGGGATCGACGTCTGCTGCGACGACATCGACCTGGACGTGGCGTGCGCCGAGGCCCGGGCGCTGCTCGCGGAGCTGGGCCGGGTGTCCTAGGGCCTGTCGTCAGCGCCTCGGCTCGGGCAGGCCGAGGACGCGGTCGCGCAGGACCGGGAAGGCGGCGCGGACCTTCGCCACCGCCTCGGGGTCGAGCTCGGCGCGCAGCACCTCCTCGCCGTCGCCCGCCTCGGCGAGCACCTCGCCCCACGGGTCCACGACCACGCTGTGCCCGGCCTGCTCCACCCCCGCGTGGGTGCCCGCGTCGCAGCAGGCCAGCACGTACGCCTGGCACTCCACGGCGCGGGCCCTGGCCAGCAGCAGCCAGTGCCCGCGGCGGCGCGCCGGCCAGCCCGCGGGGACGACGAGCAGCTCCGCGCCCGCGTCCGTCAGCAGCCGGAACTGCTCGGGGAACCGCAGGTCGTAGCAGGTGGCCAGGCCCCAGGTGCCGTACGGGGTGGGCACGGTGACGATGTCGCGGCCGCCGCCCATGGCGACCGCCTCCCCGGTGTCGAAGCCGAAGCGGTGGATCTTGCGGTAGACGGCGCGCCGCCCGCCGCCGGGGCCGAAGACCAGGGAGGTGTTGTACAGCCGCCCGTCGCGCGGATCGCGCTCCACGACGCTGCCCGCGTGCAGCCACACCCCGGCGTCGCGGGCCGCCGCCGCCATGGCCCGCGCGGTGGGCCCGTCCAGCGGCTCGGCCGCCTCCTCCCACGCGTCGTACGCGAACGCCCCGGCGTGCCACAGCTCGGGCAGCACCACCACGTCGGCGGCCGACTCGGCGCGCACCGCGGCCGCGGCCCGCTCCCGGCGCTCCGCCACCGGTTCCGCGGGGTGCACGGCGATCTGGAGCAGTGAAGCGCGCACGGTACCACCGCCGGGGAGTTGGCGAGCCTGGTTCGGCCCTACGATCGTCAGTCGAAAGCACTGCCACGCTACCCGTGCGCAGCGTAACTTAAGCCTCAGACCAGCGCGCTCCCAACCGTTCGAGGGGTCACGTGACCGTCCATCAGAATCTTCAGCCCTACATCGACGCCTGGACCCACTCCATAGAAGCCGTCTCCGAGCTGTGCGCGCCGCTCGCCGAGAGTGACTGGAACCGCGCGACCGCGTGCCCCGGCTGGTCGGTGCGCGATGTCGTCTCCCACATCATCGGCGTGGAGTGCGAGCTGCTCGGCGACCCCCGGCCGATCCACTCCCTCCCCCGCGACCTGCGGCACGTCGTGGACGAGGCGTCCCGCTACAACGAGGTCCCGGTGGACGTGCGCCGCTGCCACACCGGCCCGGAGATGACCGCGGAGCTGGAGTACGTCGTCATCCGGCGGGCCCGCCAGTTGCGCAACGAGAAGCGCGCGCCCGACGCCCCGGCCCGCGGCCTGATGGGCCGCGAGACCACGGTGGAGGAGCTGCTGCGCCGCCGGGTGGCGGACCTGTGGGTGCACGAGCAGGACCTGCGCCGGGCACTGGGCCGGCCGGGGAACCTGGACTCGCCCGGCGCCCTGATCACCCGGGACGTGTTCGTGGCCACGCTGCCGGAGGTCGTCGCCACCAGGGCGGGCGCGCCGCCGAAGTCCGCCGTGGTGTTCGACGTGCACGGCCCGGTGGAGTTCATGCGCACCGTACGGGTGGACCCGGACGGCAGGGGCCGGGTGGACGGCACGGTGTCGCTGGGGCCCACGGTCACGCTCACCATGGACTGGGAGACCTATGTGCTGCTCCAGGCCGGGCGGATCCGTCCGGCGCTGGCCCAGGTCAAGACGGAGGGGGACGAGGAGCTCGCGGGCGCGGTGCTGACGGCCATGGCCGTCACCCGCTGACCCGCCGGGCGGCGGGCGGTACGCGCGGCCGGCCGGTCAGTTCGCGGCGGCCGGGACATGGACGGTCTCGACCCGGCTGGCCGTGATCCGCTCCCGCTCCAGCCTCGCCGCCCGGCCGCGCAGCCGCAGGATCTGGCTGAGCCCGACGGCCTGGATGACGAACAGCGAGCAGAACGCCACCCGGTAGGCGTCCGGGGAGTGCGCCGCGCCCGCCGAGCCGCCGTCCACCCGGTCCAGGAGCAGGCCGATCGTCAGCAGGGTGATCATGCTGGCGGTGAAGCCGCCCATGTTGACGATGCCGGACGCGGTGCCGAGCCGCTGCGGCGGGTTGGCCGGGCGGGCGAAGTCGAAGCCCACCATGGACGCGGGGCCGCAACTGCCGAGCACCAGCGCCAGCACCACCAGCAGCCACATCGGCGCGTGCGCCGACGGCCAGGCGAGCACCGCGGCCCACACGGCGGTGTTGGACAGGATCACACCGAGGGTGATGGGCATCCTGGCGCGGTTGTGCCGGGCGATGACGTTGCCGAAGACGACGCCGAGCACCATGTTGGACAGCACGATCAGGGTCAGCAGCATGCCCGCTGTGCCCCGCCCGAGCCCCTGCGCCTCCACCAGGTACGGCATCCCCCACAGCAGCAGGAACACCATCCCGGGGAACTGGGTGGTGAAGTGCGTCCACATCCCCAGGCGGGTGCCGGGCTCGCGCCAGGCGGCGGCGATCTGGGCGCGCAGCGGCGGGTGCCCGGACCTGGGGCGCGGCGGGGGGCCCGCCGGGGAGCCCGGCCGGTCCTTGAGGAACACCAGCACCAGCACCAGCGCGAACGCGCCGCCGAGCGCGGTGCCCACGAAGGTCCGCGTCCAGCCCGCCGAGTGCAGCAGACTCGCCAGCAGCAGCGTGCTCACCAGGTTGCCCGCCATCCCGAACAGCGCCGCGAACTGGGCGATCAGCGGGCCCCTGCGCGCGGAGAACCACAGCCCGCCCAGGCGCAGCACGCTCACGAACGTCATCGCGTCGCCGAGCCCGAGCACCGCGCGCGAGATCAGCGCGGGCTCGTACGCCGTGGACAGCGCGAAGCCGAGCTGGCCGGCGGTGAACAGCACGATGCCGCAACTGAGCACCCGCTTGGGCCCGTGCCGGTCCACCAGCAGCCCCACCGGTATCTGCATCCCGGCGTAGACCAGCACCTGGAGGATGGAGAACGTGGACAGCGCGGAGGCGCCGACCCCGAACCGCTCGGCCGCGTCGATCCCGGCGACGCCGAGGCTGCTGCGGTGCACCACCGCCACGACGTAGACCAGGACGCCGATGCCCCACATGGCGGCGCCGGTCCGCCCGCCGGGCGGCTCACCGGTCGGCAACTGCTGCTTCATGCTCCCCCCACCAGTGCCTGGACCCGGCTGACGTGCGCCCGCACCAGGGCGGCCGCGGCGTCGGCGTCCCCGGAGCGCAGGGCGTGCAGGATCTCGGTGTGCTCGGCGATGTTCTTGGTGATCCGGTCGGGTTCGGCGTGCATCACGGCGACGCCCATGCGCAGTTGCCGGTCGCGGAGCTGGTCGTAGAGCTGCGTGAGGATCCGGTTGCCCGCGGCGCCGACGACGGCGGCGTGGAACGCCCGGTCGGCGACGGCGAAGGCGGCGAGGTCGCCGGCCGCGGCGTGCTCGCGCTGGCTGCGCAGGTTCCGCTCCAGCTCCTCGATGAGCCGCGGGGGCGCGGGGCTGACCTTGCGGACCGCGTGCTCCTCCACCAGCCGGCGGGTCTCCACCACGTCGGCGATCTCCTGCGCGGACACCGGCAGGACCAGGGCGCCCTTCTTCGGGTAGAGCTTGATCAGCCCCTCGGCCTGGAGGCGCAGCAGGGCCTCGCGGACGGGGGTGCGGGAGACACCCACGGCCTCGGCGAGGTCGCCCTCGGTGAGCAGGGTTCCGCCCTCGTAGGTGCGGTCGAGGACGGCCTGCTTGACGTGGGCGTAGACGCGTTCGGCGGCGGGGGGCCTGGCGGTGGTGACGGGCATGATGAATGCAGCATAGATACAACAGGCATGCATCCGCCGACCCGTCCGCGATGCGGAACGGCCCCGGGGGCGGGCCCGCCCCGGGCGGACCTGCGTGGTGCTCCCGCCGCACCCGCCCCCGTACGGGCGCGGCGGGAGCAGATCAGGTGGGGCGGGACGCCCCGCGGCGGCCGGCCAGCCGCCGCCCGGCGTCCCGCAGCGCCAGCACCAGCACCGTCGTCTCCGGCGCCAGCAGCAGCACCGCGCACACCAGGCCGTACCAGAACTGCCCGGCCAGCGGGCCCTCGGCGAGCCCGTCCGCGGTCCAGGACAGCACCTCGACGATCACCGGCAGCATGAAGAAGCCGAACCACGCCGCCACCCCGGCGAAACCGCCCAGCCACAGCCAGCGGAACCACCGCCCCGCGCGCACGTCCGCGGGGGACGCCGCCTCCAGCTCGGCCCGCTCCGCCTCGTCCAGCCGCCCGAACGCGCGGGCCAGCATCAGCGACTTCACCCGCCACAGGTCGCGGCAGCCGAGCACGTTGACCAGCACCGCGTACAGGTCGGTGCGCAGGAACACCATGCACTGCCACAGCATCTGCGTCAGCTTGACGAACACCCACGCGGCCAGCACCGCGTCCACCGTGGACGGGGCGGACAGGGCGCCGGTGTGGATGGCCAGGCGCGCCCCGAGCAGCGCCGCCAGCAGCACCGCGTCCACCGCCATCCCGGCCAGCAGCGGCCCGTACCGGCGGCGGCGCGGCAGCGTCCAAAGCTGCGTCAGGTCGGTCTCGAACACCAGCATCGTCATCCGGCGGTCCACGCCGAACCGCGACTCGATGCCCGCGGCGCGCGCCGCCAGGAAGTGCCCGCACTCGTGCAGGGCGACGGCGATCCAGATGAACGGCACCAGCAGCAGGGCGCTGGCCCCGATGTCGCCGAAGACGAACGCGTCGTCGCCCGGGTCGGGGAACAGCGCCGGCTCCAGCGCCAGGACCAGCACGCCGAACAGCGCGCACGCGGCGTACACGGTCCACGCGACCCGCCCGAAGAACGGGCGGACCGCCTCCTGGCGGACCCCCGTCAGCCACCGCCCGCCCTGGATGGGCGCGGTGCGCACCGGCTCGGCCGCCTGCCCGTCGTCGACGAAGCCGAGCTCGGTGAGCACCTCCACGAACGCGGGCACGTCCACCGGCTCCCCGGCGAACTCCTCCGCCTCCGCGGCGGCCTCCTCCACGGTCGCGCCGCGCCCCAGCGCGGCGATGACCACGCCGCCCACCGCGGGGATGGTCACGAACGTGCCCGAGGCCGGGTCGCCGACGAGGACCTCGTCATCGCCCTCCTCGACCACGCTCAGCGGCCGCAGCCGCACCGTCGTCCGCCCCGGCGCGCTCATCGCGCCCCCGCGCCCGCCGCGCGCAGCGGCGCCTGCGCGCACACCGGGCAGTCCGGGTTCCGGGTGAACGGCTGCCACTCGGGGGTCAGCCCGGTCTTCAGGTCCAGCACCACGCGGGTGCCCGCGGCACGGGGCGGTTCGAAGCCGGTGAGGTAGCGCATCGCCTCGTAGGCGATCAGCGAGCCGACCTGCATGGCGATCGGCGCGATCAGCGGGTTGCTGCGCTGGGTGCCCTCGTTCAGCGCACGGGCGATGCCCCCGGTGGTGGCCGGGTCGGGCCGGTCGACGTCGTCGCAGGCCAGGCAGGCGGAGTTGCCCGGGTCCACGGAGACGTAGTTCAACTGAGTGCGGCCGGCCCCGCCGCACACATAGGGCACGCCGACGCGCACCGCGGCCTCGTTCACCCACAGGTTGGCCCGCGGGTCGCCGTCCAGGCCGCCCGCCACCAGGTCCACGCCGTCCACCAGGTCGGCCAGGTCGTCGGGCCCCGACACCCAGCGGTCCACGGCGCGCACCTCGATGCGGGGGTCGTAGTCGGCCACCCACTCCGCGGCCCGCTCCACCTTGGACCTGCCGATATCGCGGTCGCGGTAGAGGAACTGGCGGGCGAAGTTGCGGGCCTCGACCCGGTCGTGGTCCAGCAGCGTCAGCCGGCCCACACCGAGTCCGGCCAGGCACTGCACCAGGGAGGACCCGCCGCCGCCGACGCCCAGCACCAGTACGTGCGCCTCGCGCAGCCGCCGCACGTACTGCGCGCGCGGCCGGTCGGGGCCCGCCCAGGTGCCGAAGAAGGTGAGGTTGGAGAAGTGGCGCTCGTCCGCCACGGGGTCGCCCAGCCACCGGTGGTCGGCGTCCTCCACCAGGCCGAGGTCGGCGAGCCCCGCCAGGCCCTCGCGGACGTCGGCCTCGGTGAGCGGGAAGCCGCGCTCGGTCATGCGGGCGGCGAGCTCCGCGGGCGTCGACGGTGCGGCGGCCAGCTCGGTCAGCAGCGCCGCGACGGTGCCGTCCGGGTCGCCGAGGGTGATCGCCTCCCGCGGGTCGAACACGACGACGAGTTCGTCCCCCGCCGTCTGCCAGACACATTCCTTCACAGTGACGCGCATCGGTTCTCCGGAGCAGCGGAAGAAGGTGCGGGTTCCCGCGGGGAGGGGCCGGGCAGGGCCCCTCCCCGCGGGCTGCCGGGCGTCGGCCTCGACCGGGACCGCACCGGCGGGCGGCTCTCCCCGTCAGGAGCCCGACCTCACCGGGACGCCGTCCCTCTCACGCCCGGGACACGAAACCGCCTCAGGTGGCGTTCTGGGTGGCCTTCACGGCCTCGACCTTGCGAACCTGGATCTTCATGGGTGGCACCCCCTTCCTTCCCCGTGGTGCCGATGCGGAGGGCCGGCGGTGACACCGGCCGGTTTCCGACCCCGTGAGCGATCGGTGCCGGAATTTCAGGTGGCGTTCTGGGTCGCCTTCACGGCCTCGACCTTGCGGACCTGGATCTTCATGCGTCGCACCTCCTCCATTGCCGGGAGTTCACGCGGCTCCGGGCCGGGGGGGTCGGCCCGGATCGCGCTCGCACAAGCGTGCTGCCGGTGGCTGAAACCCCACTGATCCACCGCTGAATCGGTAGGCTGCTCGCCTGGCCAACAGCGCACATCACGGGGAGAGCGCATGGACGGGCTGGAGTTTCGCCTTCTGGGTCCTGTGGGCGTGTGGGAGGAGGGACGGCATCTCGGGCCGGCCACCGCCCAGCAGCGAACGGTCCTGGCCACCCTGCTGCTCGACCCCGGCCGGGCCGTGCCCGTGGACCGCCTGGCGACCGCGCTGTGGGGCACCGAGCGCCCCGACTCGGCCCGCAACGCGATCCAGGGCCACATCTCCCGGCTGCGGCGGCTGCTCGCCCCGTGGCCCGACGTGGAGCTGACCACCACCCCGCAGGGCTACCGGCTCGCCGTGGACCGCGCCCGGGTGGACCTGCACCAGTTCCGCGACCTGGTCAGGGAGGCGCGGCGCAGCGAGCCCGAGCCCGCGGTGAAGCTGCTGCGCTCCGCGCTCGCGCTGTGGCGGGGGCCCGCGCTCGCCGAGGTGTCGGGGCGGTGGCTGCCCGAGGCGGTGGGCGCGGGCCTGGAGGAGGAGCGGCTCACCGCGGTGGAGGAGCGGGCCGGGCTCGACCTGCGGGCGGGCCGGCACGAGGAGGTCGTCGAGGAGCTGTCGGCGCTGGTGGCCGAGCACCCGCTGCGGGAGCGGCCGCTGTGCCTGCTGCTGACCGCGCTGCACCAGTGCGGCAGGAGAGCCGACGCGCTCGCCCTGTTCCGGCGGGTGCGGCAGCGGTTCGTGGACGAGCTCGGCATCGAGCCGGGCGAGGAGGCGCAGCGCGTCCACCAGGCCGTCCTCAGCGGGCAGGGCGCGGTCGGGCAGGGCGCGGTCGGGCAGGGCGCGGTCGGGCAGGCCCCGGGAGGGCACGCCGCCGCGGCCGGGCAGGTGGCCGGGGGCGGGCAGGCCGCCGGGCCCGAGCGGGTCCCGCCGCAGCCCGCGGACGGGCAGCCGTTCCCGGCGCCGCGGCAGTTGCCCCTGGACACCGAGTACTTCACCGGCCGGGAGGCGGAGCTCGCGGCGCTGGACGCGCTGGCCCTGGACGCGCCGGCCCCGCCCGCCGGGCGCCCGCCGGGCAGGGCGGTGATCTGCCTGGTCACCGGCGCCGGAGGGGTCGGCAAGACCGCGCTCGCGGTGCACTGGGCGCACCGGGTGCGGGAACGTTTCCCCGACGGGCAGTTGTACGTCAACCTGCGCGGTTTCGGACCCGCCGAGACGGCGCTGCCGCCGCCCGAGGCGCTGCGGACGCTGCTCGACGCCTTCCGACTGCCGCACGACCGCATACCCGACGGGTTCGAGGCGCAGACCGCCCTGTACCGGGAGCTGCTGGCGGAGCGCAGGTTACTGATCCTGCTGGACAACGCCAGGGACGCCGACCAGGTGCGGCCCCTGCTGCCCGACTCCCCCGGCAGCGTGGTCCTGGTCACCAGCCGCAGCGAGCTGTCCGGGCTCGTCGTCGCCGACGGCGCCCACCCGCTGCCGCTGGACCTGCTGTCCGCGCCGCAGTCGCGGCAACTGCTGCTGCGCCGCCTGGGCCGGCGGGCGGCGGACGCGGCCCCGGAGGCCGTGGACGGCCTGGTGACGATGTGCTCGGGGCTGCCGCTCGCCCTGGCCGTCATGGCGGCGCACGCCGTCGCCCATCCGGCCTCGTGGCTGGAGACCCCCGTCCCCGACCCGCGCGAGATCCGCGGCACCCTGGACGCGTTCGACACCGGCGACGCCAGCACCGATCTGCGGACGGTGTTCTCCTGGTCGTACGCGGCGCTCAGCCCCGACGCGGCGCGGCTGTTCCGGCTGCTCGGCCTCGCCGACGTCCCCGACATCACCCTGGACGCCGCCGCCAGCCTCGCCGGGGTGCCGGTGCCCGCGGCGCGGAAGCTGCTGGGCGAGCTGACCCGGGCGCACCTGGTGGGCGAGCGCTCGCTCGGCCGCTACTTCCAGCACGACCTGCTGTGGGCGTACGCCCGCGAGCTCACCCAGCTCCACGACCCGCCCCCCGACCACCGGGCGGCCCTGAAGCGGCTGCTCGACCACTATCTGCACTCCGCGTGGCACGCCGGGGAGCGGCTGGACTGGGCGTACCAGGTGCCGATCACGCTGGCCCCGCCGGGGCGGGGCGTCGCGGTGACCAGGATCACCGACCGCACGCAGGCGCTGGCCTGGTTCCGCGCGGAGCAGCCCAAGCTGCTGGCGGCGTCCCGGCAGGCGGCGCGCTGCGGGTTCGACGTGCACACCTGGCAGTTGGCCCGCGCCGCCTGCTCGTTCCTGACCAAGCAGGGGCTGTACGACGACCAGGCGGCCATGCACCGCCTGGGCCTCACCTCCGCCGAGCGGCTGGCCGACCCGCACGCGCGGGCCTGGTCCCACCTGGGGCTCGGGCACGCGCTCAGCCACCGGGGCCACCGCGAGGAGGGCAACGCGCACATGCGGCGCGGCCTGGCGCTGTTCGAGTCCATGGACCACCACATCGGGCAGGCCATCGCCCACAACTGCCTGGGTCACGCCTATCTGGAGGACCCCGCAGCCGACCCCCGGGAGGGGCTGCGCCACTGCGAGCGGGCCCTGGAGCTGAACCGGGCGGCGGGCCACCGCGTCGGGGAGGGCCGGAACCTGAACAACACCGGCTGGCTGTACGCGCAGCTAGGGCAGTACGAGACGGCGCTGCGGCGCTGCGAGGAGGCGCTGGAGATCCTGACGGAGGTGGGGGACGCGGTGGGCGAGTCGGCGGCGCTGGACAGCCTCGGCTACGTCCACCACCACCTGGGCAACGCGGATCTCGCCATCGGCCACTACGAGCGGGCGCTGGCGGGCGCCCGGGGCGAGGACCAGGTCAGGACGGCGCAGACGCTGACCCGTCTGGGCGAGGCCCGCCTGTCCGCGGGCCGCCGCGCGGAGGGCCTGGACGCCCTGCGCTCGGCCCTGGCGATCCTCACGGACGTCGCCCACCCCGACGCGGAGTCCGTCCGCGCCCGCCTGGGGCAACTGACCCCCGGCGGCCCCTGACCCGGCCGGGCGGGCGCCCCCGCCCGGCCCCGGGGACGCCGCGGGCCCGGCCGCCCCGAACGGAGCGACCGGGCCCACCGCCCACGGGGGTGGGTCACCCCCAGGTGATCAACCGCTTCGGCCGCTCCAGCACCGCCGCGACGTCCGCCAGGACCTTCGAGCCCAGCTCCCCGTCCACCAGGCGGTGGTCGAAGGACAGGGCCAGGGTGGTGACGTCCCGGGGGACGACCTTGCCCTTGTGGACCCACGGCTGCTGGGTGATCCGGCCGAAGGCCAGGATCGCGGACTCGCCCGGGTTCAGGATCGGCGTCCCGGTGTCCACCCCGAACACCCCGACGTTCGTGATCGTCACCGTGCCGCCCGCCATGTCGGCGGGCGAGGTGCGGCCCTCGCGGGCCGTGGTGACCAGGTCGCCGAGGGCGCGCGCCAGCTCCGGCAGGGTCATGGCGTGCGCGTCCTTGATGTTCGGCACGATCAGCCCGCGCGGGGTGGCCGCCGCGATGCCCAGGTTGACGTAGTTCTTCCGGACGATCTCCTGGTTGGCCTCGTCCCAGGACGCGCTGATCTCCGGGTTCCGCCGGATGGCGATCAGCAGCGCCTTGGCGACCAGCAGCAGCGGGCTGACCCGCAGCCCCGCCATGTCCGGGTCCTGCTTCAGCTCGCGGACCAGCTTGGTGGTGCGGGTGACGTCCACCGTGACGAACTCGGTGACGTGCGGCGCGGTGAAGGCGCTGGAGACCATCGCCTGCGCGGTGGCCTTGCGCACGCCCTTGACGGGGACGCGGACCTCCCGCCCGGCCGGCTCGGCCGGGGCCGCCGCCGGCTGCGCGGCGGCCGGTGCCGCCGGTGCGGGCGGGGCCTCGGGTGCGGCGGGGGCCGCGGCCGCCGCCGCGGCGTGCACGTCCTCGCGGGTGACGATCCCGCCGGGGCCGGTGGGCCGCACCGAGGCCAGGTCCACCCCGAGGTCCTTGGCGAGCTTGCGGACCGGGGGCTTGGCCAGCGGCTTGGGCCCGCCCGCCGCGGGCGGCGGGGAGGGGGGCGCGGCCGGGGCGGAGGGAGCGGACGGGCTCGCCGGTATCGACGGCGGCGCCTTGCGGGGCCGCCGCTTGGCGCTGCCGGTCCGCGGGCCGTAGCCGACGAGCACGGACTGCCGCTCGCCCTCCTTGGCCGCCTTCTCCCCGTTCCCGGCGTCCCCGGCCCCGGCCCCGGCCGCGGGCGGCTCGGGCTCGGCGGCGCGCCCGGCGGGCGCGGGCTCCGCCGGGGCCGGGGCGTCCCCGGCCGAGGGGTCGGTGTCCACGGTGATGATCACATCACCGACGTCCACGGTGGTCCCCTCGGTGTGGCGCAGCTCGTGCACCACGCCGTCGTAGGGGATGGGCAGCTCCACGGCCGCCTTGGCCGTCTCCACCTCGCAGACGACCTGCCCGTCGGTGACGGTGTCGCCCGGGGAGACGTACCACTTGAGGATCTCCGCCTCGGTGAGTCCCTCGCCCACGTCGGGCATCCTGAACTCGCGGAAGCGCTGCGCGGTCACGGTCACAACTCTCCTCGATCCCTGTTCAGTACGCCAACGCGCGGTCGACGGCGTCCAGCACCCGGTCCAGGTCGGGCAGGTAGTCGTCCTCGAGCCTGGACGGCGGGTACGGGGCGTGGAAGCCGCCGACCCGCAGCACCGGCGCCTGGAGGTGGTAGAAGCAGCGCTCGGTGATCCGCGCGGCGATCTCGGCGCCCAGCCCCAGGAACACCGGGGCCTCGTGCGCCACCACCAGGCGGCCGGTGCGCTCCACCGACGCCTGGAGGGTCTCGAAGTCCAGCGGGGACAGCGAGCGCAGGTCCACCACCTCGATGCTGCGGCCGTCCTCGGCCGCGGCGGCCGCCACCTCCAGGGCGACCCGCACCAGCGGGCCGTAGGCCGCCAGGGTGAGGTCGGTGCCCCGGGCGACGACCCGAGCGGTGTGCAGCGGGTCGGGGATGGCCTCGGGGTTGACCTCGGCCTTGTCGTAGTAGCGGGCCTTGGGCTCGAAGAACAGCACCGGGTCGTCGGTCTGGATGGCCTGCTGGAGCATCCAGTACGCGTCGGAGGCGTTGGCGGGGGTGACGACCTTCAGGCCCGCGGTGTGCGCGAAGTACGCCTCGGGGGACTCGCTGTGGTGCTCGACCGCGCCGATGCCGCCGCCGTAGGGGATGCGGACGACGACGGGCAGCTTGACCTTGCCCAGCGAGCGGGCGTGCATCTTGGCCAACTGGGTGACGATCTGGTCGAACGCCGGGTAGACGAACCCGTCGAACTGGATCTCCGCCACCGGCCGGTACCCGCGCAGGGCCAGGCCGATCGCGGTGCCGATGATGCCGGACTCGGCGAGCGGGGTGTCGATGACCCGCTCCTCCCCGAAGTCCTTCTGGAGTCCGTCGGTGACCCGGAAGACGCCGCCGAGCTTGCCGACGTCCTCTCCCATGATCAGGACCTTCGGGTCGTTCTCCAGTGCCCTGCGCAGGGAGGCGTTCAGGGCCTTGACGATGGGCAT
Source organism: Streptomyces capparidis (assembly GCF_054782095.1). Classification (NCBI taxonomy): domain Bacteria; kingdom Bacillati; phylum Actinomycetota; class Actinomycetes; order Kitasatosporales; family Streptomycetaceae; genus Streptomyces; species Streptomyces capparidis. The sequence continues at coordinate 24,886 of NZ_BAAGTD010000001.1, read as the reverse complement.
GGTGGTCATGGTCAGCGCCCCTCGGTGTCGGAGAACGGTACGGCTGCGGACTGGTCCGTGTCGGCGAACGACTCCTGGTACGCGGCGAACGCGGCGCGCTCCTCGTCCACCAGGGCGTGGCCGTCGGCGTACACGTGGTCGAACATCGCCATGCGCTCGGGGTCGGGCATGCTCCGCACGCCCTCCCTGACCCGCTTGGCCAGCTCGTCGCTCTCGGCGTCCACCGTGTCGAAGAACCCCTCGTCGGCGCCGCCGCTCTCGGCGAGGTGGGTGCGCAGCCGCAGGATCGGGTCCTTGCGCTTCCACGCCTCGCGCTCCTCGTCGTGGCGGTAGCGCGTGGGGTCGTCGGAGGTGGTGTGGGCGCCCATCCGGTAGGTGAACGCCTCGATGAGCATCGGGCCGTTCCCCGCGCGCACGTACTCCAGCGCCGCGCGGGTCACCGCCATGACGGCGAGCACGTCGTTGCCGTCCACCCGGACGCCGGGGAAGCCGAACCCGGCGGCGCGCCGGTACAGCGGCACCCGGGTCTGCCGCTCGGTGGGCTCGGAGATGGCCCACTGGTTGTTCTGGCAGAAGAAGATCACCGGCGCGTTGTACACGGCGGCGTAGGTGAACGCCTCGTTGACGTCGCCCTGGCTGGAGGCGCCGTCGCCGAAGTAGGCCACCACCGCGGAGTCGGCGCCGTCCTTCTGCACGCCCATGGCGTAGCCGGTGGCGTGCAGGGTCTGGGAGCCGATGACGATCGTGTACAGGTGGAAGTTGTTGGAGTTGGGGTCCCAGCCGCCGTGGTTCACGCCGCGGAACATGCCCAGCAGGTTCAGCGGGTCCACCCCGCGGCACCAGGCCACGCCGTGCTCGCGGTAGGTGGGGAAGACGTAGTCGTCGTCGCGCAGCGCGCGGCCGGAGCCGATCTGCGCGGCCTCCTGGCCCAGCAGCGACGCCCACAGGCCGAGCTCGCCCTGCCGCTGGAGGGCGGCGGCCTCGGCGTCGAAGCGCCGGGTGAGGACCATGTCCCGGTACAGGCCGCGCAGCTCCTCCGCGGTGAGGTCGATGGCGTAGTCGGGGTGTGTCACCCGCTTGCCCTCGGGGGTGAGGAGCTGGACGAGCTCGGTGCCGTCCGCCGCTCCCGGAGCCGTCCGCTTCCTGGCCGTCCTGGTCGCCGGGGTCTTCGCCGCCTGGGTCGTCTTGGCCTGCTGCGCCTTCTTCGCCTGCTGGGGCGTCCCCGCCGGCTTGGCGCGCGCGGCGGTCTTCCTGGCGGCAGTCGGCGCCTTGCGGGCCCCGGCCCTGCTCTCGACGGTCACGTTCACTCCTCGGTGTGTCCGGCCCCCGGGGTCTCCGACGGCCGTTCCGGTTCACCCGAAAGCCGCCGCTGTCGCACGGGGTGGGTGCGGCTGGGCCCCTCCTGCCTGATGACGGGCGAGAAGGGAGGCTCCGGGTGTGACAGTGCCCCGGTGACGAGCCTGCAAGGACGAACGTTACCCAGTGGGAGCGCATCCGCGCGAAGGGCCCCGTTCACCCCCGTTTACTAGGTATTCCCAGCATTCGCCGCCCCCACAGGCCACCAGGACAACCGCACGGTATCCCGAGCTCCGCCCCCGCGTAAGGGGCTGTGGACGGCGATCGTTGTGCGAGGCTTGGCCTGTGGAAGAAAACGGGCATATCACTGTTTTCCTTCTTGACGATCACGAACTGGTGCGGCGCGGCGTGCGGGATCTGCTCGCCGGCGAGCCGGGCCTCACCGTGGTGGGCGAGGCGGGCACGGCGGCCGAGGCGCTGGTGCGCATCCCCGTCCTGCGCCCGCGCGTCGCCCTGATCGACCTGGACCTGCCGGACGGCAGCGGGGTCGAGGTGTGCCGGGAGGTGCGGGAGCGCTGCCCCGGCACCGCCTGCCTGATCCTGGCCGCCCACTCCGACGACCGGGCGCTGCTGGACGCGGTCACCGCCGGGGCCAGCGGCTACCTGCTCAAGGCGGTGCGCGGCGGCGACCTGGTGCACGCGGTGCGGGACGCCGCGGAGGGCCGCTCGCTGCTGGACCCGCAGAGCACGGCGCACGCGCTGGCGCGGCTGTGCGGACCGGAGGAGGTGCCGGGGGAGCCGGCCGACGTGGCGCGGCTCGCGGAGCTGGGCGAGCAGGAGCGCCGGATCCTGTTCCTCATCGGGGACGGGCTCACCAACCGGCAGATCGGCGAGCGGCTCAACCTCGCGGAGAAGACCGTCAAGAACTACGTCTCCGGGCTGCTGGCCAAGCTGGGCATGGAGCGCCGCACCCAGGTGGCGGCCTACGCGGCCCGCCTGAGGGCGGGGCAGGCTAGCTGAACCACCGCGCCAACGCAAGCGGCCCGGGAGAACTTTTGAACGGGACTTCGGCCGCGCGGGGGGTGGGGGCGGCAGCCGCGCGGTCCGGGAGAACGCCGTGCCGGGGCCCGGCGGGCAGCGCCCCCGGGTCCGCGCGGGGACGCGCTCCGCCCGCGCCGGGCCTCGCCACGAGCCGTTCCGTCCAGGTCAGAGCCCTACGGCGGGGGTCAGGGAGCGGAGCCCTCGCACCTCGGAGAGCACCCTCCCGCCCCAGCAGGACCCGCCGCGCGGCCACCGACCCGAGGGGGCGTGCTCAATTAGTGATAGGAGTGGCCCGAGCGCCGGTTGTGCGCCCCAGCGTGAAATAGCATCTGGCCGTGACTCCTCAGGCAACGGCGCCTACGGAGAGCATGCTCGGCGCGCTCCTGCGCCGCTACGGCGCCGGTCACCCGATCTCCTGCGAACCGGTCGCGAAGGGACTGCTGAACCGGAGCTACCGGCTGTCCACCACCAGCGGCGAGTTCTTCCTCAAGCACTACCTCGACGGGGACGAGGCCGCCATCGCCCACCAGCACCGGGCCACCGTCCGCCTCGGCGAGCTCGGCGTCCCCGTCGCCCCGCCCCTGGCCGACGGGCAGGGCCGCACGGTCGCGGTGTTCGGCGGCCGCTGCTTCGGGCTCTACCGGTGGGTCGAGGGACGGCACCGCAGCGGGGCGGAGCTGAGCGAGGAGGAGTCCGCGCAGCTCGGCTCGCTGCTCGGCCGGGTGCACACCACGCTGGCCCAGGTGCAGGGCCGCCCCGCGGGACCGCACGGCCCCCGGCAGGCCGCGGCGCCGGCCGCCGACCCGGAGGACACCTACTCCCTCATCGAGGAGCTGCTCGGCCTCATCGGCCGCAGATCCGCCCGGGACCCCTTCGACGACCTCGCGGAGCGGCGCCTGCGGGAGCGCCGCGAGCTGCTCGCCCAACTGGCGCACCGGCGCCCCGAGGACGGCTCGGAGCCCCAGGTCGGCTGGGTGCACGGCGACTTCCACCCGCTCAACGTGCTCTACGACGGCCCCCGGCCGGTGGCGATCCTGGACTGGGACCGGCTCGGGGAGCAGCCGCGCGCCGAGGAGGCGGTGCGGGCCGCCGCGATCTTCTTCCTCGACGACACCTCGGACGGCGACCTGGACCTGGCCAAGGTGCGCCGCTACGCCCGCGCCTACCGCGACGAGGCCGGAGTGCCGGTGGAGGAGATGGGCGCGGCCGTGCACCGGGTGTGGTGGGAGCGCCTCAACGACTTCTGGATACTGCGCTGGCGCTACCAGCGCCTCGACCGCAGGGCCGACCCGCTGTTCCCCTCGGCCGCGGCCCTGGTGGTGTGGTGGACGCGGGAGTACGAAGCGGTGCTGGACGCGTTCACGGGCTGAACGCGCCCCCGCCTCGGAGGGCCGGGCCCCGCGGCGTCCGGCGCCGCGGGGTCCGCTCGGGCGCCCCGGTCAGGGGGTGGTGCCGGTGCCCTGGGCGTTGCCCTGGCCGGCGTCGGTGCCGCCGTCGCCGGCGGAGCCCTCGACGGTGCCCTGCCCCTCGTTGGTGGAGCCCCCGGAGTCGTCGCCCTCGGTGGTGCCGCCCTCCTGGCCCTCGGAGTCCGAGCCGCCGACGTCGTCGCCCGGGGGCTCGCTGCTGCCGCCGCCGGACTCCGAGACGGACGGGTCGGGCGAGGCGTCGGTGCCGCCGTCGGTGGTGCCGTTCTGCGGCGGGGGCGAGTGGGAGTACGACGGGTCGGGCGAACGGGAGACGCCGCCGGAGGTGCCGGGCTGCTGCCAGGTGCCGCCGCCGCTCTGCTGCGGGGAGCTGCTCTGCCCGGGGTCCCGCGGCTGCTCGCTCTCCGGCTCCTTGCCGGCGCTCGACGAGGGCTTGGTGGTCCGCGTCTCGGTGGGGGTCTTGTCGCCGCCGTCGCTCAGCGCGCCGCTCGCCGCCGCGATCACGCCGACGCTGACCGCGAGCACCGCGGCCGCGGCGAGCAGCACCGCCTTGCGCAGCCCGCGGCCCTCCCGCCGGCCGCGCTGCCCCGGGACGGGCGGCCCGATCAGGTACGGCGCCTGGTTGGGCGTGCCCCGCGCGGGGGTGGCGGCGAGCGGCTGGGTGTCCCCGGACTGCCGCGGGGTGCCGTGCGCCGGGGTGGGGCCGAAGTGCCCGGTGGCCCAGGTGCCGGAGCCGGCGCCCTCGGTGCCGAGCATGCGCAGGGCGTAGTCGATCTCGCCGCGCATCTCCTCGGCGCTCTGGTACCGGTCGTCCGGCTCCTTGGCCAGGGCGCGCAGCACCAGGCCGTCCAGCTCGGGCGGCACCCGGTCGGAGATCTCGGACGGGACCCTGGGGTCGTCCTGCACGTGCTGGTAGACGACCGACAGCGGGGTCTCGCCGGTGAACGGCGGCCGCAGCGCCAGCAGCTCGTACAGCATGCAGCCGGTGGCGTACAGGTCCGAGCGCGCGTCCACGGCCCGGCCCAGCGCCTGCTCGGGGGAGAGGTACTGGGGGGTGCCCATCACCATGCCGGTCTGGGTCATGGTGGTGGACGCGCCGTGCAGCGCGCGGGCGATGCCGAAGTCCATCACCTTCACCGCGCCGGTGGTGGTGATGATCACGTTGGCGGGCTTGATGTCGCGGTGGACGATGCCGCGCTGGTGGCTGTAGGCGAGCGCCTCGAGCACCCCGGCGATGATCTCCAGCGCCCGCTCCACCGGCGGGGCCTCGCCGCCCAGCAGCAGGTCCCGGATGGTGCGGCCCTCGACCAGCTCCATGACGATGAACGGCACCGAGTCGCCGCCGGGCACCTGGTCCTCGCCGGAGTCGTACACGGCGACCACGGCGTGGTGGTTCAGGCCCGCCACGGCCTGCGCCTCGCGGGTGAAGCGGGCCTTGGCCACGGGGTCGGCGGCCAGGTCGGAGCGGAGCAGCTTCACCGCGACGGTGCGGCCGAGCCGCACGTCGTCGGCGGCGAACACCTCCGCCATCCCGCCCCGGCCGAGCCTGCGAGTGAGGAGGTAGCGGCCGTCGCCGACCGTGCCGCCGTTGCCCCAGCCCTCGGGGGCGTCCGGCTGGTTGTCCCCACCGGCGGCCGGGTCGGGCCCGGAACCTCGCGTCGGTGCCATCAGTCCTCGCCGTCGCTCATGCGCTCGTACACGGTCGTCTCTACCTCCAGCACGCTACCGCTATCCAGGGTGGCGGCGAGACCTGAGGAGTGGGCGAAGCAGGCTGAACACCATGAAATCCGACACACTTCGGCCCGCGCGCACCGGGGCCTGCGGGGAGCCGGGCGCCCGGCCGTGGGCCGCGAGACCCCTGGGGTAAACGAGACTGACCGGTGCGGGGGCACGGTTCCCGGATGGCTTGTTTTCTTCGCCACTGCTGTGGCCAGAGTTGCGGGTGTGCTCAGCGGGCCGCGACCCGGCCGCCGTACCGCCGCGAACCGGGCGCGGTCCGTCGGCGGTACCCACGCGGTCCGGCCGCGTTTGGTCGCGATCCCATAACCGTGGTGGCGGGGTATTGGGCATCCGGTGACGGAACGGTCAAGCAACTTGACGTGTCGGGGCACTGAGGCAGACTTGGCGGGCAGAGTACGACACGAGCGTTGAGGTGCAGCGGTGCGCCGAGGGGGATCCACAACATGAGCGGGGACGGCGCGCGGGGCCAGCACTCGGTCGGCAGCGGCCGGTACGAACTCCAGCACCTGCTCGGCCAGGGCGGCATGGCCTCCGTCCACCTTGGCCTCGACAAGGTCCTCGACCGCCGTGTCGCGGTCAAGACCCTGCACACGGACCTGTGCCGGGAGGCCGCCTTCCGGGAGCGCTTCCGCCGCGAGGCCCAGGCCGTCGCCAAGCTCAACCACACCAACATCGTCTCGGTCTTCGACACCGGCGAGGACATGATCGACGGCGCGCCCGTGCCGTACATCGTCATGGAGTTCGTCGAGGGCAAGCCGCTGCGCGACGTGCTGGACGAGGACATCGCGCAGCACGGCGCCATGCCCACGGAGAAGGCCCTGGAGATCACGGCCGACGTGCTGGCCGCGCTGGAGGCCAGCCACGAGATGGGCCTGGTCCACCGCGACATCAAGCCGGGCAATGTGATGGTCACCGCGCGCGGCGTGGTGAAGGTGATGGACTTCGGCATCGCCCGGGCGCTCCAGTCCGGCGTCACGTCCATGACCCAGACCGGCATGGTCGTCGGCACCCCGCAGTACCTCTCCCCCGAGCAGGCGCTGGGCCGCGGCGTGGACGCGCGCTCCGACCTGTACTCGGTCGGCTGCATGCTGTTCGAGCTGCTCACCGGCCGGCTGCCGTTCGACGGCGACTCGCCGCTGGCCATCGCCTACCAGCACGTCCAGGAGGAGCCGCCCGCGCCCTCCTCGATCAACCAGGCCGTGCCCCCGGCCGTGGACGCCCTGGTCGCCAGGGCGCTGCGGAAGAACCCGGCGGAACGGTTCCCCACCGCGGACGCGATGCGCGAGGAGGCCAAGCGGGTCAGTGGCGGCGCGACCGTCAACACCCCGCTGATCATCAGCGAGGGCCCTCGCGCGCACAGCGCCTCCCAGGCCGTGGCCTCGCAGGTCTTCCCGCAGGTCTCCGGCAGCCTGCCGGGGCCGCCCGCGGCGTCCGTGCAGACCCCGTACGTCCCGCCGACCCCGCCCCCGGCGTTCGGCCCGCAGACCCCGCCGCCCGCGCCGGCCCCCGCCCCGCTGCCGCACCAGAGCCCGACCCCGCCGCCCGCCCCGCAGATGGGCATGGGCGGCTACCCGCCGCCGCCCGGCCCGGCCACCCCGCCGCCGTTCAACCTCGGCCCGTCCGCCCCGCCGCCGCCCGGCTCCAGCTCCAAGAAGGTCATCGGGGTCATCGCGGCGGTGCTGGTGCTCGCGGTGGTGGTGATCGTCGCGGTCTCGGCGGCCAACAAGGGCGACGAGGACAAGCCCGACCCGTGGGCCAGCAGCTCGACGACCTCCTCCCCGCAGGGCGGAGGCACCGACGGCGGCACCACCACCACCGGCGGCGACCGCACCGGCGGCACGGACGTCTCCACCAGCCCGTCCGCGTCGGCCGGCCAGAGCATCAAGCCCGGCCAGCCGTACCAGCAGGTCGAGAAGTCCGAGTGCACCGACCCGGAGGAGATCGGTGGCGAGATCATGATCCCGAGCTTCGTCGGTGCCACGGTGGAGGACGCCCGGGCGTGCACGGAGGCCGCGGGCTGGGAGCTGGTCGAGGAGAGCGAGAACGAGAGCCTGTACGGCGAGGGCATCGTGATCGACCAGGACCCGAAGATCGACTGGGTGGACCCGGACTCGGACATCGAGATCACGGTCTGGGTCTCCACCGGCCACGACTAGACCGGCCCGCCGGGCCCCTCCCGCCGCCGTCCATGGCGGAGGCGGGAGGGCGGCACGCGGACGGGGCGGGGTCCGCCCCGGGAAGCCCGGTGACGGTCCCGGCGCGGGATTCCGCTACAGGTAGGGCCCCGACCGGTGGGTGCCCATCTCGTCGCCCTTGTCCTGGGCGATGACGCCGGGGGGCAGGGCGCGGCGCATCTGCTCCAGTTGGGCGCGCGCCGCCATCTGCTGGGCGAACAGCGCCGTCTGGATGCCGTGGAAGAGGCCCTCCAGCCAGCCCACCAGTTGCGCTTGGGCGATGCGCAGCTCGGCCTCGCTGGGCACCGACTCGTCGGTGAACGGCAGCGAGAGCCGCTCCAGTTCCTCGACCAGCTCGGGGGCGAGCCCCTGCTCCAGCTCCTTGACCGAGCTGGCGTGGATCTCCTTGAGCCGGGCCCGGCTGGCCTCGTCCAGGGGTGCCGCGCGGACCTCCTCCAGCAGTTGCTTGATCATGCTGCCGATCCGCATCACCTTGGCCGGTTGCTCGACCATCTCGGTGATCGGTGTCTCGCGGTTCTCGTCGTCCTCGCCGGTCCCCGAGGCACCGGCACCGAGCGCCATGCCGTCGGGGCCGACGACGAGGACGTGCGGGCTGTCCTGGGAGGGTTCGTTGCTCGGCTTGTCCATACGGACATTCTCCATGACGGCTCCCGGGCGGCCCCGCCGCCTTCGGACCCGCCCGTACCCCGCCACCGGCACCCCCGCCGCGGTACGGGCGGGGGTGCCGGTGGCGGGGAAGCGCGGAGGCGGGGCCGGGCGGGGAACCGCGGGGGCGGGGCGGCCGGAAGGGCCCGCCTACTGGGCGGCCCGCCGCGCCAGGGCGGTCCTGGAGCGGGTGAACAGCGCCGCCAGCAGCGCCGCGCCCAGCGGCACCACCACCAGCAGCTCCAGCAGCGTCGTCCACGGGATCACGACCGGCACATGCACGTCCCGCATCTGCTCCCAGCCCATCCGCGCCGCCTCCTCCGCGTCGGCCTGCTCGTAGCGCTCCTCCGCCTTGCGCAGCCCGATCGCGGGCACCAGCCCGGCGGCGGTGCCGAGCACCACGCCCATCCCGGCGACCACCCAGCACTGGAACCCGGACAGGGTCCTGCGCACCCGCGGCGGCGCGCCGACGGCGGTGAGTGTGTTGAGGTCGGCCTCGGCGTCGGCTTGGGCGAGCCCGGTGGCGATGGCCGCGGCGCCGATGGTGACCAGGCCGGCGAAGATGGTCAGCGCCAGCGCGATCAGGTCGTCCCCGCCCTGGTGGCCGCGCTCCAGGTAGGGCTCGGCGGCCACGTTGAGCTTGGCCACCTCGCCGTCCAGTGCCTGCCGTTCGGCGCTGGAGGGCGCCCGCGAGGTGGTGTACAGGGAGCCGTACGGCGTGGTGCCCACGCCGGCGGCCTCGGCGGCGGCGGGCGGCACCAGCACCTCGAGGCCGTAGGCGTGCCCCTTGGCCAGGTGGGCGGGGAAGGCGACGGTCCGGTGCTTCTGCTTCTCCGTCTCCTCGATCTTCTCGTCGTAGGAGTCGATCAGCCGGAACCGGACCTTGCCGTCCTCCACGTAGGGCCGGTGGAAGACCACGGCCTCGCCCCGCTCCAGGGCGCGCCGGGCGCCCCGGTCGCGCACGCCGAGGGCGTCGAGCACCTCGGGGCCGCCCACCAACTGCCGCCCGTAGGCCATGAAGTGGCCGTCGCTCGCCATGTAGCCGCTCGCGCAGCGCCAGTCGTCGACCAGTTCCCTGCGCCGCTCTTCGCTGAGCGCCCCGGTGTCGCCGTCGTCGGACCACAGCTCGCACTCGTTGGCCTTCGGCACGACGACCTCGTACATCCCGCAGCCGTGCTGCTGGGTGGCGTAGGGCCCGCAGTCCTTGCCGTCGGCCACCACCCGGGAGACGTCGGCGCGTTCGGCGACCGGCAGGCTGTCCTGGACGACGCCGCGGATCCGGCCGAGCTGGCCCGCGTCCTGCTTGTCCACGAACACCGACAGGGTGTGGTCCGGCAGGGCCGCCCGGTACTCGTCCCGCGCCTCGCGGTCGGAGCTGGCGGTGTAGGTGACGACGGCGACGGTCCCGGCGACCGCGGCGAGCACCGCGGCCACGGCGGGCGCGGTGCGCCCGCGGTTGCGCACCGCGTCCCGCAGGGCGAGCCGCGGCGACAGCGGGAGCCACCGGCCGAGGCGGCCGAAGGCGCCGACCAGGGCGGGGGTGAGGGCGACGATGCCGAGCTCCGCGACGGCGGAGCCGGCGCCGACCGCCAGCACGCTGTCGGTGACCACGGTGCCGAACAGGGCGATCGCGACGCCGAGCAGCACGGCCGTCACACCGAGCGCGGGCAGCACCCGTGAGGCGCGCCGCACGCCGCGGCGGCCGGTCAGCGACTCCAGCACACTCTCCCGGGCGGCGGCGAACGCCGGGAAGACCGCCGCGAGCAGCCCGGTGACCAGGCCGACCAGGGCGATGCCGAGCAGGTCCAGGGGGTGGATCTCCAGGCCGCCGAACCGCTTGCCGACCGCTTCCTCCAGCGTGGGCCGCAGCACGGCGGTCAGGCCGAGCCCGAGCAGCAACCCCAGGACGGCGCCGGCGGTGCCGATGACCAGGCCGCCGGAGAGGACCACGGCGCGGATGTGGCGGCGGTCGCCGCCGTTGGCGCCGATCAGGCCGAGCTGGCGGCGGGAGCGGCGCGCGCCGACGGCGAACGCCGGACCGGCGAGCAGGCAGATCTCCAGCACGGCCAGGCCGACGACGGTGGCCGCGACGATCAGCACCTCGGGGTCGGCCCCCGAGTCGCCCCCGGGTCCGTTGTACGCGGCGTAGTAGGGGACCTCGGCCTCCGGCGGCGGGTCGAGCACGACGTGGCGTGAGGTGACGACCAGGCTGTGCCGGTTGGCCTCGCGGACCATGTCCCAGGTGACCGGGCCGTCCACGGCGACCAGGTAGCCGAGCCGGACCGTGGCGTAGTCCTCGCCCGCCTCCTTCCTGGCCTCGGCCAGGGCCTGGAGCATCGACCCCTGGTGCGCGAGGACGACGCTGTCGCCGAGCTGGTCGGGCAGCTCGATCTCGCCGACGATGGTGAACTCGCCGTGGGTGTCCCGGACGGTGGTGCGGTCACCGATGCCCAGGCCGCTCTCCTCCAGGAACTTCGCGCTCGCCGCGATCTCCCCGGCCCGGCTGGGGAACTCGCCCTCGCGCAGGGTGAAGATGCCGGCGGCCAGCGGGTCGGCGGCGTCCAGCTCGCGCACCTCGGCCTCGAGCAGGCCGTGCTCGCTGCGGAAGGAGGCGTAGCTGTCGGCCTGGGTGATCCAGCGGGCGCCCTCCGGCAGCAGCGGCGGGACGTCGACGTACTTCTCCTCCGCGGCCCGCGGGTCCTGCTCGTACTTCCGCTCGACGCCGTACGACTCGCCGTCCGGCGTCTGGAGGACCGGCAGGCCGCCCTGGCCCGTCGCCTCGTAGCGGGCGTCGGCGGTGCCCAGGGAGCGGTCGAGCTCCTCGGCCGTGCTCAGGCGGCTGCTGCGGACGGTGATGTCGAGCGCGCTCACCGCGAGGATCGGCAGGGCGATCATCAGCAGCACCAGCAGGCTCCGGCCCTTGTTCCGCCAGGCGTCGCGTCTGGCGATGCGGACGGCGGCCCGCCAGGAGTGGAAGCGGCCTGTCACCGGTGCGCCCCGTCCGTCAGCAGCGTCTCCGCCGCGGACCGGACCGTCTGGTCCACCACCCGGCCGTCGCGCACGAACACCACCCGGTCGGCCCAGGCGGCGAACCGCGGCTCGTGGGTGACCAGCACCCCGGCGGCGCCCGCGTCGCAGCGGCTGCGCAGCAGGGCGAGCACCGTCTCACCGGTCTCGGAGTCCAGCGCGCCGGTCGGCTCGTCGGCGAGCACCAGGCGGCGGTCGCCGACCAGCGCGCGGGCGAGGGCCACCCGCTGCTGCTGGCCGCCGGACATCTCGTCGGGGAAGCGGTCGGCGAGATCGGCCAGGCCCAGCTCCTCGAGCGCCGTCAGGGCCTCGCGGCGGGCCTTGCGGGACGAGACGCCGTCCAGCTCGCGGGGCAGGGCCACGTTCTCCGCGGCGGTCAGCGCGGGGATGAGGTTGTAGTCCTGGAAGACGTAGCCGATGCGGCGGCGGCGCAGGGCGGCGGCCTGGGCGCGGCTCGCCGTGACCAGGTCGGTGCCCTCCACCCGCACGACGCCCGAGGTGGGCCGGTCCAGGCCCCCGGCGATGGTCAGCAGGGTGGACTTGCCCGAGCCCGAGGGGCCCATGACGGCGACGAGCTCGCCGGGGTGGACGGCGAGGTCGACGCCGCGCAGGGCGTGCACCTCGGCGGCGCCGCTGCCGTGTATGCGGGTCACGCCCCGCATGTCCAGGACGGGGTCCGACGGTGTTGCGTTCACGGTGGAGTCCTTGGGTGGTGTGGTGGGGCCGGGCCGGGCGGCGCTCAGCGGCGGCGCAGGCGGGAGCGGGCGGGGGCCGGGGCGGGGGCGGGCGGGGCCGCCGGGTCCGGGTGCGCCGGCTGCCTCGACCGGTACTCGGCGGCGATCCGAGCCAGCCGGGCCTCGCAGTGGTCCAGCCAGCGGGCCTCCGCCTCGGTCTGGAAGATCAGTTGCTCCAGGACGAGCAGCCAGGCCACCTCGTCCCTGCCGGGTCCCGCGGCGCCGCCCTTGGCCATCTCGGCGAGCGCGCCGGCCTTCAGGCGGGTGTAGTCCTGGAGCGCCTGGACGGTGTGGGAGCGCTGGGCCTGGATGACGTCGCGGACGTCCACGCCGGGCGCGCCGACGGCCATGGCCAGCTTGATCGCCAGCTCGTCGCGCGGGGGGTTGGCCCGGTCCACGGGGGTGGCGAACCAGGAGCGCAGCTCGTCCCGCCCCTGGTCGGTGATGGCGTACAGGGCGTGGCCCGCGTCGTCCTCCCCGGAGGGCTCGACGAGGCCGTCACGCTCCAGGCGGCCGAGGGTCGTGTAGACCTGCCCGACGTTCAGCGGCCAGGTCGAGCCGGTGCGGGTCTCGAACTCGGTGCGCAGTTGGTAGCCGTAGCGGGGGCCGTGTTCGAGGAGGGCCAGCAGGCCGTGGCGGATCGACATACCGCGTATGTATACCGAGTATGCAGCGGGTCCACAAGCGTCGCCGGAGCGCGCGCACGCCCCCGGCCGGGGTCCGGGCACCACCCGAGCATCCGAGGAAACCGCAGGTCAGGACCGGCCATACCGAGTATGCAGGGCCGCGGTTCACCCCACGCGGTGTCAGCTTTGTCTCAGCCGGATCCCCAGCAGCGCCGCCCCCAGGCCCACCAGCGTCAGCCCCGTCCCCAGCGGCAGCAGATCGGCCGTCCCGCCGCGCGGCAGCGTCCGGGAGGCCGGGGCGGGCCCCTGCGCCGGACCGCCGGGACGCCGCCCCGGCTCCTCCGGCCTGACCCCGCCCCGGGGCGCGTCGGCGGCGGGCGCCGGGGCGTGGAAGACGGCGGGGGCCGCGCCCACCGCGGGGCCCGCCGCGCCGAGCAGGGCGGCGGCGAGCAGGGGCCCCAGCGCGGCGGAACGTATCAGCCGGCGCGCGCGGCGGCGCGGTCCCCGGTGTGCGGACACAGGCGGCCCTCGTCTCTCAGGCGCCCCATCGGCGAGCCGGAACGGATGACTGGCTTCAGGTTCGCACACCATGACGAAACGGGCATGCCGGGCGCCCCGGGGCGGTCACACCGTCAGCAGCACCTTGCCCACGTGCCCGCTCTCCTCCATCACCCGGTGCGCCTCGCCCGCCTCCGCCATCGGCAGCGCCCTGTCCACCACCGGCCGCACCCGCCCGGCCTCCACCAGCGGCCACACGTGCTCGCGCACCGCCGCCACGATCGACGCCTTCTCCCGGGGCGGGCGCGCCCGCAGCGACGTCGCCGCGACGGAGGCCCGCTTGGCGAGCAGCTTCCCGAGGTCGAGCTCGGCCCTGCGGCCGCCCTGGAGCCCGATCACCACGAGGCGCCCGTTCACCGCCAGCGCGTCCACGTTCCCGGCCAGGTACTTCGCCCCGACGATGTCCAGGATCACGTCCGCCCCCGCGCCACCGGTGGCCTCCCTGACCCGTTCGACGAAGTCCTCCTCCCGGTAGTTGACGGTCACGTCCGCGCCGAGCTCCGCGCACCGCTCCAGCTTCGCGGCGCTGCCCGCCGTCACCACCACCCGGGCGCCCGCCGCCTTGGCCAACTGGATCGCCATCGTCCCGATCCCGCTGGACCCCCCGTGCACCAGCAGCGTCTCGGCGGGCCGCAGCCGGGCCGCCATGAACACGTTGGACCACACCGTCGCGGCGACCTCGGGCAGCCCCGCCGCCGTGACCAGGTCCACCCCCCGCGGCACCGGGAGCAGTTGCCCCGCGGGCACGGCGACCCGCTCGGCGTACCCCCCACCGGCGAGCAGCGCGCACACCTCGTCCCCGACCCGCCACCCGGCGACCCCCGGCCCGAGCGCGGCGATCCGCCCGGAGCACTCCAGCCCCGGATACGGCGAGGCCCCCGGCGGCGGGTCGTAGAACCCCTTCCGCTGCATCACATCGGCCCGGTTCACCCCCGCGGCCACCACCTCGACCAGCACCTCGCCCTCCCCCGGCACGGGCTCGGCCACCTCCACCCACGCGAGCACCTCGGGCCCACCGGGTTCCTTGATCGCGATTGCCTTCATGTGGGGGACGGTACCCCGGGGCATGGTGGGTATGGGGGTGCGGTGGGGCCGGGGAATTCCGGGAATTCGCGATTTCGGGCACCCGAGTGCAATCGCGGCGCTAGCGTTTCTTTTGCCTGTCGGTGAATCAGATAGGCGTTCCCGCAGCCATCATGGGAAAACCAGGGGGTTTTCATGTCGCGCCCGCCGCACGAACTGGATCCGTACCGCTCGGCCCGCGACTTCTACGGCGCGGAACTCCGCCGCTGCCGGCAGAAGGCCGGGATGACGCTGGAGGAGCTGGCGGAGAAGCTGCTCAGCAGCCGAAGCCACCTGCAACGGGTGGAGATCGGGGAGGCGCTGCCGCCCGATCACTACTCCGCGATGCTCGATGAGTTGTTCGAGACGGACGGGCTTTTCACACGGCTGTATGAACTCGTCCGGCAGACCCAGGAAATCCACCCGCAGCAGTTCCGCCGCCGGATGCAGTTCGAGGCGCGGGCGCAACTGATCCAGGAGTACACGCCGCAGATCGCCCCCGGCCTCCTCCAGACCGAGGGGTACGCTCGCGCGCAGTTCGAGCTGTTCAACCCCCGGGCCACCTCGGAGGAGATCGAGAATCTGGTGACCGCTCGCCTGAGTCGGCAGGATCTGCTGAAGGCCGACGCCCCGCCGGAACTCTCCTTCATCATCGACGAGGCGTTGGTGCGACGTTCCTACGGCACTCCGGACATCATGCGGGAACAGCTCGCCCGCCTTGCCGACGCGGCACTCACTCCGACGACCATGGTCCAGCTCATCCCGTTCCGCCACGGAGGGCACGCCCTTGCGGGCGGCACGCTCACCCTCATGACGCTCCACGACGGAACACAGGTCGCCTACGAGGAGGCCGGCTCCACGGGAACGCTCCTGGAGAGTTCAGATAGTGTCACCGCCCGTCAGCGGGCCTACGATCGGCTCAGGGCGTGCGCCCTGCCGCCGAGCGAGACAGCGGCGTTCCTGCGGTCCGTGATGGAGGAGCTTCCGACATGAACGCTATCCCTGACCTGACGCACGCACAGTGGCTCAAGTCCACCCACAGCGGCAACGGCGGCGGGAACTGCGTCGAGTGGGCGCCGTCCCACGCCCCCACCGGCCTGATCCCCGTCCGCGACAGCAAGGACCCCCACGGCCCCGCCCT
>NZ_BAAGTD010000001.1:0-9301 GCF_054782095.1 Streptomyces capparidis | reverse complement strand
TTGCGTCGAGTGGGCGCCGTCCCACGCCCCCACCGGCCTGATCCCCGTCCGCGACAGCAAGGACCCCCACGGCCCCGCCCTCCTCTTCACCACCGACGGATGGGCCTCCTTCATCACCGCCGTCAAGGAGGGCCGGTTCACCGCCTGAAGTGGAGGCATCGCCGTCATGAGCAACGCACTCGATCTCTCCGTCGCCACCTGGATCAAGTCCACCCACAGCGGCAACGGCGGCGGCAGTTGCGTCGAGTGGGCGCCGTCCCACGCCCCCACCGGCCTGATCCCCGTCCGCGACAGCAAGGACCCCCACGGCCCCGCGCTGCTCTTCGCCGCCGACGAATGGGCCTGCTTCGTCGCCGCCGTCAAAACGGGGGGCCTCACCGCGCGGTGAAGGCGCTCACGACCAAGTCCACCCTCGCGTCGTGGTGGGTGGGGCGGAGGCGGTGGCCGCGGGTGAGGGTGGCCAGGCCGTGGAGGGTGCTCCACAGGAGTTCGGCGAGGGTTTCCCGGTCCTCGCCGCGGGCCTCGGCCGCAGGCCGGACCGCGGCGAGGAACGGCTCGAAAGCGGCCTTCAGGGGGGCGGGTGTCGCCTCGCCGCCGAACACGAGGTCGGTGTCGCGGACGAACATCGCCTCGTAGACCGCGGGGCGGGTCCGCGCGAACTCCAGGTACGCGTCGGCCAGGGCCCGCGGCGCGCAGGGGCCGCCGCCGACCGCCGCGCGCAGGGTGGTGGCGAGTTCCTCGAAACCGTCGAGGGCGACCGCCGTCACGATCGCGTCCTTGCCCTTGAAGTGGCTGTAGAGGACGGGCTGGCTGTACTCGACCCGCTCCGACAGGCGGCGCGTGGTGACCGCGCTCCACCCCTCGGCCTCCGCAAGCTCGCGGGCCGCCTCGACGATCAACCGATGCCGTTCCGCTCGTTCGCGCTCTCGGCGCTGCTGCACTGCCATGCCCATCAATCTAGCAGCGCTAGACATAAGAGCGCCGCTAGTTCTAGCATTGCTAGCAGACCGAGCATCGCTAACCACCACTCATCGGGGGACCCATGTCCAAACAGCGCGCCACCACCGCCCTGGCCGTCCTGTGCGGCCTCGCCGTCCTGTTCTTCGGGCTCGGCTTCCTGCTCAACCCCGGCGGCGCCCCCGAGGGCTTCGGCATCGAACCGTGGCCGACCGGCAACGCCGACGGCTACTTCGTCGTCAAGGGCGTGCGGGACCTCGCCATCGCCGCGACGGTGTTCCTCCTGCTCGCGTTCGGCCACCGCAACCTCCTCGGCTGGGTGCTGCTCGCCGACCTCACCGTCCCGCTCGGCGACGCCGCCGCCGTCGTCTCCCACGGCGGCACGGTCGCGACGGCGCTCGCCGTGCACGTCTCGGCCGCCACGGTCGTCCTGCTGACGGCCGTGCTGCTGATCACCGAGGGCCGCACCGGCGCACCCCGCATCCCCCGGGCGCGGGCCGCGCGGGTCTGAGCCCCCCCCGTCGTTGCCCCGGCCCGGTCGGCTCGTTGGTCCGGACGGCGGACCCGCGGCGGTGCGGCACTCCCGCGCCGCCGCGGGTCCGCTCCGACCGTCCCCGCCGTCCGACGAACGGAGCCGACGTGCCGCGCCACCTGGCCCTGGCGGAGCAACTCGTGGACCACCTAGCGCTGCTGGGCTGGGACAGCGGCGCGAACCGCTACAAGTCCTCCCCCGAGCTGGACGGGCGGCCGACCGTGGTCGCCTGGGGCGAGCCGGGCCGCCCCGAGGGGTACCGGGTGCTGGCGCAGTGCGCGTCGTTCCTCACCCGGGTGCTGATCCGCGCCTACGGGCCGGGCACGCCGCACAACTGGGCCAGCGGCGACCGCCTCAGGCGCACCTGCTTCCCCGCGCTCACCGGCAGCGGCCACACCTGGTCGCCCAGGTCACGGGACTACCGGCAACTGTTCGCCGAGGCGGACGGCCGCGGGCACTTCCGCGCCGTCCCCCGGGTGGCCGAGCTGCGCCCCGGCGACCTGGTGGCCGTCGCCTACGAGCCCGGCCACCCCGGCCCGTACAGCGGCCACGTGGTCATGGTCCGCGGCTGCAAGGGCCCCCTGCCCGGGGCGCCGGACGGCCCGGGGGTGGCCCATGTGGTGGAGGTGGTGGACTGCACCCACCGCCCGCACGGCAGCCCGCTGGAGGACCCCGCCGCCTTCGCGGCCTTCCCCGACACCCGCTGGTGCGGCGCCCGCGGCGAGTGGGCGGGGCCGCACACCGGCGCAGGCTACGGTCACATGCTCTTCTACGCCGATCCGGCGACCGGCGCCTTCACCGGCTACCGCTGGCACCCGGCGGCCCCCCGCCTGCACCTGGCCGCGCACCGCCCCGCGGCGGCGGCCCGGGTGGTGCCGTGAGGGCCTCGGCCGGCCACGTGTACTCGTACTCCGCCAGCTCGAAGGCCCCGTCGGAGCCCTCGTCGGAGCCCTCCCCGAGCCCTTCGAAGCGGCAGATGCGCTCGTCGGTGCGCCGGGCGCCGTGCCGCTCGTAGAAGGCGACGGCGCGCGCGTTGGCCCGCAGGACCTCCAGGAACACGTCCCGTCCGGGGTGGGCGGCGGCGGCCCAGGACAGGGCGTGGCGCAGCAGGCGGGTGCCGATGCCGGAGCCGGTGCGGCCGGGGCGGGCGTGCAGGTTGTCGAGCAGGACGCGGCCGTCCGGGCGGGGAACGAGGTAGGCGAAGCCGCGGAGCTCACCGCCTTCGGCGTCCGGGGCGGCGGCGGTGAACAGGGCCGCGCCGGGAACGGGCCGCTCCGTCCGGCCGCGCCACAGCCGCAGCCGGTCCTCGTACAGCGGCCCGCTCAGGAAGCCGTCCGGCATGATCCCGGCGTAGGCGGTGCGCCAGCTCTCCGTGTGCAGGGCGGCGACGCGCTCCGCGTCGTCCGGGCCCCCCGTGGTGATGTGCATGCGTCATTCTCCCCCGCCCCCTCCGCCGTCCCCGCCGCCTCCGCCTCCGTCGCCACCGCCCCAGCCGTCGCCGCCCGCGCCGCCTCCGCTGTCGTCGCCGCTGGTGCCGAGGCCGGTGTGCCACGGCTCGTCCCAGGCCGGGTCGTGGTCGTGGCGCCTGCGGTAGCGGAAGCGGACCGTGCCCGAGCCGTCGCCGAGGCCGAAGGAGACCGCCAGGGTGTGCGCCATCACCGCGTCCAGCGGGTCCGCCGCCGGGTGGTGGTCCACTCCGGCCAGCGGCAGCAGCCCGGTGCGCCGGTCGGGCACGGGACGCAGGGGGCGGACGAGGTCGGCGACCGGCCGGCCGTCGCGGGACAGCCGCGAGGCGCGGGAGTTGACCCGGACGAGCTCCCAGCGGCGGTCGGACAGGCCCACGATGACCTTGCGCCGGGACTTGCGCACGGAGGAGGTGACCGTCAGCGCGGCCGGGGCGCCGCCCACGGTGAGCAGCAGCCCGCGGCCGGGGAGGTGCAGGTCGTCGGCGGTGAGGGGGGTGTGCGTGGCGCGCAGCCGCACCACGGGGGCGCCGGGGCCCCACACGTCCACCCGCACCAGCCGCCGGTCCACCGCGACCGCCACCGGTCCGGCGGGCCCCGGCGCGTACCGGCGTGCGATCCACAGCGGCACGCCCTCCGCGTGCGCGCGGGCCGCGGCGGCGGCGACGTGCTCCGGGCCGCCGCTGAGCCGGACGGCCAGCTCGCCGAGGACGTGCGCGAACTCGGCGGCGCGGCGCACCCGCACCGGCTTGCAGGAGCCGGTGGCGCGGGTGACGGGCACGGTGCCCGGCCCCTGCGGCAGCTCGGCGAAGGGCCGCTCCGCGCCGCCCGCGCCGAGCCACCTGCCGCGCAGCCTGCTGTCGGCCATGGCCGGCAGGTTGAGCTCGCCGAACGAGGTCTCCCCGAACCCGACGCGCAGCCCGTCGTCGGTGAGGTGCACCGTCCGGGCGAGCGGGAAGCGGGAGGTCTCCGTGTAGTGGGCGTTGACGATCCGTCGCATGGCATCCCCCACGGCGTGTCCCCGGTGCCGCGCGACAACGCGGCGCCGAAGGAGACGTGTGCCGGGGCGCCGCGGTTGCGTCCCCGGGACAGGCGGGGTCAGGCGCGGGCCAGCAGCGGCGGCAGCTCCAGGATGGAGTCGACGCGCCAGTCGGCGGTGGCCAGCACCCGCGGGTCGTCGGCCCACAGGTGGCCCCACGGGCCGCGGCGGATCAGGCAGGTGCGCAGGCCCTCGGCGCGGGCGGGAAAGATGTCGCGGTCCGGGTGATCGCCGACGTACACCGTCTCCTCGGGCGCCGTGCCGGTCATCGCCAGGACCCGGCGGAAGAACGCGGGGTCCGGCTTGGCGACGCCCCAGTCGCCGGACACCTCCACCCCGTCCACCGGCAGGCGCAGCGCCCGCAGCAGCTCACCGGCGCGGGCGGTCTGGTTGCCCGAGACGTGGACGGCGAGGCCCGCCCGGCGCAGGGCGGCCAGGCCGGGCCGCGCGTCGGGGTACAGGTCGCTGTCGTCCAGGCGCTCGCCGCGCCCGGCGGCCTCCATGGCGGCGCGCTCGGCGTCGACGTCGATGCCGGGCCGCAGCAGCCGCAGCGCCTCGCTGTTGTCCATGCCCCGCACCACCACGGCCGCCACCAGCGCGGACACCGTGTTCCTCGGCACGCCGAGCCAGTCGGCCCACATGCCCCAGTGCCGGTCGTCGGCGACGAGGGTCTCTCCGACGTCGAAGACCACTGCCCGGATCACGGGTCGAGCGTAGCCGCGGGCGCGGACAGGGGGGAGGGCGCCGCCGGGGCCGCGCCGCGCGTCCGGGCACCACCTGGTACGCACGGCGGGGAGCTGCGGCTAAAGTCGTCCTCCCATGTGCTCGCAGCGTCGGCCCGCGGAAGTCGGTCGGCCCAGGTCCCCGCGGGAGTAGCAGGATGCCGCCGTTCGGGTTGTCCGGCAGCCGCAGGCCGGATGACGGGCGGGCGGGTGCCGTCAGCAGGGCCGAGCACGAGGCCGACGCGCGCGCGATCGTCATACCGGCCGAGGACGTGCCGCCGCCGCTGCGCCAGGTGGTGCGGCGGCTGCTGATGGCGCTGCTGGTGCTGCTGGTCACCGTGACCGTCGTCGTGCTCGACCGGTCCGGCTACCACGACAACGCCGACGAGGAGGTGTCGCTGCTCGACGCGCTCTACTACGCCACGGTCACCCTCTCCACCACCGGCTACGGCGACATCGTCCCGCACAGCGACTCCGCCCGCCTGGTCAACGTCCTGGTGGTGACGCCGCTGCGGGTGCTGTTCCTGATCATCCTGGTCGGCACCACCCTGGAGGTGCTGGCCGAGCGCACCCGCCAGCAGCTCAGGATCAACCGTTGGAGGTCCCGCTTGCGTGATCACACCGTCGTCATCGGCTACGGGACCAAAGGCCGGCACGCCGTGCAGACCCTCATCGGACAGGGCATGTCCAAGGAGCGGATCGTCGTGGTGGACCCGCAGCAGAAGGCGGTGGACGTCGCGGGCAACGACGGGATCGTGGCCGTGCACGGCGACGCCACCCGCTCCGAGACCCTGCGGCGCGCCGAGGTGCAGCGGGCCGGTCAGATCATCATCGCGCCGCAGCGGGACGAGACCGCGGCGCTGGTCACGCTGACCGCGCGGCAGCTCAATCACCACGCCAAGATCGTCGTCGCGGTGCGGGAGGACGAGAACGCGCCGCTGCTGCGGCAGAGCGGGGCCACCCTGGTGGTCACCAGCTCCAGCTCCGCCGGGCGGCTGCTCGGCATCTCCATGGTGAGCCCGAACGTCGGCGCCGTCGTGGAGGACCTGATGACCTACGGCACCGGCCTGGACGTGATAGACCGGCCGGTCACCAAGGCGGAGGCCGGCCGCTCCCCCCGGGAGTGCACCGACCTGGTGGTGGCGGTGGTGCGCGGGCACCGGCTGCTGCACTTCGACGACCCGGAGGCGACGCCGCTCCAGATGACGGACCGGCTGGTGACGATCCGCCGGGCGGTGCCGCCCGCCGAGAGCTGAGCCACCCCCGGGACCACGACAGGCCCTGGCTAGACCGCCGACGCGCGGTGCCAGCCCAGGTCGAGCAGCTCCACCTCGGCGCCCGGCGCGGCGCCGCCCGGCGGGACGACGGCCAGGGCGTCGGCCGCGGCCAGGCCGCGCAGCATCGCCGGGCCGGCGAACCGCAGCGGCACCGCCTCCCCGGGGCGCAGCGCCACCGGCACCAGACGGGTGTCGTCCGGGTGGCCGGGGACGGCCGCCGTCAGCGGGGCGGTGCGCGGCGCGGGCACCGCCCGGCCGGCCAGGGCGCGCAGCAGCGGCTGCGCCAGGGTGACGACGCCGGAGACGGCCGCCAGCGGATTGCCGGGCAGGCCCACCAGGTGGCCGCCGTCCCGCAGCGCGGCCAGCAGCATCGGGTGCCCCGGCCGCACCCGCACCCCGTTCACCAGCAGCCGCGCCTCCAGCCGCCGCAGCACCGGATGGACGAAGTCCACCGGTCCCGACGCGGTGCCGCCGGTGGTGACGACGACGTCGGCGCGGCTGGCCGCCACCGCCCGCAGCAGCGCGTCCTCGTCGTCCGGCACCCGGCTGGTGCCCAGTACCCGCACCCCAAGGGCGCGCAGCCACGGCTCCAGGAACGGGCCGAGCGCGTCCCTGATCCGCCCGCCCTCCGGTCGCCCCGCCCCCAGCAGCTCGTCGCCCAGCACCAGCACCTCGGCGGTGGGTCCGGGGTGCACCGGCAGCTCGTCGTAGCCCGCGGCGGCGGCCAGGCCGAGCACCACGGGGGTCACCGGCACCCCGGCCGGGAGCAGCTCCTCCCCGGAGCGGCACTCCTGGCCGCGCGGGCGCACGTCCTGCCCCGGCTCGGGGCTCCTGGCGCGGGTGGTGTGCAGGGTCTCGCCGTGCACCTCGCCGTACTCGCTGCGCAGCACCGCGGTGGCGCCGCCGGGCAGGCGGGCGCCGGTGGCGATGGCGGTCGCGGTGCCGTCCTCCAGCGGCGCAGGGGCGTGCTCCCCCGCCAGCACCCGCCCGCGCAGCCGCCACGGCCCCGGGCCGGCCACGGCCCAGCCGTCCATGGCGGAGGTGTCGAAGGCGGGCAGGTCGGTGAGCGCCGCCAACGGCCGGGCCAGCACATCCCCGAGCGCGGCCGCGAGGGGCCGGGTCACCGGCGACAGAGCCCCACCGACGGCGGAACGCGCGATCCCCCGCGCCTCCCCCCAGCCCACGGCCGTCCCCCGCTCCCGCCCGGCGGCCGGGACGCCCTTCCCGGTGTCGGTGGCGGGGGTCACGGGGTGGGCTCGGGTTCTCCGGGACGGCCGCCCGCCTCGGTCTCGCGGGTTCGCCGTTCCCAGGAGAGGGCGAGGGCCTGGGCCTTGCGGGCGGCTTCGGCGACCGCGTGGGGGTCGGCGCCCGCGCGGCCCGCGGCGTAGCCGACCAGGAAGGTGGTCAGGGGCGCGGCGGGCCTGGCCACGCCGTGGGCGGCGTCCCGGGCCACGTCGAGCAGGAACGCGGTGTCCACCTCCAGGTCCTCGATACCGAGTTCCGACTTGACCTCAGCGATCCATGTCTCCAGCACGCTCTCATGTTCCCCGATGCGCGCCCGCGCCGTGGTCACGTCCTCCCAGGTGTCGCAGTCGAACGAGGTGCCGTGGTCGTCGGGCAGGGAGCGCAGGGCCAGCCGGGAGGTGAGCAGGCGCAGCGGGAGGCCGGTGAGGGCGGGGCGGCCGGCGGAGAGGGCCGCGAGCTCCCGGCGCAGGGACGCGGTGCGGTAGACGGCGGCGAGCGGCTGGGCGCGGCCCGCCGCGTCGGTGAGCAGGGCGCCGTCGTCCGCCCGCGCGGCCAGCAGCCGGCGGACCGTGGGCTCGTCCATGAACGGCAGGTCCGCGGCGAGCACCACCACCGTCTCCTCGCGCACATGGGCGAGGCCCGCGGCGAGCGCGGGCAGGGGGCCGCCGCCCGGCGGGGTCTCGCGGGTCCACACGACGGCGTCGGCGCCGGGGCCGGCCAGCGGCCTGCGGGGGCCGACGACGACCCGGCGGGCGGCGTGGCGGCAGGAGGCGAGCACCCGCTCCAGGAGGGTGGCGCCGCCCAGGGGGAGGGCGGGTTTGTCCACTCCGCCGAGCCGCCGCGCGGCCCCGCCGGCGAGCACGACGGCGTCGAAGGGCGCGGGGGGGCCGGGAGGGGTGGGGGCCATGGTCCGAGTATCTCCCGGTGGGGGTGGGGGACTCGGGGCGGCGGGGGCGGGGGCGGGCCGGGTGGCCGGGGTGCCGGGCGGTCGCGGGCGGTGACTGTCGGTGGCGGGTGCTACACATGACGCAGTCGCTCCTCGCGTCGGACGGCCGGTGATCCCGGCCGGTCCGACGGGAGGTGCGGGCTGCCCGCGGGCGCCTACAGGTGCCGCAGCAGCAGTGCCGGCTGTTCCACGCAGTCCGCGACGAAGCGCAGGAAGCCGCCCGCCGTGCCTCCGTCGCAGACGCGGTGGTCGAAGGTGAACGACAGTTGGGTGACGTGGCGGACCGCGAGTTCGCCCCCGTGCACCCAGGGCTTGGGCGCGATGCGGCCCACGCCCAGCATGGCCGCCTCCGGGTGGTTGACGATCGGCGTGGAGCCGTCCACGCCGAAGACGCCGTAGTTGTTGAGGGTGAAGGTGCCTCCGGTGAGCTCGGCGGGGGTGAGGGTGCCGGCACGGGCCCGCTCGGTGAGGCGGGCGATCTCCGCGGAGAGCTCGGCGGTGGTCATGCGGCCCGCGTCGCGGACCACGGGCACGACCAGGCCGCGCTCGGTCTGCGCGGCGAAGCCCAGGTGGATGTCGGGAAGGAGGACGATCTCCCGGTTCACGGGATCGACGGTGGAGTTCAGCTCGGGGAACCGGGCGAGCGCGGCGGTGGTGATCCGCGCGAGCACGGCGAGGAGGCTGACCCGGGCCTGCCCGGTGCCCGTGTTCATGGCGGCGCGGGCGGCCAGCAGCTCGGTGGCGTCGGCGTCCACCCAGCAGGTGGCGTCGGGGATCTCCTGGCGGCTGCGGGTGAGCCGGTCGGCGACGGTGCCGCGCAGGCCCTTGAGCGGGATCCGGGTGGCGTCGGCCGGGTGGGCGCGCGCGGGCGCCCGGCTCGGGGCGCGCCTGGCGTCGGCGGTCTCGGCGGCGGCCCGCTCCACGTCGGCGCGGAGGATCAGCCCCTCGGGGCCGGTGCCGGTGACGGTGCGCAGGTCGAGGCCGTGCTCGCGGGCCAGCCTGCGGACGAGGGGGGAGATCACGGGCACGGGGGCGTCCGGCGCGGCGGGCGCGACGGGGGCCGGTGCGGCGGCGGGCGCGGGGGCGGGCGCGGCGGGTGCGGGGGCCCGGGGTGCGGCGC